>NZ_JBIBCI010000007.1:0-347288 GCF_042901085.1 Streptomyces sp. NPDC012794
CAGATGTGGAAGCCCGGTAACGGGTGGAGCTGACTGGTACTAATAGGCCGAGGGCTTGTCCTCAGTTGCTCGCGTCCACTGTGTTAGTTCTGAAGTAACGAACTCGCCTTGCCGGCTTGAGTTCCAACTTCATAGTGTTTCGGTGGTCATAGCGTTAGGGAAACGCCCGGTTACATTCCGAACCCGGAAGCTAAGCCTTTCAGCGCCGATGGTACTGCAGGGGGGACCCTGTGGGAGAGTAGGACGCCGCCGAACAACCCGCCCTTTTAGCTCAGTCGGTAGAGCGTCTCCATGGTAAGGAGAAGGTCAACGGTTCGATTCCGTTAAAGGGCTCTGACTTGACAAAAAGGCCCCCGCCTCATGGCGGGGGCCTTTTTTGCGTTCTAGTCTCGCCTGCGGCGCGACAGCCCATGAGCAGGGAGAGCGGTAATGCTGGACAACAAGGCGGCCCAGGCCGAATTCGAGCGCGCGTGGAACGACGCCCGGTACAGCCGGGCCGTGCTGCCGCCGGTCGACGTCAACGGCGTCCTGGCGCGGTGGTACGAGACGGACGGCGAGCCGCTCGTCTTCACGGCGGACATGCTCTGGGACATGGAGGTACGGAAGGCTGGCGATCCGGCCGCCTTCATCCCGTACGTCGTGCAGGAGGGCACGGCCACTGCCTGGGTGCCCGGGCGGGAGGACGGAGCCGTCGGGCTCGGCGACGCATTCGTACGGCGCTCGGCCCAGCGGCTGTGGCTGAGGCCCGACGAGTACGGGCTGGTGCTGGAGGAGGTGTACCTCGACCACGAGGAGAAGGTCGTGACCTTCCTCGGCAGGGCCGAGTTCCCCGAGGCGCCGGAAGGCCGGCTGTCCGCCGGGACGGGGCAGCCGCTCTTCCACGTTCAGCACGGAGTCGCCGGTACCGCGGCGCGGCCCACCAACACCTGGCGGATCGTCGTGCTCACGGACGAGCCGGACGAGCGCGTGGTGAAGGTCTTCGAGGAGATGGCGGCCGAGGTGTGGCTGCCGGGCTTCGTGGAGAACTACGCGCGTGACGTCCTCGGCGTCCCGCTCACCCGGAAGGGGTAGGGCTCAGGAACCCTCGCGCTGCTCGGGGACCCGGAAGGCCAGGATCGCCATGTCGTCCGAGGCCGGTTCGGCGGCGAAGCGCTCGACCGCGCGCAGGACCCGGGAGGCGACGGCGCCCGCCGTGAGGCCGGTGCAGGTGGTGAGGACCTCGGCGAGGCCGTCGTCACCGAGCATCCGGGTGCCCTCACGGCGTTCGGTGACGCCGTCCGTGACGCAGAGCAGGACGTCACCCGGTTCCAGGGTCAGGGTCTGCTCGTAGAGATCGAGGTCGTCGATCACGCCGAGCAGCGGCTGCGGTTCCGCCGCCGCGGTGACCTCGCCGTCCGGGCGCAGGCGCAGCGGCAGGGGGTGGCCCGCGCAGACGACCTTCATCAGGGCGCCGCCGTCGGGCTGGGGGTGGAGTTCCCCGTAGAGGAGGGTGAGGAAGCGGCTGCGGACGCCCTCGTCGAGAATGGCCGCGTTGAGCCGCTCCAGCACCGCGGGCCCGCCGAGGCCTTCGCGGGCCAGGAGGCGCAGGGCGTGGCGGGCGAGGCCGGTCACCGCCGCCGCCTCGGGACCCGTACCGCAGACGTCTCCGATGGCGAAGCCGTACGCGCCGTCGCGGATCGGGAAGACGTCGTAGAAGTCGCCGCCCACCTCGTTGCCCTCGCCGGCGGCACGGTAGATGACCTCGACCTCCATGCCGGGGATGGCGGGGGAGCCGGGCGGCAGCAGGCTGCGCTGGAGGGAACGGCTGATGGCGGTGCGCTCGGAGTAGAGGCGGGCGTTGTCGAGGGCGAGGGCGGCCCTGCGGGAGAGGTCGTCGGCGAGTTCGAGGATCTCCTGGCGGAAGTGCTCCCCGGTGGGCTTGCCGAGGGTCAGCATGCCGATCACCCGGTTGCGGGCGAGGAGCGGCAGGACGACGGTCTCCCCGCCGACGGCGGCGGTCGCCGCGGGCCAGGGGCGGGCACCGGCCTCACGGACCGGCTCGGGCGGGCTGACGCGGGAGAGCAGCGCCTTCAGGCCGTCGATGCGCTCCTCGTCCTCGTGCAGGACGTAGGCGAGGTACGGGTCCGAGGCCGGATCGGCGATGGTGTAGACGGCGCACCAGGTGGCGAGCGTCGGGACGGTCATCTGGGCCATGAGGGCCAGGGTCTGGTCCCGGTCGAGGGTGCCGGCGAGCAGGTCGGAGGCCTCGACGAGGAAGGAGAGCGAGCCGCGGCGCAGCCGTTCCAGCTCGCCGAGGCGGGCGGACTCGACGGCGAGGGCGATGCGGTCGGCGGCGAACTGGAGGCGCAGGGCCTCTTCGTTGGTGTACCGGCCGGGGCCCTCCGCCGCGACGCCGAGGGAGCCGGTGAGGCGGCCCTCGACCTTGAGGGGGACGGTGACGACGGAGCGCATGCCGGTGGACTCCAGCAGCGGTACGGCTCCGGGCACGACGGCGAGGTCGTCGTGGACGGCGGGCAGGCGGGCCGAGCCGTAGCGGCTGGTGCCGGCCTCGACGGGTACGCGGGCGAAGCGCTGGCGGGTGGAGGGCAGGCCGGTGGTGGCGCGCACCTCGAGCTCGGTCTCGTCGTCCGTGGCCAGCAGCAGGAAGGCGGCGTCGGCGTCGAGCATGTCACGGGCCCGCTCGACGGTGCGCTGGAGCAGCCCGTCGAGGTCGTCGGGGGCCGGGGAGCCGATGAAGACCTCGAAGGGGTCGGCGGGGCGGGGGTCGCCGTGCTGGCCGTCGGAGGAGGGGACGCGTACGGGGGTCTGGAGCAGGGCGCGCTCGTCGTCGTGCACGAGGAGGCAGACGATGGAGGGCTCGCCGTGGGCGTCGCGGACCCGCAGGTGGGAGGCGTAGACGGGGATGACGCGGCCGTCGGCGCCGCGGATGCCGTAGCTGCCCTCCCAGCGGGACAGGCGCAGGGCCTCGGCGACGCCGGTGGCGGTGCCGGGGGTCTGGGGCCAGGCGGCGATCTCGGCGAGGGGACGGCCGACGGCCTTCTCGGCGGGGTAGCCGAAGATGTGCTCGGCGTCCTCGTTCCAGGCGGAGATGGCGTCGGTGGCGTCGATCTGGAGCACGGCCACGCGGACCCGGCTGTCGGTCAGGGGCAGGAACTGGTCCGGTACGACGGGGCCCGCGGAGCGGGTACCGACCGGCCGGTCCGGGAGGTCGAGGCGGAACCACACGTGTTTGTGGGTGGCGGTGTACTCGACGCCCCAGCGGGTGGCCAGGGCGGCGCACAGCATCAGCCCGCGGCCGCTCTCGCGGTCGGGATCGGCGTACGGGCGCTCGCCGGGGTGCCGCAGCGGCAGCTCGCGCTCGGGGTAGCGGTCGCCGACCTCGACGCGTACGCCGCCCTCGGCACGCAGGCACAGGACCTCGGCCCTGGTTCCGGCGTGGACCACGGCGTTGGTGACGAGCTCGCTGGTCAGTACGACCGCGTCGTCGACGATGTCCGCGAAGCCCCAGCCCTGCAGGGTGTCGCGCACGAACGCGCGGGCGGCGGCGACCGACCGCCCTTGAGGGTCGAAACTGGCAGCCGCCCGTGCCGTGATCACAAGTCTCCTTCGACGCGGTGGGACATCGGATGCCAGGTTACTTACCTTCGCGGGCGCCAGGAGCCGTCGTACGGGATTCCACCCGGAGAGTGCGGAGGGTGTGCGATGGTGCCGAAGTGTTATCGCCGGGTTCGGCCAGGGTGAAACACTGGGCAGGCTTGGAGAGCCGGCTCTTGGACGGTCGGCGTCCGGTGGAACAGCGGTCGACCCTTTCGGGAGGGACACGGTGGAGTCTGGCGCAGCGGTGCGGCGTACGGGAACGCGCCCCAAGGGGGGACGGGCCCGGCGGAACGGGACGACGGAAGTCGATACCGCCGCTCTGAACCGCCTGCTCACGGCCCTGGTGTCGATGCGGGACGGGAATTTCCGCAAGCGGCTGACGGTGTCCGGCGAGGGCGTGATGGCGGAGATCGCCGCCGTCTACAACGAGGTCGCCGACCGCAATCTGCACTTGACCGGGGAGCTGTCCCGGGTCCGGCGGACGGTGGGCCGCGAGGGCAAGCTGAGCGAGCGGCTGGAGACGGGGGCCTGCGAGGGCTCCTGGGCGGCCGCGATCGACGCGGCGAACCAGCTGGTGGACGATCTGGCCCGGCCGGTGTCCGAAGTGGGCCGGGTGCTGTCGGCGGTGGCCGAGGGCGACCTGGACCAGCGGATGGACCTGCGGACGCAGACGTCGGACGGGGTGGGGCATCCGCTGCGCGGAGAGTTCCTGAAGGTCGGGCGTACGGTCAACAACCTGGTCGACCAGCTGTCGGCGTTCACCGACGAGGTGACTCGGGTGGCGCTGGAGGTCGGTACGGAGGGCAAGCTGGGCGGTCAGGCCCAGGTGCGGGGGATGTCCGGTTCGTGGAAGGACCTGACCGACTCCGTCAACACGATGGCGTACCGGCTCACCGCGCAGGTGCGTGACATCGCCCTCGTGACGACGGCGGTCGCCAAGGGTGATTTGTCGCGCAAGGTCACGGTGCACGTGGCCGGCGAGATGCTCCAGCTGAAGAACACCGTGAACACCATGGTGGACCAGCTGTCCTCGTTCTCCTCCGAGGTGACGCGGGTCGCCCGGGAGGTGGGTACGGAGGGCGAGCTGGGCGGCCAGGCGAAGGTGCCCGGGGTCGCGGGCGTGTGGAAGGACCTGACGGACTCCGTCAACACGATGGCGGGGAACCTGACCGCGCAGGTGCGGGGGATCGCGCAGGTGACGACCGCCGTCGCGAACGGCGACCTGTCGCAGAAGGTGCGGGTCAGCGCGCGCGGGGAGGTCGCGCAGCTGGCCGAAACGATCAATCAGATGACGGAGACCCTGCGGACCTTCGCGGACGAGGTCACGCGCGTGGCCAGTGAGGTCGGCGCGAAGGGCCTCCTCGGCGGGCAGGCGCAGGTGCCGGGGGCGGCCGGCACGTGGAAGGACCTCACCGACTCGGTGAACACGGTCTTCCGCAACCTCACCACGCAGGTGCGGGACATCGCCCAGGTGACGACCGCCGTGGCCAACGGCGACCTGTCGCAGAAGGTCACGGTCAACGTGGCCGGGGAGATGCTGGAGTTGAAGAACACCGTCAACACGATGGTGGACCAGCTCCAGTCGTTCGGTGCCGAAGTGACGCGTGTGGCCCGTGAGGTCGGCGTCGAGGGTGAGCTGGGCGGGCAGGCGCAGGTGCCGGGGGCGGCCGGGACCTGGAAGGACCTCACCGACTCGGTGAACACCGCCTTCCGGAATCTCACCGGGCAGGTGCGCAACATCGCCCAGGTGACCACGGCGGTCGCCAACGGCGACCTGTCCCAGAAGGTCACGGTGGACGTCTCGGGCGAGATGCTCCAGCTGAAGAACACCGTGAACACGATGGTGGACCAGCTGTCCTCCTTCGCCGACCAGGTCACGCGGATGGCGCGGGACGTGGGCACGGAGGGCAGGCTCGGCGGCCAGGCCCGGGTCGAGGGGGTCTCCGGCACCTGGAAGGAGCTGACCGACTCGGTCAACTTCATGGCCGGGAACCTGACCTCGCAGGTGCGTCAGATCGCCCAGGTGACGACGGCGGTGGCGCGCGGCGACCTGTCGCAGAAGATCGACGTGGACGCCCGGGGCGAGATCCTGGAGCTGAAGAACACCATCAACACGATGGTCGACCAGCTCTCCGCCTTCGCGGAGCAGGTGACCCGGGTGGCCCGGGACGTGGGTACGGAGGGGCGCCTGGGCGGCCAGGCGCAGGTGCCCGGTGTGGCCGGGGTGTGGCGTGACCTGACGGACTCCGTCAACGGCATGGCCGGGAACCTGACCTCGCAGGTCCGCAACATCGCGCAGGTCGCGACGGCGGTGGCGCGCGGCGACCTGTCGCAGAAGATCGACGTGGACGCCCGGGGCGAGATCCTGGAGCTGAAGAACACCCTGAACACGATGGTCGACCAGCTGTCGAACTTCGCCGAGCAGGTGACGCGGGTGGCCCGCGAGGTGGGCACCGAGGGCATCCTGGGCGGTCAGGCCGAGGTCAAGGGCGTCTCGGGCACCTGGAAGGACCTCACCCAGTCCGTCAACTTCATGGCGAACAACCTGACCTCGCAGGTGCGCAACATCGCCGAGGTGACCACCGCCGTCGCCATGGGCGACCTGTCCAAGAAGATCACGGTCGACGCCAAGGGCGAGATCCTGGAACTGGTCACCACGGTCAACACGATGGTGGACCAGCTGTCGTCGTTCGCGGAGCAGGTGACGCGGGTGGCGCGCGAGGTGGGCACCGAGGGCATCCTCGGCGGCCAGGCGCGGGTGCGCGGGGTCACCGGCATCTGGAAGGACCTCAGCGACAACGTCAACACCATGGCCGGGAACCTGACGGCGCAGGTGCGCGGGATCGCGCAGGTGTCGGCGGCCGTCGCCAACGGCGATCTGACGAAGAAGGTCACCGTCGAGGCGCGCGGCGAGGTCGCGCAGCTCGCGGACACCGTCAACACGATGGTGAAGACCCTGTCCTCCTTCGCGGACGAGGTCACGCGGGTGGCGCGCGAGGTGGGTACGGAGGGGCGCCTGGGCGGCCAGGCGCACGTCCCCGGGGTCTCCGGGACGTGGAAGGACCTCACCGACTCGGTGAACTTCATGGCGTCCAACCTCACCGGGCAGGTGCGGCAGATCGCCATGGTCACGACCGCCATCGCCAAGGGCGACATGACCAAGAAGATCGACATCGACGCCCGGGGGGAGATCCTGGAGCTGAAGACGACCATCAACACGATGGTCGACCAGCTGTCCTCCTTCGCCGACCAGGTGACGCGGGTGGCGCGCGAGGTGGGTACCGAGGGCATCCTCGGCGGCCAGGCGCGGGTGCGGGACGTGGACGGCACCTGGCGGGACCTCACCGAGTCCGTGAACGAGATGGCCGGCAACCTCACCCGGCAGGTGCGCGCGATCGCGGCCGTGGCCACCGCGGTCACCCGGGGCGACCTGAGCCTGAAGGTCGACGTGGACGCGGCGGGCGAGATCCAGGTGCTCCAGGACAACATCAACACGATGATCGTGAACCTTCGCGACACCACCCTGGCCAACAAGGAGCAGGACTGGCTCAAGGGCAACCTCGCCCGCATCTCGGCCCTGATGCAGGGCCGCCGGGACCTGGACGACGTGGCCTCGCTGATCATGAGCGAGCTGACCCCGGTGGTCTCCGCGCAGCACGGGGCGTTCTTCCTCGCCGTACCGGCGGGCGGGACGAGCGAGATCGGGACGGACGGCACCGCGGAGGGCTCGTACGAGCTGCGGATGCGCGGGAGTTACGCGTACGCGGGCGCCCAGATGCCCATCTCCTTCCGGCCGGGCGAGGGACTGATCGGCACGGTCGCCGAGGAGAAGCGGACGATCCTCGTCGAGAACACCCCGCCCGGCTACCTGAAGATCTCCTCGGGGCTGGGCGAGGCGCCGCCGGCGCACGTGATCGTGCTGCCGGTGCTGTTCGAGGGGAAGGTGCTCGGCGTCATCGAGCTGGCGTCGTTCACGGGGTTCACGCAGATTCAGAAGGACTTCCTGAGCCAGATCGCCGAGATGATCGGTACGAGCGTCAACACCATCTCCGTGAACTCCAAGACGGAGATGCTGCTCAAGCAGTCGCAGGAGATGACCGAGCAGCTGCGCGAGCGCTCCGACGAACTGGAGAACCGGCAGAAGGCCCTCCAGGCCGCCAACGCGGAACTGGAGGAGAAGGCCGAGCTGCTGGCCCAGCAGAACCGGGACATCGAGGTGAAGAACACCGAGATCGAGGAGGCCCGGCAGGTGCTGGAGGAGCGGGCCGAGCAGCTGGCGGTCTCGATGCGGTACAAGAGCGAGTTCCTCGCGAACATGTCGCACGAGCTGCGCACCCCGCTGAACTCGCTGCTGATCCTGGCGAAGCTGCTCGCCGACAACGCGGACGAGAACCTCTCGCCGAAGCAGGTGGAGTTCGCGGAGACCATCCACGGCGCGGGCTCGGACCTGCTCCAGCTGATCAACGACATCCTCGATCTGTCGAAGGTCGAGGCGGGGAAGATGGACGTCTCGCCGACGCGGATCGCGCTGGTCCAGCTCGTGGACTACGTGGAGGCCACGTTCCGGCCGCTGACCGCGGAGAAGGGACTGGACTTCTCGGTACGGGTCTCCCCGGAGCTGCCCGCGACGCTGCACACCGACGAGCAGCGGCTGCTCCAGGTGTTGCGCAACCTGCTGTCGAACGCGGTGAAGTTCACCGACAACGGGGCGGTGGAGCTGGTGATCCGGCCCGCCGGGTCGGACGTGCCGACGGCCATCCGGGAGCAGCTGCTGGAGGCGGGGTCGCTGCGGGACGCGGACGCCGACCTGATCGCCTTCTCCGTGACCGACACGGGGATCGGCATCGCGGCGAGCAAGATGCTGGTGATCTTCGAGGCGTTCAAGCAGGCCGACGGCACCACCAGCCGCAAGTACGGCGGTACGGGCCTGGGGCTGTCGATCAGCCGGGAGATCGCCCGGCTGCTGGGCGGGGAGATCCACGCGGCCAGCGAGCCCGGGCGGGGGTCGACCTTCACGCTGTACCTGCCGCTGCACCCGAGCGAGCTGCCGCCGCAGGGTTACGCCCCGCCGACGCCCGGCGGGGCGCGCGGGGAGTACCGCAGGGCGGCGGAGGAGGAGCCGTTCGCCGCGCAGCCGCTGCCGGCGGCTCCGCCGGCGCCGCTGGGCGCGGCTCAGCCGCAGCAGGCGCTGCCGGTGGCGGAGGCGGCCGCTCCGGGCTCGCCGGCGCTGTTCCGGCGCCGGCGCAGGCCGCTGACGGGCCCGGCGCCGCGCACCGAGGTGCCGGGGCAGCCCGGGGGTGACGCCTGGGACGTGGAGGAGCCGCTGCCGGTGGCGCCCCGTACGTACGACTTCCACGGTGAGCGGGTGCTGATCGTGGACGACGACGTGCGGAACGTCTTCGCGCTGACGAGCGTGCTGGAGCAGCACGGGCTGGCGGTGCTGTACGCGGAGAACGGCCGGGAGGGCATCGAGGTTCTGGAGCAGCACGACGACGTGGCGGTGGTGCTGATGGACATCATGATGCCGGAGATGGACGGGTACGCGACGACCTCGGCGATCCGGCGGATGCCGCAGTTCGCGGGGCTGCCGATCATCGCGCTGACGGCCAAGGCGATGAAGGGGGACCGGGAGAAGGCCATCGACTCCGGGGCTTCCGACTACGTCACGAAGCCGGTCGAGCCCGACTACCTGCTGACGGTCATGGAACAGCACATGCGCGGAGACTGATCGGAGTGCCGGGCGCGGGGGGAGGCCGGGAGGGGAACCTTTGGGCCTCCCCTCACGTTTCCGCTACGTGCACAGTGACATCTTGGTGACAGGGTGTGGCGATCTCGGGACTGGGGCTACGATGACCGGCACAAGGACGGACGGCGCAAGGATGCCGTCCTCTGGGGCGGGGCCCGGCGCGCACGCCGGCGCCAGGAGCCGGGGAGGCCCCATGCCGGGGCGAGGAGGACAGGGCATGGTGCAGAAGGCCAAGATCCTCCTGGTCGACGACCGGCCGGAGAATCTGCTGGCGCTGGAGGCCATCCTCTCCGCGCTCGATCAGACACTGGTCCGGGCGTCGTCGGGGGAGGAAGCGCTCAAAGCGCTGCTGACGGACGATTTCGCGGTCATCCTGCTGGATGTCCAGATGCCGGGCATGGACGGGTTCGAAACGGCCGCGCACATCAAGCGGCGCGAACGGACCCGGGACATCCCGATCATCTTCCTCACCGCGATCAACCACGGTCCGCACCACACCTTCCGCGGTTACGCGGCGGGTGCGGTGGACTACATCTCCAAGCCGTTCGACCCGTGGGTGCTGCGCGCCAAGGTGTCCGTGTTCGTGGAGCTCTACACCAAGAACTGCCAGCTGCGGGAGCAGGCGGCCCTGCTCCGTCTCCAGCTGGAGGGCGGCGGTACGAACGGCGACGGCGGCAGGGAGACGGCCGGGCTGCTGGCCGAGCTCTCCGCGCGGCTGGCGGCGGTCGAGGAACAGGCCGAGGCGCTGACCAAGCAGCTCGGCGAGGATTCGGCGGACGCCGGGGTGGTGGCGACGGCCGCCCACCTGGAGCGGAAGCTGACCGGGCTGCGGCGGGCGCTGGACGCGCTGGAGCCCGGAGCCAGTGGCGGAGCGGCGGTCCTGCCCGCGCAGGGCTGAGGCGCCGGGCCGCCCGCCGCCCCGCCGCCCCCGGTGGTGAAACGGCCCGCCGGGGAGCCCCGCTGGGTGTCCGTCAGTTCTGTCGCGGAGTCAGAGCGCCCGCGGGCGGGGCGACACGAACGGGTGAAGGGGTGGGCACGCGTGTCCACCGGGGTGCGCCCGGGTAACCTCGGGCCCATGGCCTCACGTACGTCCGGCAAGGGTTCCCAGAGCACGGCGGGCACCGCGAAGGGCCGCACCGGCCGTACGACGGAGCCGGCCAAGAAGGCGGCCCCGCGTAAGCCCCCCGCGAAGAAGGCCGCCGCGGCCAGGCGTCCCCCGGCGAAGAAGGCCGCCGCCAAGCCGGCGCCGACGCCGACCGGGGGAGTGGTGCGGCTGGTCCGCTGGTGCTGGCTCGCGGTCGCGCACGCGGTCGGCGGGCTCTTCCGCGGGCTCGGCCGGGGGGCCAGGAACCTGGATCCGGCCCACCGCAAGGACGGGGTGGCGCTGCTGCTGCTCGCCCTCGCGCTGATCGTCGCCGCCGGAACCTGGTCGAGTCCGAGCGGGCCCGTCGGTGACCTGGTCACGATGCTGGTCACCGGGGCCTTCGGGCGGCTGGACCTGCTGGTGCCGATCCTGCTGGGGGTCATGGCGGTACGACTCATCCGCCACCCCGAGCAGACCGACGCCAACGGGCGCATCGGGATCGGCCTGTCCGCCCTCGCCATCGGCGTCCTCGGGCTGGTGCACATCGCCTGCGGGGCGCCCGGCCGGGACGAGGGCACCACCGCCATGCAGAACGCGGGCGGGCTGATCGGCTGGGGTGCCTCCAAGCCGCTGATCTTCACCATGGGGGCGCCGCTGGCCGTGCCCATGCTGGTGCTGCTGACGGTCTTCGGGCTGCTGGTGGTCACCGCCACCCCCGTCGCCGCGATCCCGCAGCGGCTGCGCCGCCTGGGGATCCGGCTGGGGGTCATCCAGCCCAACGAGTACGACGAGGGGTACGGGGAGCACGAGGCCGCCGGGCGGTCCGACCGGCAGGACCGCCATGACCCGGGACAGTGGCAGGCCCGCGCCGGCGGCACCGGTGGCGGGGTGGACGAGGCCGAGGAAGCGGCCCTGGCGCGGCGGCGCCGGCCCCGGCGGAGCGCCGAGCGGCCGGGCGAGCGGGAGCCGGACGCCGTCGACGTGGCCGCGGCGGCCGCGGCCGCGCTCGACGGGGTGGTCTACGGAGGGCTGCCGCCGAACCCGCTGGTCGCCGATCTCACCCAGGGCATCGCCGCCCGGGGGGAGGGGGCGGAGGTCACCGCTCCGGTGCCGCCCGCCCGGGAGGAGCGGCCCGTCCCCGCTTCCGCTTCCGCCCCCGCCGCGGCTGCGGCTCCGGCGGACGACTCCGACTCGCCGCACGAGCGCACCGCGGCGGCGTCCGGGACGCTGGCGGTGCCGGACCTGACGAAGACGCCGCCGGCGGCCCAGCCGCTGCCGCCGCGCGCCGAACAGCTCCAGCTGCGCGGGGACATCACGTACGCGCTGCCCTCGCTGGACCTGCTGGAGAAGGGCGGGCCCGGCAAGACCCGCAGCGCCGCCAACGACACGGTGGTGGCCGCGCTGACGAACGTGTTCACCGAGTTCAAGGTGGACGCGCAGGTCACCGGCTTCACCCGGGGCCCGACGGTCACGCGCTACGAGGTGACGCTCGGCGCCGCGGTGAAGGTCGAGCGGATCACGGCGCTGGCGAAGAACATCGCCTACGCCGTGGCCTCCCCGGACGTACGGATCATCAGCCCCATCCCGGGCAAGTCGGCCGTGGGCATCGAGATCCCGAACACCGACCGCGAGATGGTCAACCTGGGCGACGTCCTGCGGCTCGCGGACGCCGCCGAGGACGACCACCCCATGCTGGTCGCGCTCGGCAAGGACGTCGAGGGCGGCTACGTGATGGCCAACCTCGCGAAGATGCCGCACGTGCTGGTCGCGGGCGCCACCGGCTCCGGCAAGTCCTCCTGCATCAACTGCCTGATCACCTCGATCATGGTGCGGGCCACCCCGGAGGACGTCCGGATGGTCCTGGTCGACCCGAAGCGGGTGGAGCTGACGGCGTACGAGGGCATCCCGCACCTGATCACGCCGATCATCACCAACCCCAAGCGGGCCGCGGAGGCCCTCCAGTGGGTCGTGCGCGAGATGGACCTGCGGTACGACGACCTGGCCGCCTTCGGCTACCGGCACATCGACGACTTCAACCAGGCCATCCGGGACGGCAAGATCAAGCTGCCGCCGGGCAGCGAGCGGGAGCTCAGCCCCTACCCGTACCTGCTGGTGATCGTCGACGAGCTCGCGGACCTGATGATGGTGGCCCCGCGCGACGTAGAGGACTCGATCGTCCGCATCACCCAGCTGGCCCGTGCGGCCGGCATCCACCTGGTGCTCGCCACCCAGCGGCCCTCGGTGGACGTGGTGACCGGTCTGATCAAGGCGAACGTGCCCTCGCGGCTGGCCTTCGCGACCTCCTCCCTCGCGGACAGCCGGGTCATCCTGGACCAGCCCGGCGCGGAGAAGCTGATCGGCAAGGGTGACGGCCTGTTCCTGCCGATGGGCGCGAACAAGCCGGTCCGCCTCCAGGGCGCCTTCGTCACCGAGGACGAGATCGCCGGGATCGTCCAGCACTGCAAGGACCAGATGGCGCCCGTCTTCCGGGACGACGTCACGGTGGGGCAGAAGCAGAAGAAGGAGATCGACGAGGAGATCGGCGACGACCTGGACCTGCTGTGCCAGGCGGCGGAGCTGGTGGTCTCCACCCAGTTCGGCTCCACCTCGATGCTCCAGCGCAAGCTGCGGGTGGGCTTCGCCAAGGCGGGGCGGCTCATGGACCTGATGGAGTCCCGGGGGGTCGTCGGGCCGAGCGAGGGTTCCAAGGCGCGCGACGTGCTGGTCAAGCCCGACGAGCTCGACGGGGTGCTCGCCGTCATCCGCGGCGAGGAGGCCCCGTAGGACACCGGGAGTCGCCGGGGGCTTCCCGAGCCCCCGGGGGCCCCGCCGTCGGGGGGCTCGTGGGCGGTCCGGTAGAACGGGGGTCCGGCCGTCTCACCCGACCGAATGGGATCGTGGCCGTATCGTCACCGGATCCGACGGCAACCGTTTCCCCAGGGCGTGCGTCAAGTTGAGGGAGGCACAGGCGGCCGGTTTCCCTCGCCATTCGGATGGCGTAGGAAGGGGCCCCTCCGGTTGCCCCACCCTTTCGTCACCCCCCTAGACTGGACATCCAGCAGGTGGCTACACGCTCGAAAGGCGCCCTTGTGTCCATCGGCAAATCCAACTCCCCCGAAGAAGAGCGGACTTCGGCCGACGTCCGGTCCGAGGACCGGTCCGAGGACCGCATCGTCGAGCGCTCCGTCGAAGAGCCGTCCATCGGGACGGCCCTGAAGAAGGCCCGGATCGCCGCCGGGCTCACCGTCGACGAGGTCAGTTCCACCACCCGCGTGCGCATCCCGATCGTGCACGCGATCGAGGAGGACGACTTCACGCGGTGCGGCGGCGACGTGTACGCCCGCGGCCACATCCGTACGCTCGCCCGCGCCGTCCACCTCGATCCGGTACCCCTGGTCGACAGGTACGACGCGGCCCACGGCGGCCGGCCGGCACCCACCCCCGCCGCGCCCATGTTCGAAGCCGAGCGCATCCGCCCCGAGCGGCAGCGGCCCAACTGGACCGCCGCCATGGTCGCCGCCATCGTCGCGGTCATCGGCTTCGTGGGCTTCACCGCCTTCGGCGGCGGCGACGAGTCGGCCAAGCGACCGCTGGCGGAAGGTTCCGCCTCCCCGAAGCCCGCGCCCAAGCAGTCCGCGGGCAAGCAGCCGGCCGCCCCGACCCCCCAGGCCACCACGCCCAAGCCGGAGGACAGCGCCATCGCCGTCGCTCCGAAGGGCGTCGTCACCGTCGTCCTGACGGCCGATGTCGGCGAGAGCTGGATCTCCGCGAAGGACAGCACCGGCCGGCTCCTCTTCGACGGCACCCTCACGCAGGGCGAGTCGAAGACCTTCACGGACAAGGAGTCCGTCGACCTCGTCCTCGGTGACGCCGGAGCCGTCAAGCTGTTCGTGAACGGCAAGGAGATCAAGGAGAGGTTCGAGTCGGGTCAGGTCGAACGTCTCACCTACACCAAGGACGATCCGCGCCAGGGGCAGGCCCAGGCGGGCTGACCAGCACGGAAGGTAAAATTCCAGATCCCCGGGATCCCGCGCGGCGGCCGCCGCCGGCCCCGGGGATCTTGTCGTGGGGGGGACGCGGGCGGGGGCCGGCGCCGGGACGAAGTAGTCTTGAGTCCATGCCCGAACGCCGTACCGTCGCCCTTGTCACTCTTGGCTGCGCCCGTAACGAGGTGGACTCGGAGGAGCTCGCAGGCCGCCTGGCGGCGGATGGCTGGGAGCTCGTCGAGGACGCCGCCGACGCGGACGTAGCCGTCGTCAACACCTGCGGCTTCGTCGAAGCCGCCAAGAAGGACTCCGTAGACGCCCTGCTGGAAGCCAACGATCTCAAGGATCACGGCAAGACCCAGGCCGTCGTCGCCGTCGGCTGCATGGCCGAGCGCTACGGCAAGGAACTCGCCGAAGCGCTCCCCGAGGCCGACGGAGTCCTCGGCTTCGACGACTACGCCGACATCTCCAACCGCCTCCAGACCATCCTCAGCGGTGGCAGCGTCGAGGCGCACACCCCGCGCGACCGGCGCCAGCTGCTGCCGATCAGCCCGGCCGAGCGCCAGAGCGCCGACGTGGCGCTGCCCGGCCACGCGCAGGCGGCCCCCGAGGAGCCCGCGTCGGCCCCCGCCGACCTGCCGGACGGGCTCGCGCCCGCCTCCGGGCCGCGCGCGCCGCTGCGCCGCCGCCTGGACAAGAGCCCGGTCGCCTCCGTGAAGCTCGCCTCCGGCTGTGACCGCCGCTGTTCCTTCTGCGCCATCCCGTCCTTCCGCGGCTCCTTCATCTCGCGCCGCCCCAGCGACGTGCTGGGCGAGACGCGCTGGCTCGCGGAGCAGGGCGTCAAGGAGATCATGCTGGTCTCCGAGAACAACACCTCGTACGGCAAGGACCTGGGCGACATCCGCCTGCTGGAGACCCTGCTGCCCGAGCTGGCCGCCGTCGACGGCATCGAGCGCGTCCGCGTCAGCTACCTCCAGCCCGCCGAGATGCGGCCCGGGCTGATCGACGTCCTCACCTCGACCCCCAAGGTCGTGCCGTACTTCGACCTGTCCTTCCAGCACTCGGCCCCCGACGTGCTGCGCGCCATGCGCCGCTTCGGCGACACCGACCGCTTCCTGGAGCTGCTGGACACCATCCGCTCCAAGGCCCCGCAGGCCGGTGTGCGGTCCAACTTCATCGTCGGCTTCCCCGGTGAGAAGGAGTCGGACTTCGCCGAGCTGGAGCGTTTCCTCACGCACGCGCGGCTCGACGCCATCGGCGTCTTCGGCTACTCCGACGAGGACGGCACCGAGGCCGCCGGCTACGACGGCAAGCTGGACGAGGACACCATCGCCGAGCGGCTCGCGCACATGCAGCGGCTCGCCGAGGAGCTGACCTCGCAGCGCGCGGAGGAGCGGATCGGCGAGACCCTCGAGGTGCTCGTGGAGACGGTCGTCCCGCTCGACGAGGCGGAGGACGGCGAGGGCGCCTACGGGCGTGCCGCGCACCAGGCCCCCGAGACCGACGGGCAGGTCGTCTTCACCGACGGCGCGGGCCTGGTCCCCGGGCGCATCGTCACCGCCAAGGTGGTCGGGACCCTGGGCGTCGACCTCGTCGCCGAGCCCCTGGGCGTGGAACTCGAGGAGGCGGCCGGATGACCGGAGTCCCGGCATCGGCGGCGGGCGGGACCGGCCGTCGGCCCACGCCCGGCACGAAGCTCGGGACTGCGGCCGTCAACCAGGCCAGCCTGTGGAACATCGCCAACATCCTGACGATGATCCGGCTCGTCCTCGTGCCGGGATTCGTCCTGCTGCTGCTCGCCGACGGGGGCTACGACCCCGTCTGGCGGGTGCTGGCCTGGGCGGCCTTTGCCGTCGCCATGATCACGGACATCTTCGACGGGCACCTGGCGAGGACGTACAACCTGGTCACGGACTTCGGGAAGATCGCCGACCCCATCGCCGACAAGGCGATCATGGGGTCGGCGCTCGTGTGTCTCTCGTGGCTGGGTGAGCTGCCCTGGTGGGTGACCGGGGTGATCCTCGGGCGCGAGCTCGGCATCACGCTCATGCGGTTCTGGGTGATCCGGTACGGGGTGATCCCGGCGAGCCGGGGCGGCAAGCTGAAGACCCTGGCCCAGGGCACGGCGGTGGGCATGTACGTCCTCGCGCTGACCGGGCCGCTCGCGACCCTGCGGTTCTGGGTGATGGCCGTCGCCGTGGTGCTGACCGTCGTCACCGGTTTGGATTACATCCGGCAGGCCGTGGTGCTGCGCCGGGCGGGTCTGGCGGCGGAGCGGACCGCGAAGTGACACACGGGGCGGGGGAGGCGCCGGAGGCCGCGGAACCGGCGGAAGGCGCCGGGGGAGCGGCGGCGGTGGCCGAAGACGTGCTGCGGCTGCTTGCGGAGAGTGACCAGACCCTGGCGGTCGCGGAGTCGCTGACCGGCGGAATGGTGGCTGCGGAGCTGACGGCGGTGCCGGGGGCCTCGCGCGCCTTCCGCGGCTCGGTGACGGCGTACGCCACGGAACTGAAGCACCGCGTCCTCGGGGTGGACGCGGAGCTGCTCGCGGCCGAAGGCGCGGTGAACGCGCAGGTCGCGGAGGAGATGGCCGCCGGAGTGCGGCGGGTGCTGGGTGCCTCGTGGGGGATCGCGACGACCGGAGTGGCCGGACCCGACCCCCAGGACGGGCAGCCGGTGGGCACCGTCTTCATCGCCGTGGCGGGCCCGGCGGGCAGGAAAACGGCTCGGCTGCGGTTGAACGGCTCCCGTGCGGAAATCCGTAGGGAGAGCGCACGGACAGTGCTCGAACTCCTCTCGAGCGAACTCCGCGAGAATCCGCGGGGGCAGGATACGGAACAGAACGGGGGGATTTGATGTTTGCAGCCCTGAGTGAACACGACATCGCTCCCCGCACGGCCGCGGCGCGAGGCGGTACGGTGGGGCGTGAAGGTTACGGCTACACGGTCAGAGGAGGGAGCCACCGATGATTCTGCTCCGTCGCCTGCTGGGTGACGTGCTGCGTCGGCAGCGCCAGCGCCAGGGCCGTACTCTGCGCGAAGTCTCCTCGTCCGCCCGAGTTTCGCTCGGCTATCTCTCCGAGGTGGAGCGGGGGCAGAAGGAGGCATCCTCCGAGCTGCTCTCCGCGATCTGCGACGCGCTGGACGTACGGATGTCCGAGCTGATGCGCGAAGTCAGTGACGAGCTGTCGCTGGCGGAGCTTGCGCAGTCGGCCGCCGCAAGCGAACCGGTGTCGGCACCGGTGCGCCCGATGCTCAATTCGGTCTCCGTGGCCTCGGTCACGGGCGGGCCGGAGCGGGTGACCATCAAGGCACCCGTGGAAGCGGTGAACGTCGTAGCCGCTTGAGCGTGCCGTTGGTACGTGTGCGTGGCGGGAGCCCCGGATGGTGCGTCGAGCACCGGCCGGGGCTCTTTGCCGTTCCGGGGGTGCGCGGTGTCCCCGGAGCCCCTGGGAGCCCTTGCGGGGCTGCGGGCGGGCGTTCTGGGTGCGGGCGGGGGGAGGGTGCGGGAGGATGGGCCCGTCGGGGAACTGCCCCCTGGGAGGTGGCCGTGCGGCGGTTGCTGCGCATACCTGTCCCGGTGCTCCTCGCCCTGGTGGTGGCGGCGCTGTGGTGGTGGGCCGTACTGAGGCTCGCGCTGGCGCCGGCCGAGGCGGGCCCGGTGGAGGGCGCGATGGCGGTCGGCGGCTGGGGCCTGGGGCTGCTGCCGGTGCACTGCGTGCCCGCACCCGTGCGCGGGGCCGGCCGGGCGCGGTCCGGAGCGGGCGCTACCAGGGCATCGACACCCCGCCGTTCGGGCGCAGGATCTGGCCCGTCATGAAGGACGAGGCGTCGCAGGCGAGGTAGAGCACGGCCTGGGCGACGTCCTCCGCTTCCCCGACCCGGCGCAGCGGCGACATGCGGGCCATGGCGGCCTCGGTCCGCCGCTGCACCTCGGGGCCGTGGCGGCCGGTCATGGGGGTGCGGATCCAGCCCGGTGCGACGGCGTTCACGCGGATCCCGTGCGGGCCGCATTCGGTGGCCAGGGTCCGGGTCAGCTGCACCACGGCGGCCTTGGCGGCGCTGTAGCAGAGCAGGCCCGGCTGGGCGGCGTCCACGGCGCCGGAGGCCATGGTCACGACCGACCCGGGGCGGCCGGCGGAGATCATGGCGCGGACGGCCTCCTGGCAGGTGCGCAGCACTCCCTTGAAGTTGACGTCCAGGATCCGGTCGAGGTCCTCATCGGTGGTCTCCAGGACGCTGCTGGTGTGCATGACCCCGGCGATGGCGGCGACGACGTCGAGCGGCCCGGCGGCGGCGACGGCGGTGCGCAGGGCGGCCCGGTCGGTCACGTCGAGGGGGTGGACGGTGGCGGCACCCCCGTCCTCGGCGATCAGGGAGGCGGTCCCGGCGAGACCCCGCTCGTCGCGGTCGGCGCAGTGGACGGCGGCTCCGGCCCTGGCGAGGAGGAGGGCGGTGGCGCGGCCTATGCCGCTGGCGGCTCCCGTGACGAGCGCGGTGCGGCCGGTGAGGTCGTACGGGGCGATCGGTGTGGGCATGCCAGGACGGTACGAGTGTATCTGACGGACCGTCAACGGCCGGGGTGATCCGGAACCGGTCCGCTCTGACAGCCCGGGCACCAGTACGTGGGCCGGCCGTCCTGCGGGGCCTCGCGTACCGGGGTGCCGCAGCGCAGGCAGGGGCGGCGGGCGCGTCCGTAGACGAAGAGCTCCCGGCCGGGGCGGCGGATGCCGGTGGTGTTGCGGGAGCCTCCGTGGCCGGCGTTGGCCGCCAGGAGGCGCTGGGCGGCGGCCGCGACGCGGGGGAGGGTGGTTTCGGGGTCGGGGAGCGCGCCGACCGGGGTCCAGGGCGTGACCTGGGCCAGGAAGCAGAGCTCGCACTTGTAGATGTTGCCGATGCCCGCCAGGTTGCGCTGGTCGAGCAGGGCCTCGCCGAGGGGGCGGCCGGGGTCCGCGAGGAGGTTGGCGGCGGCCCGGGTCTGGTCCCAGTCGGGGCCGAGCAGGTCGGGGCCCAGGTGGCCCACGGCCCGCGCCTCGTCGGCGGTGCGCAGCAGTTCCAGTACGGGGAGCCGGTAGCCGACCGCGGTGGCGTCGGCGGTGGCCAGTACGGCCCGGATCTCGAAGGCGGGTCCGCCGCGCCACTTCTCGCCGGGGCCGAAGAGGTTCCAGGTGCCGTCCATCCCGAGGTGGCTGTGGAGGGTGAGGCCGCCTTCGAGGCGGGCGAGGAGGTGCTTGCCCCGCGGGGTGACGCCGAGGGTGGTGCGCCCGGTGAGGTCGGCGGTGGCGAAGCGGGGCACGCGCAGGTCGGCGTGGGTGAGGGGTTTGCCCGCGAGGGCGGCGTGCAGACGGGCCGCCGCGCGGTGGACGCTGTCTCCTTCGGGCATGGGGCCATTGTCGGCCCTGGGAACGCGCGGAACCCCCCGGGCGGGGTCGCCGCGCGGGGGGTCCGGGCATCAGGAGGCGGGAGGGCCCGGTGGGCCGCCCGTCACTTCCAGGTGAGGCTCTTCTGCGGCGGGCTGCTCAGGTTGTTGTACGGGTTGCCCCAGTACTCGGCGCCTGAGACCTTGGCCGCGGCCGGCGCCAGGGCGATCACGCAGTTGGTCTGCGACTGGCCGTTGGTGAAGCCCTTCGGCAGCGAGTTGTCCTTGCACTTGTCGAACTTGCCGATGACCGAGACGCCCTGCGCCTCGCTGCCGTCGCCGAGCAGGCCCTTGATGTGGCCGACCGAGGAGTAGGAGAGGTCCGTCGTGCCGGTGTTCTTGACCGTGTAGCGGATGTAGTAGGGCACCAGTCCCTTGGCCTTGTCGCCGAGCTTGAGCGGCTCCAGGTCGGCCGGGTCGCCCTGCTCGATCGAGGCGACGGTGAGGGCGAGCTGGCCGCCCTTGTTGCTGCCGTAGCTGAACGGCACGGTGGCCGTCTCACCGATCTTGAAGGCCTGGCCGGACTTCGCCACGGCGCCGCCGCCGGAACCGCCCGGGGCCGGTGAAGCGCTCGCCGAGCCGTCGTAACCGGCCGCCGGGGAGCTGGGCGCCGCCGGGGCGCTCGGCTGGGCCGACGAGCCGGCGGACGCGGCGGCGGACGGTGCGGCCGGAGCCGCCGGGATCTCCTCGTCGCCGTCCTGGCAGCCGGTCAGGACGAGGGCTCCGGCCACGGCGAGGCCGGCCGCGGCGAGGGTGCTTCTGCGCATGGTGTTGGTGCTCACTGTCTGGTCCCCCATGGATGCGCACCGCCGAGCGCGGTGCCTGTGAGCACCTTTGATAAGCCACGGATAAGCGGCTGGGCCAGCTCAGAGGCCCTTGCGGAGCGGCTGGCAGCCGTTTCGTGACATGCCCAAGACATACGTGTCCGGGCCGAGACCGGACCGCCGCCTCAGCTGCGCAGCCGCAGCCCCCTCGGGGTGGCGTGGAAACCGGCCGCCTCCAGGGCCGGGCCCAGCGAGGAGGTCAGCGCCGCCGCCGCGTTGATCCGCTCCACCGTCAGCGCCGGCAGGGTGCCCGCGCGCGAGCCCGCGACCAGCGCCTGCGTGGCCGCCGCCAACCGCGGATCCCCGGGATCCGGCCACGCCAGCAGGGTCTTGCCGCCGCGCTCCAGGTACAGGGTCAGCTCGCCGTCGACCAGGACCACCAGGGACCCCGCCTTGCGGCCCGGCTTGTGCGTGGCGCCCGCCGGAGGCTCGGGCCACGGCAGGGCCGCCCCGTACGCGTTCGCCGGATCGGCGGCGGCCAGCACCACCGCCGCCAGCGGGGGAGGGTTCTTCTCGGCCGCGCGGAGCCGGTCCACCGCGCCGTCCATCGCGAACTGGGCCGCGCCCAGCCCCTCCACCACGTACCCCCGGCGGGCCTGGCCGCTGTCCTCGAACGCCGACAGCACCCGGTAGACCGCGCTGAAGCCGCCCTCGACGCCCTCCGCCGCCACGGCCCCCCGGGTCACCACCCCGTGCCGGTCCAGCAGCGTGCGCGCCAGGGCGTGGGCACGGTGGGTCGGATCCGGGGCCGGCGCGGGCAGCAGGGACCAGCGGCCCGAGACCGTGGGCGGGCCCGTACGGGACACCGTGGCGCCCAGGCTGCCGTACCGGCCGCGCGGCACCGTACGCCGCGCCCGGTGCGCGGTCGCCCCCGCCGTGCGGCCCGAGCCCAGCAGGGAGCGCAGGGGGGCCAGGGTGTCGTTCGTCAGCCGGCCCGACCAGGCCAGGTCCCAGAGCACCTCGGACAGCTCCAGGTCGGAGGCCTCCGGGTGGCGGGCGCGGACCGACTGGGTGATCTGCCGGAAGAACAGGCCGTACCCGCCCGAGAGGCTCTCCAGCACCGCCTGGTGCAGCGGCCCCAGCTCCAGCGGATGCGGCTCGGGGAGCAGCAGCGGAGCGGACTCCGCCAGGTACAGGGAGACCCAGCCGTCCTTGCCCGGCAGGGCCCCCGCGCCCGCCCACACCACCTCCCCGGTGGTGGTCAGCTCGTCCAGCAGTGTCGGCGAATACCCCGCCACCCGCGAGGGCAGGACCAGCCGCTCCAGCGCCGAGGCCGGCACCGGTGCCCCCTGGAGCTGCTCCACGGCCCGGGCCAGACCGTCGATCCCGCGCAGGGCCCCGCCCAGATGCTGCCACTGGGGCAGGAACGTGGCCAGGGAGGACGGCGGGACCGGCTCCAGCTCCTGGCGCAGCGCGGCCAGCGAACGCCGCCGCAGCCTGCGCAGCACCGTCGCGTCGCACCACTCCTGGCCGATGCCCGCCGGATGGAACTCGCCCTGAACCACCCGGCCCGCCGCGGCGAGCCGGTGCAGGGCGCCCTCGGTCACCGCCGCGCCCAGGCCCAGCCGGGCGGCCACCGCGGCCGTGGTGAAGGGCCCGTGGGTGCGCGCGTACCGGGCCAGGAGATCGCCCAGCGGATCCTTGACGGGCTCGGTGAAGGCCTCCGGCACCCCGACCGGCAGGGCCGTGCCCAGCGCGTCCCGCAGCCGGCCCGCGTCCTCGATCGCCGCCCAGTGTTCCGCGCCGCCGATCCGCACCCGGATGGCCCGCCGGGCCGCCTCCAGCGCCCGCGGCCAGGCGGGCTCCGCCCCGCGCTCGGCCAGCTCGGCATCCGTCAGCGGGCCCAGCAGGCGCAGCAGGTCCGCCACCGACTCGGCGTCCTTGGCGCGCCGGTCCTCCGTCAGCCACTGGAGCTCCCGCTCCAGCTCCTCCAGGACCTCCGCGTCGAGCAGCTCCCGCAGCTCCGCCTGGCCCAGCAGCTCCGCCAGCAGCCGCGAGTCCAGCGAGAGCGCCGCCGCCCGCCGCTCGGCCAGCGGCGAGTCGCCCTCGTACAGGAACTGGGCGACGTAACCGAACAGGAGCGAGCGGGCGAACGGCGAGGGCTCGGGAGTGGTGACCTCGACCAGGCGGACCCGGCGCGCCTCGATGTCCCCCATCAGCTCGGCCAGGCCCGGTACGTCGAACACGTCCTGGAGGCATTCGCGTACAGCTTCCAGCACGATCGGGAAGGAGCCGAACTCCGAGGCCACCTGAAGCAGTTGGGAGGCGCGCTGGCGCTGCTGCCACAGCGGGGTGCGCTTGCCGGGACTGCGGCGGGGCAGCAGCAGGGCACGCGCCGCGCACTCGCGGAACCGGGAGGCGAACAGGGCCGAGCCGCCCACCTGTTCGGTGACGATCCCGGAGACCTCGCCCCGGTCGAAGGTGACGTCGGCCGCGCCCAGCGGGGCCTGTTCGTCATCGAACTCGAAGGGCGCCGGCCGGGCCGGGTCGTGGTCCAGCAGATCCATGGAGAGCAGGTCGGCATCGGGCAGGCGCAGCACGATCCCGTCGTCGGCGTGCATCACCTGGGCGTCCATGCCGTACTTCTCCGCGAGACGGGCACCCAGCGCCAGCGCCCACGGGGCGTGCACCTGGGCGCCGAAGGGGGAGTGGACGACGACCCGCCAGTCGCCGAGCTCGTCCCGGAACCGCTCCACCAGGATGGTCCGGTCGTCCGGCACGTGCCCGCAGGCCGCCCGCTGCTCCGCCAGGTACGCCAGCACATTGCCCGCGGCCCAGCCGTCCAGGCCGGCCGCCAGCAGCCGCAGCCGGGCGTCCTCGTCGGAGAGCGCGCCGAGCTCCCGCAGGAACGCGCCCACCGCACGCCCCAGTTCGAGGGGCCGGCCCAGCTGGTCGCCCTTCCAGAACGGCAGCCGGCCCGGCACCCCGGGGGCGGGCGTGACCAGGACCCGGTCGCGGGTGATGTCCTCGATCCGCCAGGAGGTGGTGCCCAAGGTGAACACGTCGCCCACGCGGGACTCGTAGACCATCTCCTCGTCCAGCTCGCCGACCCGGCCCCCGCCCTTCTTCGGGTCGGCGCCCGCGAGGAACACCCCGAACAGGCCCCGGTCCGGGATCGTGCCGCCGGAGGTCACCGCGAGGCGCTGCGCGCCGGGCCGGCCGGTGATCGTCCCCGCCACCCGGTCCCACACCACCCGGGGCCTCAGCTCCGCGAAAGCGTCCGAGGGATAACGGCCCGCCAGCATGTCCAGCACCGAGGTGAACGCCGACTCGGGCAGCGCCGCGAAGGGCGCCGCCCGCCGCACCAGCGCGAGCAGCTCGTCCAGCTGCCAGGTGTCCATCGCGGTCATCGCCACCAGCTGCTGGGCGAGCACGTCCAGCGGGTTGGAGGGGATCCGCAGCGACTCGATCGCCCCGGTCCGCATCCGCTCGGTCACCACGGCGGCCTGGACCAGGTCGCCCCGGTACTTCGGGAAGACCACACCGGTGGAGACCGCGCCCACCTGATGCCCGGCGCGGCCCACGCGCTGGAGCCCCGACGCCACCGACGGCGGCGACTCCACCTGCACCACCAGGTCCACGGCGCCCATGTCGATGCCCAGCTCCAGGCTGGAGGTGGCCACCACGGCGGGCAGCCGCCCCGCCTTCAGGTCCTCCTCGACCAGCGCCCGCTGCTCCTTGGACACCGAACCGTGGTGGGCGCGGGCCAGCAGCGGCGGGGCACCCAGGGCCGCACCCGACTGGGCCATGACCTCGGCCGGGGGCGGCGCGCCCTCGGCGAGCGGCGTGCCCGTCGCGCGCTCGTGGGCGATCTCGTTGAGCCGGTTGCACAGGCGCTCCGCGAGACGGCGCGAGTTGGCGAACACGATCGTCGAGCGGTGGGCCTGCACCAGGTCCGCGATCCGCTCCTCCACATGGGGCCAGATCGACGGCTTGTCGCCGCCCTCCCGGCCCTCGGTCGCCGGGGAGCCCCCCAGCTCCCCCATGTCCTCGACCGGGACGACCACCGACAGGTCGAACTCCTTCGTGGACGGCGGCTGCACGATCTCCACCCTGCCGCGCGGCGCGAGGTAACGGGCCACCTCCTCCACCGGTCGGACCGTCGCCGACAGGCCGATCCGGCGGGCCGGACGGGGCAGCAGCTCGTCCAGCCGCTCCAGGGACAGCGCCAGGTGGGCGCCGCGCTTGGTCCCGGCGACCGCGTGCACCTCGTCCAGGATCACCGTCTCCACCCCCGCCAGCGCCTCCCGCGCCGCCGAGGTCAGCATCAGGAACAGGGACTCCGGAGTGGTGATCAGGATGTCCGGCGGCCGGGTCGCCAGCGCCCGTCGCTCGGCGGCCGGGCTGTCCCCCGAGCGGATCCCCACCCGGATATCCGGCTCCGGCAGGCCGAGGCGGGCCGACTCCTGCCGGATCCCCGTCAGCGGGCTGCGCAGATTGCGCTCCACGTCGACCGCCAGGGCCTTCAGCGGGGACACGTACAGCACCCGGCAGCGCTTGCGCGCCTCGGCGGGAGGCGGCTGCGAGGCGAGCCGGTCCAGGGCGGCGAGGAAGGCGGCCAGGGTCTTGCCGGAACCGGTCGGCGCCACGACCAGGACGTCCGAACCCTCCCCGATGGCCCGCCACGCGCCCTCCTGGGCGGCCGTGGGCGTACGGAAGGCCCCCGTGAACCACGAGCGGGTCGCGGGGGAGAACGAGTCGAGCGCAGCGCCTGCCATGCCCCCATCGTGCACCCCGCCACTGACAGGGCGGCCGACCTGGGCAAACGCGCCGCCGGAGCGGCGCGCAGAATGAGGGCATGGGGACGGACGGCGGACGCGGGGAATGGGCACGGCACTGGCGGTACGAGGAACTGCCCGGGCTGGACCTGCTGCGCGCCCACTACGTACGCCACACCTTCCCGCGCCACGCCCACGAGGGCTACGTCATCGCCGCCGTCACCGGCGGCGTCGAGGAGATCGGCCTGCCCGGCGGCACCGTACGGGCCGGGCCGGGCAGCGTCGTGCTGATCAACCCGGAAGTCGCGCACACCGCCCGCGCCGGAGCCCCCGAGGGCTGGGCGTACGCCACCCTCTACGCCCCCCGGGACCTGATCGCCGAGGTCGCCGCCGAGATCGCCACCCCGCGCGGCACCCCCGGCTTCACCGCCGACACGGTCGCCGACGCGCAGGGCGCGCGGGCCGTCAGCGAGGTGCACCGGGCCGCCGAGGCGGGGAACGCGCTGGCCGCCGACACCCTGCTGCGGGGCGTGGTGGCCAGGATGCTCAGCCGGTACGCCGGCCCGCTGCCCGCCCGCACGGTCCGCGGCGCGGGCGCCGCCGACGCCGAACGGGCCCGGGCCGTGCTGGAGGAGCGGATGGCGCGGCCGCCCTCGCTGGAGCAGCTCGCGGCCGGGCTCGGGACCAGCCCCTTCGCCCTGCTGCGCGCCTTCCGGGAGCGGTACGGGATGCCCCCGCACACCTGGCTGACCGACGCCCGGGTCCGCAGGGCGCGCCGGCTGCTCGACGCGGGGGTCCCGCCCGCCGAGGCGGCCGTCACCGTCGGCTTCACCGACCAGCCGCACCTGAACCGGCACTTCACCCGGATCGTCGGCGTCCCGCCGGGCGCCTACCGGCGTGAGCGGGCCGGTTAGGCCCCCGCCCCACGGCAACGGCAACGGCAGCGGGGGCACCGCGCCGCCGGCGCCGGGCCGGCGCGCGCAAGAACGTACAAGACCCGCCCGCACCGCCCCGCGTACGTTCGCGGCGTGGGAGAACAACGAATGGTGATGCGGGAGGCCCCCCGGGGGGCCGTCGACGGCAGGCCGCGCGCCGCCGTCGTGCGGGATTCGCTCGGGGTCGGCGTGGCCGTCGGGCTGTCGGGGTTCGCGTTCGGGGTGACGGCGGCCGGGGCCGGGATCAGCGTGCTCCAGGCCTGTGTGCTGAGCTTGCTCGTCTTCACCGGCGCCTCGCAGTTCGCGCTGGTCGGAGCCCTCGCGGCGGGCGGGAACCCGTTCACCGCCGCCGCCGGGGCCTTCTTCCTCGGCACCCGCAACGCCTTCTACGGGCTGCGGCTGTCCCAGCTGCTCGCGCTGCCGAGGGCCGTACGGCCCCTCGCCGCGCACTGGGTGATCGACGAGACCACCGCCGTGGCCCTGGCACAGCCCGACCGCCGGTCGGCCCGGATCGGCTTCACCGTGACCGGGCTCGCCCTGTACGTGCTGTGGAACCTCACCACCCTGCTGGGCGCGCTCGGCGCCGAGGCCATCGGGGACACCGCCGCGTGGGGGCTGGACGCCGCCGGACCCGCCGTGTTCCTCGCCCTGCTCGCGCCGATGCTGAAGAGCGCCACCGAGCGTGCCGTCGCCGCCCTCGCCCTGGTGCTGGGGCTGGGCTTCCTGCCGGTGCTGCCCGCCGGGGTGCCCGTGCTGATCGCCGCGCTGGCCGCGCCCGCGGTGCTGTGGCTGAAGGGCTGCCGATCGCCGAAGGGAGGGCACTCGTGAACGTCTGGATCGCCATCGGGCTCACCGTCGCCGGATGCTACGCCGTCAAGCTCGCCGGACTGCTCGTGCCGGCGGGGGCTTTGGAGCGGCCCGTCGTACGGAGGCTCTCCGCCCTGCTGCCCGTCGCGCTGCTCGCCGCGCTCACCGCCCAGCAGACCTTCAGCACCGGCCACGCGCTGGTCCTCGACGCCCGGGCAGCCGGCCTCGCCGCCGCCGGGGCCGCGCTGCTGCTGCGGGCCCCGTTCCTGGTGGTCGTCGGCGCGGCGGTCGTGGTCACCGCGGGCGTCCGGGCCCTGGGAGGCTGACCCCGCCGGCCTCGTCGGGCGCCTCCGGCGGCCGCCCGTACGCCCGCAGCGTCAGCAGGGCCTCCAGGGTCGCGATCGGCCGCCGCTCCAGCGAGCTGCCCGGCGCCCAGGCCCGGCGGCGGACCGGCCAGCCTCCGTCGGGCTGCTGCTCCGCCGCGAGGAAGTCCAGCGAGCGCCGCATCTCCTCGTCGGTGAACCAGCCCCGGGCCAGCGACTCCGGCCGCCGCGCGTAGTCGTACGGGAACAGCTGCTCGCCCGGTGCGCCGCCGGGCACGGCCGGGTACTCCGCGCGCCGGTCCGGTTCGAGCACCGCCAGCCGCCGCTCGCGCACCAGCCGGCCCAGCCGGTCGGCGGCCGCCGCGGCGCGGGCCCGGTCGGGGGCGCCGTCGAGGAAGGCCACCGCGCCGCGGACCTCGTACGGGTGAGGGCGGCGCAGCGTCTCGACCCGCTCCCAGCAGAAGTCCGTGGCCCGGAAGAGCCAGGCGTGCCAGATCCGGTTGCGGTGCAGCACCCCGACGACGGGGCCGGTGGTCAGCAGCGACCCCGGCGGGTCGTCGCACACCGGGTGGTAGGGGGCGGCCGGATAGTCGCGCGGGCCCGGGACGACCAGCGGGAGCGCGCCCTCCGGGGTCGATACCCGGGTCAGGTGGCGGCAGAGCCGCTCGACGCGCTGCCCGGCGCACCGGCCGAGGGCGTCGAGGATCCGCAGGGCGTACGCGGTGTGCAGGGGCTGGCTCAGCGGGCCGCGCAGGTCGGGGTCGAGCGCGTGCCCGTAGCCCCCGTCCTCGCCGAGGTAGGAGCCGAGCGCGGCGTCCACCGCGTCGGGAGCCCCGCCGAGGAAGTGGAACGCGAACCGCCGCTGCTCCAGCACCCGGGCCGTCAGCCAGACGAACCGCTCGGCGCGGGCCAGCGGGGTGGACGCGGCAGGAGGGGTGGAGGGGGCCGAGGGGGCGGCCGGGCCCGGGGGGGCCGGCGCGGAAGCTTCGTCTCCAGGCATGCGTGACACCGTAGGGCGCGCGCACCGGGGCGCAGGGGGCAACGGGGCCGGTGCACTCTCCGGGGCGGGATACTGGAGGCATGCGGTTGACGATTTTCTGGGAGCGGATGGCCGAGCACTTCGGCGCGGCCTACGCGGACTCCTTCGCCCGGGACCACGTGATGGCCGAACTGGGCGGACGCACCGTCCACCAGGCGCTGGACGCCGGCTGGGAGGCCAAGGACGTGTGGCGCGCGGTGTGTTCCGCGATGGACGTGCCGGCCTCGCTGCGCTGACGCGCCGCCCGGTCCGCCCCCGCGCGGGCGAGCCGGGCCCGCGCGGGACCGACGGGCGCGCACGGCGGGCCGGATGGCTTCGTGGTCAGGGCCGACGGTGGGACAGACTGGACGCGTGGCAGCGAAAGACGAGACGACCGGCCGGCCCGAAGCCCCGCAGGACGCGGGGCTTCGGGCCGGCCCCGTGGCCCCGGCGGGGCCGCTCCTCCCGGGGCGCGGCGACGCGGACGGCGGCCCCGGGAACCCTTCGCCCGGTACCGCCCCGGCGGCCGGCGCGGGCGACGGGGCCGATGACCCACCCGGCACCGCCGTGGCGGGCGCGGACGCGGACGCGCGGATGCCGCGCTGGCTGCCCCGCGCCGTGGTCCTCGTACTGGCCCTCGTCGCCTGCTTCCAGCTCGGCAGCTGGGCCTTCCACCAGCTGACCGGGCTGCTCGTCAACATCCTGATCGCGTTCTTCCTCGCGCTCGCGATCGAACCGGCCGTGGCCAGGATGGCGGCCCGCGGCATGCGCCGCGGGCTCGCCACCTTCCTGGTGTTCCTGGCCGTCTTCGCCTTCGCCGCCGGATTCCTCGCGCTGCTCGGCTCCATGCTCGCCGGGCAGATCATCGAGATGGTCGAGGGCTTCCCGCGCTACCTCGACTCGGTGATCGACTCGATCAACCGGACCTTCCGCACCGAACTGTCCCGGCTGGAGATCCAGGACAGCCTGCTGCGTTCCGAATGGCTCCGGAAGTACGTGCAGAACAGCGCCAGCGGGGTGCTCGACGTGTCCGCCACCGTGCTGGGCGGGCTCTTCAGGCTGCTGACGGTCTTCCTGTTCTCCTTCTACTTCGCCGCCGACGGGCCCAGGCTGCGGCGCGCGCTGTGCTCCGTACTGCCGCCCGCCAAGCAGCGCGAGGTGCTGCGCGCCTGGGAGATCGCGGTGGTGAAGACGGGCGGCTACCTGTACTCGCGCGGACTGATGGCGCTGGTCTCCGGCATCGCGCACTACGTGCTCTTCGCGGTGCTCGACGTGCCGTACGCGCCCGCGCTCGCCGTGTGGGTGGGGCTGGTCTCCCAGTTCATCCCCACCATCGGCACCTATCTGGCGGGCGCGCTGCCGATGCTGATCGCCTTCGCCGTCAATCCGTGGTTCGCCCTGTACGTCCTCGGGTTCGTGGTGGTCTACCAGCAGTTCGAGAACTACGTGCTCCAGCCGAAGCTGACCTCCAAGACGGTGGACATCCACCCCGCCGTGGCCTTCGGGTCGGTCATCGCGGGCACCGCCCTCCTGGGCGCGGTCGGGGCGCTCGTCGCGATCCCGGCCGTCGCCACCCTGCAGGCCTTCCTCGGCGCTTACGTGAAGCGGTACGAGCTGACGGGCGCGGCGTCCGGCGGGGCTACTTCTCTCCGTCGCCGCCGAGTACGGCTGCGAGGACTTCGGTGACGGTCGCCTCGGCGGCGGCCTTGTCCAGGCCGGCGCCGCTGAGCGGGCCTTCGCCGTTCTCCAGCTCCAGGAGCGCGAGCAGGATGTGCTCGGTGCCGACGTAGCCGTGGCCCAGGCGCAGGGCCTCGCGGAAGGTGAGCTCCAGGGCCTTCTTGGCGTTCGCGTCGAAGGGGACGAGCTCGGGGACGTCCTGCTCCGCCGGGGGGAGCGAGGCGGTCGCGGCGGCGCGCAGGGCTTCCGGGGTGACGCCGCGGGAGGTGAGGACGTGGCCGGCCAGGCCTTCGGGTTCGGCGAGCAGCCCGAGCAGCAGGTGCTCGGTGCGGATCTCGGTGTTGCCGGCGGCGCGGGCCTCGTTCTGTGCGGCCATGACGACGTTGCGGGCGCGGGGGGTGAAGCGGCCGAAGCCCGCGTTCGGGTCGAGGCCCGGGTCGCCGTCCTTGTCCGCCTTGGGGACGAAGCGCTTCTGCGCGGCCTGGCGGGTGACGCCCATGCTGCGGCCGATGTCGGTCCAGGAGGCGCCGGAGCGGCGGGCCTGGTCGACGAAGTGGCCGATGAGGTGGTCGGCCACGTCGCCGAGGTGTTCGGCGGCGACGACGGCGTCGCTGAGCTGGTCGAGGGTGTCGGAGTGGACCTTCTTGATGGCCTCGATCAGGTCGTCGAGGCGTACCGGGTTGGTCATGCGAACGGGTTCCACCGAAGGGTTCGTCATGGATGCAACCCTAGGTTGACAGTGGGGGAGTGTCAACCAAGGGTTGTCACCCTGGCGCGCGCGAAGGTGTGGCCGGAGGGAGTGGGGCGCCTTATAGGGCTGGGATGTGAGGGGTGTGTAGATCTGGCCCCCATGAGCGTGGACACGAGTGACACCCGTAGGGGCCGGGCCGCGAAGGCGCCCGGTCGCGCCCGCCCGGCCCTCCCGGGCTCGCTGGCGGGACGGGCCCCCGCGCCCGCGGCGCCCGCCCGGGTCACCGCCCTGCACAGCGGCGGGGTCGCGGCGGCCGCACTGCTGGCGCTCGTCGGCATCGGGGCGGTGTTGCGCGAGCCGGTGCTGATCCCGCCGATCGCGGCGAGCGCGGCGATCGTCTACGGGGTACCCGCGCTGCCGCTGGCGCAGCCGCGCAGTGTCGTCGCCGGGCACCTGCTGTGCGCGGCGGTGGGCTACCTGGGGCTGGCCTTGCTGGGGGACGCGCCGTGGGTGGCGGCGCTGGCGGCCGGGCTGGCGGTGGGGGTCATGACCCTGGCCCGGACCCCGCATTCGCCGACGGCGGCGACCACCGTGGTGGTGGTGCTCCAGGCGCCGGATCCGGTGGTGTTCGTACCGCTGCTCGCGGGGGCGGCGATGCTGCTGGTGCTGGCCGGGATGGCGGCCTCGCGCGCGCGGCGGGGGGCGGTGCGGTACCCCGTGTACTGGTGGTGAGCGGGGCGGGGGCGCAGGGGGCTGGGGGCGGGTTCCCTCCGCGGTGCCGGACCGTCAGGCGTCAGGCGGCGGGCCGGCCCTGACCTGTGAGCAGGCCGGTCCGTCGGGGGCACCGCAGAGTGCCGGCCGTTCCGGACGCCCTCCGTCCAGATCCGGACGGCCGGTCCATGCGCCCCGGTGTCGACGTTCCCGCTCGCCTCGCGGGATGTCGGAATGATTGCTTCCGGATGGCTTTCCGGGTGGGCTTCCGGCCGTTCCGGTGGATCCGGACCTCAACGGGGGAGGCCCTCTTGTGAGTTGTGGTCCTCGGGTTTGAGAATGCGCATGACAACCGAAGGATCTTCGGTCGCATCCGTCACCTGAGGGGACCCCCCACATGAACAAGCCTCTCGCCGCCGTCGCGCTCTCCTTACTCCTGACCGGAGTGGCAGCGGCCCCGGCCATGGCCTCGGCCACCGACGCCGCGCCCGCCGCCGCGGTCACCTACGCGGGCACGGTCGCGCTCAGCAACTGCTCCGGCTCCGTCGTCCGCGCCCCCGGTTCCCGGCCCGACGATCCCGCGCTCGTCCTGTCCAACGGCCACTGCCTGGAAACCGGCTTCCCGGCGCCCGGCGAGGTCCTCGTGAACCGTGCGTCCAGCCGTACGTTCTCCCTGCTCAACGCCGCCGGCTCGAAGGTCGCGACACTGCGGGCCAGCAAGATCGCGTACGGGACGATGACGGACTCGGACGTCTCGCTCTACCAGCTGACCAAGACGTACGCGCAGATCCAGAGCCAGTACGGGATCGGCGCGCTCACCCTCAACGACGCCCGCCCGGTGCAGGGTTCGTCCATCAAGGTCGTCTCCGGCTACTGGAAGCGCACCTACAGCTGCGACGTCGACGGGTTCGCGTACCGCCTCAAGGAGGGCGCCTGGACCTGGAAGGACTCGGTCCGCTACACCTCGTCCTGCAACACCATCGGCGGCACCTCGGGCTCCCCGGTCATCGACACGGCCACCGGCAAGGTCGTCGCCGTCAACAACACGGGCAACGAGGACGGCCAGCGCTGCACGGACAACAACCCGTGCGAGGTGGACGAGAGCGGCAACGTCACGGTCCGCCAGGGCATCAACTACGCCCAGCAGACCTACACCCTCGTCCCCTGCATCGGCCCCGGCAACCAGATCGACCTGAACCGCCCCGGCTGCGCCGTCCCGAAGCCGTAACCCCATCCGGCGCCCGTCCCCCGAGCCCCGGCCGCCACCCCACGGCGCCGGGGCTCGGTCCGTGCCGGGGCGCGCCCGATCCGCGGCGCGACGCGGTACACACGGCCGGGGCGGCCGACCGGAGCGCTAGGGTGACGCGCGGTGGCCGGTCTGAACGCTCAGTCACCCCGCACCGGCCGCCGGGGTGGGGCGTGGCCGGCTTGACAGGGAAATCGAACATCCATTCTGATGGGTTATCCACAGCCCGGACGGGCGTGGGAGCGCATTGTCAGTGGCAGGCGTTAGCGTCAATGGCGTGAAGCGATCGACTCAAGCAAACCGGGTGGAACCCATGGCAGGCACCGACCGCGAGAAGGCTCTCGACGCCGCGCTCGCACAGATTGAACGGCAATTCGGCAAGGGTGCGGTCATGCGCCTCGGCGACAAGCCGAACGACCCCATCGAGGTCATCCCCACCGGGTCGACCGCGCTGGACATCGCCCTCGGCGTCGGCGGTCTGCCGCGCGGCCGTGTGGTCGAGATCTACGGCCCGGAGTCCTCCGGTAAGACGACCCTGACCCTGCACGCCGTGGCCAACGCGCAGAAGGCCGGCGGCACCGTGGCCTTCGTGGACGCCGAGCACGCGCTCGACCCCGAGTACGCCCGGGCCCTGGGTGTGGACACCGACAACCTCATCCTGTCCCAGCCGGACACCGGTGAGCAGGCGCTCGAGATCGTCGACATGCTGGTCCGCTCCGGCGCGCTCGACCTGATCGTCATCGACTCCGTCGCGGCGCTCGTACCGCGCGCGGAGATCGAGGGCGAGATGGGCGACTCCCACGTGGGTCTCCAGGCCCGCCTGATGAGCCAGGCGCTCCGCAAGATCACCGGTGCCCTGAACCAGTCCAAGACCACCGCGATCTTCATCAACCAGCTCCGCGAGAAGATCGGCGTGATGTTCGGCTCGCCGGAGACCACGACCGGTGGCCGCGCGCTGAAGTTCTACGCCTCCGTGCGCATCGACATCCGCCGCATCGAGACCCTGAAGGACGGCACGGAGGCGGTCGGCAACCGCACCCGCTGCAAGGTCGTCAAGAACAAGGTCGCGCCCCCCTTCAAGCAGGCCGAGTTCGACATCCTCTACGGCCAGGGCATCAGCCGCGAGGGCGGCCTGATCGACATGGGCGTGGAGCACGGCTTCATCCGCAAGGCCGGCGCCTGGTACACGTACGAGGGTGACCAGCTGGGCCAGGGCAAGGAGAACGCCCGCAACTTCCTGAAGGACAACCCCGACCTCGCCAACGAGATCGAGCGGAAGATCAAGGAGAAGCTCGGCGTGGGCGTCCGCAAGGACAGCGAGGCCGTCGAGCCCGCCGCCGCGCCGGCGGCCGACGCCGCCGTGCCCGCCCCGGCGTCGAAGGCCAAGCCGGCGGCCAAGGCCGCCGTGGCCAAGAGCTGACCGTGCGGGAAGAGCAGGAGAGGGGCGGCAGGGCGAGGGGTGGCCGTGAGGGCCGCCAGGAACTGCCGCCCCAGAGTCCCGAGGAGCAGGCGCGGGCGATCTGCCTGCGCCTGCTCACCGGGATGCCGCGCACCCGGCGGCAGCTCGAGGAGGCCCTGGCGAAACGGGGCATCCCCGAGGAGGTGTCGCAGGAGGTCCTCTCCCGGTACGAGGAGGTGGGCCTGATCGACGACGCCGCCTTCGCCGGGGCCTGGGTGGAGTCCCGGCACCGCGGCCGGGGCCTGGCCCGCCGGGCGCTCGCGCAGGAGCTGCGGACCAAGGGGGTGCACACCACCCTCGTCCAGGAAGCGCTGGAGCAGCTCGACTCCGAGCAGGAGGAGCAGACCGCCCGGGAACTCGTCGAGCGCAAGCTCCGCGGCACCAGGGGGCTGGAGCGGGACAAGCGGCTCCGGCGCCTCGCCGGGATGCTCGCCCGCAAGGGGTACCCGGAGGGCATGGCCCTGCGGGTGGTCCGGCGCGCGCTGGAGGCCGAGGCCGAGCGCGGGGACGCCGACGAACCGGAGTACCCCGGGCGCTGAGCCTGGTCCGGCGGCCGGCGGCCGGCGGCCGGCGCCGTGGCGGCGGACCGGGGGTGGGGGTAGCCCCCCGGCGAGGACGCCGGGGCGCTCCAGTGCCGGGAAACCGGCGCGCGGCCAGAGTTGACCGCATGATGCTGCGTTACGCCCTTCAGACCCTCCGGGACCGCAAGGCCGGCTTCCTCGGAGCCTTCGTCGCGCTCCTGTGCGCGGCGGCCCTGATCACCGCCTGCGGCACCCTCCTGGAGACCGGACTCCGCGGCCGGATCGCCCCCGAGCGCTACGCGGGCACCCCGGTGGTCGTCTCCGCCGACCAGAACGTCCACCAGACGACGGTCAAGGAGAAGAAGGGCAAGACCAAGACGAAGCACAAGGCCAAGCCCGTCGCCGAGCGGGCCTGGCTCCCGGCCTCCACCGTGGAGACCGTACGTTCCGTCCCGGGCGTCGAGCAGGCCGTGCCCGAGCTGACCTTCCAGGCCGTCCCGATCGTCGACGCGCCCGGCGGCACGGCGAAGCCCTCGTACGGACACGCCTGGACCTCCGCCGTCCTCACCCCCTTCACCCTCGCCGAAGGCCACGCCCCCCGCGGCGGTGACGAGGTCGTCGTCGACCGCGCACTGGCCGCCCGGGCGGGACTCGGCCCCGGAGCCCGGCTGACCGTACAGGCCACCGGCGAGCCCAAGACGTACACCGTCAGCGGCATCGCCCGGACCGCCCACGGCGGCCCCGGACGGCAGACCTCGCTGTTCTTCGGCGACGCCGAGGCCGAGCGGCTCGCCGCCCGCGCCGGACAGGTCAGCGCCATCGGCGTGCTGCCCCGGCCCGGAGTGGACGCCGCAGCGCTCGCCGGCCGCGTCGCGAAGGCCCTGACCGGCACCTCCCAGGGCGCCACCGCACAGGTGGCCGCCGGTGACGACCGCGGTCCGGTCGAGTTCCTCGACGCCGCCGGAGCACGGATCAAGCTGGTCTCCATGGGCGGGGCCATGGGCGGCACCTCGCTGCTCGTCGCGATCCTCGTGGTCGTCGGCACCTTCGCGCTCTCCGTGCAGCAGCGCTACCGCGAACTGGCCCTGCTGCGCGCCATCGCCGCCGGCCCCAAGCAGCTGCGCCGCATGATCGGCCGCGAAGCGCTGCTCGTCGGCCTGGCCGCCGGAATCACCGGCTCCGTCGCCGGACTGCCCCTGGCGGCCTGGCTGCACGGCCGCTTCGTCGCCACCGGGGTGGTCCCGGCCACCCTGGAGCGCACCGCCGGGATCTTCCCGATGTTCGCCGCCGTCGGAGCGAGCCTGCTCGGAGCCTGGGCCGCCGCGCGCGTCACCGGGCGGCGGATCGCCCGGATCCGCCCCGCCGAGGCGCTGGCCGAAGCCGCCGTCGAGCGCGGACGCCCCGCCTGGATCCGGATCACGGCCGGACTGCTCCTGCTGGCCGGCGGGGCGGTGCTGGTCGTCGTCCTCGGCTCGCTGCGCACCGAGCCGGCCTCCACCCCGGTGACCTTCCTCGCCGTGGTCGTGCTGGCCGGCGCGGTGTCGCTGCTCGGCCCGCTGCTGCTCCGGCTCGCGACCGCGCTGCTCGCCGGACCGCTGCGGCTGGCCGGCCCCGGCGGCCGCCTGGCCGCCGCGAACCTGCGCGGCAACGCCACCCGCATGGCCTCCGCCGTCACCCCGCTCGCCCTTCTGATCGGCATGACCTGCACCGTGCTCTTCGTCACCCCGACCCTCGGCGACGCGGCCCGCGCCCAGGCCCGCGACGGGATCCGGGCCCAGTGGGTCCTCACCCCGCAGGGCCCCGGAGTGAGCGCCGGCGCCGCCGAGCGGATCCGCCGTACGCCGGGCGTCACGGCGGCCACCGAGATCGTGCACACCTCGGTACGGGTCGGCCTGACCAAGTACGCGGCCCAGGGCGTCACCGCGGCCGGCCTCACCCGTACCTGGGACCCGCAGGTCACCCGGGGCAGCCTGGACGGCTTCGGCCCGGGCGGCGTCGCCGTCAGCGAACTCGCCGCCGACCAGCTGGGGCTGAAGCCCGGCAGCCCGCTGAAGCTGACCCTGGGCGACGGGACCCCGGTGACGCTGACGGTGGCCGCCGTGTACGCGCGGGGGCTGGGCTTCGGAGACCTGACGCTGCCGCACGGCCTGCTCGCCGCGCACGTCGACAACCCCCTCGCCACCGCCGTGCTCGTCGCGGCCGAACCGGCCGTCGGACGGGAGCAGCTGGCCGCGCCGGGCGTGTCCGTGCTGTCCGCGTCCGAGGCCGACGCGGCGAGGGCGCAGCGGCAGGCGGCCGGAGCCGAGATCAACCTGCTGGCCATGGGCCTGGTGCTGGCCTTCACCGCCATCGCGGTGGTCAACACCCTGGCGATGTCCACCGCCGAGCGGTTCCGGGAGTTCGCGATGCTGCGCCTGGCCGGGGCGAAGCGGCGGCAGGTACTGCGGATGCTCCGTACGGAGACCCTGGCCGTCCTGCTGATCGGAGCGGTGCTGGGATCGGGGATCTCCCTGGCCGTACTGACCGCCTTCAGCGTGGGCATGACGGGGTCCGCGGCGCCGGCGGTGCTGCCGCTGGTGTACGCGGTGGTGGTCGGCGCGGCCGCGCTGCTGGCGCTGACCGCCACCGCCCTCCCGGGCCGCGCCGCGCTCCGGCGCCGCCCGGTGGAGGTGGCCACCTCCAAGGCGTAGCCGGGGCCCGGTCGCGGCCTGCCCCTCCCTCGCCGGACGGAACCCGGCGCAGGAGGGGCAGGGGCACGTCAGGAAGGGGCGGTGGTGGGCAGGCCGGCGGCGCGCCACGCCTGGAAGCCGCCCGTGAGGTCCGTCGCGCGGCGCAGGCCCAGCCCGTGCAGGGAAGCGGCGGCCAGCGAGGACGCGTAGCCCTCGTTGCAGACCACCACCACCCGCAGGTCGTGGGAGTCGGCCTGCGGCAGGCGGTGGGAGCCCTGGGGGTCGAGGCGCCACTCCAGCTCGTTGCGCTCCACGACCACCGCGCCCGGGATCAGCCCGTCCCGCTCGCGCAGCGCCTGGTAGCGGATGTCCACCAGCAGGGCGTCACCGGCCCGCCAGGCCTCGTAGGCCTCCCGCGGGCCGAGGCGGGTGTACGTCGCGCGGACCCGCTCCAGCAGCTCGTCAACGCCGGGCGGCGGCACGGCGGCGCTCACTGCCAGTCCGCCGGGCGCTCGACGTGCTCCAGGCGCAGCACCGGACCGCTGCGGCCGTACCGGCGGATCAGCGGCAGCGGCGGATAGTAGGCGTGGACGGAGACCGCGTGCTCCGAGGGCGACTCGTTGAGCACCTCGTGGACGTGGTGCTCTCCGAAGGCCCGCCCGCTGACCGCGCCGAGGCTGCGGCTGCGGTCCACACCGGGGGACAGCTCCAGGCTCCGCCAGCCCTCCGAGGGCAGACGCACCGCCAGGGAGCGCTCGGTGAGCCGCCCCCGCGCGGTGGCGAACGCGCCCCGGGACTCGGCGTGGTCGTGCCAGCCGGTGCCGGTGCCCGGCGGCCAGCCGATCAGCCAGGCCTCACTGCCGCCCGGCCCGTCGAGCCGGATCCAGGTCCGGCCCTCCGGGTCGAGGGGGAGCGAGCCGACGAGTCCGGGGTCGGCGGCGGTGCGCAGGGCGAAGTCGAGCAGTTCCGCCGCCGTCGGGGCCGCGGAGCGGGCGGGGGCGTGCGTGGGCAGGGGCGAAGGCATGGGTGGTGACCGTCCTGGGGTTCGCGAAGGTGCGCGCGCCGGCCGGCAGGGCACGGGGGCGCGCGGAGGGAAGGCGAATCAGCAGGAGGGGCGACACACGCAGCCCGCGTAGCGGAGCAGGTCCATATGGACCCTCCGCCACAGGCGTACGTCGTTGCCGGTCATGGCGGCGAGTGAACCACGCGCCCCCGCGACCGGTCAATCGATCACAGGGGCGGGTGTGGCGGGAGCGCCCGCAGGGGCTCCCGCCCGGACGGCGTCGGCCGCCTCGTACAGCTCGGCCGGCCGGACCCCCGCGAAGGTGGCCGCCAGGTGCCCGTCGGGCCGTACCAGCAGCACGGTGTGGGCCGGAGCCCCCGGGTAGCCGTCGGCGACCAGCAGGTCGGCCGGGACCGGCAGGGCGCTCACCGCCGCCGCGAGACGGGGCATCACCCCGGCGCCCAGCCAGTGCCGCCGGTCCCACACCCCGGTGCCCGGCGCGACCAGCAGCACCAGCAGCCGGCCCCGCCCCAGCAGGTCGCGCAGCGGGACGGTGGCTCCGTCGGGCGCGGTCACCGGTACGTTCGCCACCGGTCCGCCCGGCTCCGTCGCCGTCGGAACCTCGCGGACGGCCACGGGCGGGGCGTACACGGGCTGCGCGCCCAGCGGCCCCCGCCCCAGGTGCCCGTCCGTCAGCAGGGCCTCGGCGGACCGCCCGGTCCCCGGCAGCAGGGTGCGCAGCCCGCCACCGCCGCGCAGTACGGGCACGGCCTGGTCGGCGGCGCGCAGCCGGGCGGCCACCGCGGTGCGCCGTTCGCCCTCGTAGCTGTCGAGCAGGGCCTCGGAGGCCCCCTGGTGCCAGGCCAGGGCCAGCTTCCAGGCGAGGTTCTCCGCGTCGCGCAGCCCCTCCTCGACGCCCTGGGTGCCGACCGCGCCCAGCAGGTGCGCGGCGTCCCCGACGAGGAAGGCCCGGCCGTCGCGCCAGCGCAGGGCGAGGCGGTGGTGGAGCGTGTGCACCCCGGTGTCGATGAGGTCGTACGGAGGAGTCGTGCCGCCGCACCACAGGGCCAGCGTGTCCCGGATGAGGGTGACGAGGGCGTCCGGGGTGACGAGCTCCCCGCGCGCGGGCAGCAGCCAGTCGAGCCGCCACACCCCGTCGGGCAGCGGCCGGGCGGTGATCTCCTCCGGCCCGGACGGCGGGCTGCGGTGCAGCAACGCTTCGCCCGGCCAGGGCAGTTCGGCGCGCAGGGCGGCCACGGCGTGCCGCTCGACGGCGGTCCGGCCCGGGAAGCGGATGCCGAGCAGCTTGCGCACCGTGGAGCGGGCCCCGTCGCAGCCGACGAGGTGGCTGCCGCGCCACCAGGTGGTCTCGGCGCCCCGGGTGCGCGCGGTGACCCCGTGGCCGTCCTGCTCGACGGAGTCCAGCTTGGCGCCGGTGACCAGCTGGACCAGGGGGTGCGCCGTGGCGGCGTCGCGCAGGCCGCGCACGAGGGCGTGCTGCGGCAGGTGCAGGGGGGCGCCCGGGCCCTGGAAGGTGATCCGGCGGGACTCCTGACGCCGCCTGATGGTGCGCCAGCCCGCGTACGGCGCGCCCTCGTCGCGCAGGGTCGTACAGCCCAGCCGGTGGGCCATGGCCGCGGTGTCGGCGTGCAGGACGACGCTGCGGGCGGGCCGGGGCTCCTCCTTGCCGGGCCCCTCGTCGAGCAGGACGCTGGGCACGCCGTGGCCGGCGAGGGCGAGGGACAGGGACAGCCCGACGGGCCCCGCGCCGACGACGATCACCGGGTCCATGATGCGGCTCCCGATGTCCGGTATGTGATCACAGAACGTATGCAACCCACTGGAAGTTCCGGCGTCAAGTGACACCGGGGGGCTGGAGTCGGTGAGGGGCCCGGCCGTCCTGAGGAATGCGGGAGCGAGGTGTCGGGTCCGAGTGGCCGTCGGTACCGAACAGGCGTGTGGTGTGGCGGATGTCATCCGCCACACCACACGCCTCAAATCTCCCGACGGTTGCCGCTCCGCTCCCGAGGAGCGGCAGCTCAACGCCCCGTGAGGGCAGCTCTTGTCAGGGCGCCTTGCCCACGCCGGGCGCGCCGCCCGCGTCGACCTCGGCCACGTCGGCCTCGACCACGGCTCCGGTGCCCTTCTTCGACTGCCGCAGTCGCCTCTCCATCTGGGAGGCCAGGGTGGTCAGGGCGAAGTTCACCGCGATGTAGATCACCGCGATGACGATCATGGTCGCGATGGTGTTGCTGTAGTTGGCGGAGATCTGACGGTTCATCGACATCAGGTCGGCGAAGCCGAGGACCGCGCCGCCGAGCGCCGTGTCCTTGAGGATCACCACGAGCTGGCTGACCAGGGCCGGCAGCATCGCCGTGACGGCCTGCGGGATCAGCACGTGGACCATGGTCTGGCCCTTGCGCATGCCGATGGCCTTGGCCGCGTCCGTCTGACCGCGCGGGAGGGACAGGATTCCGGCCCGGACGATCTCGGCGATGACCGAGGCGTTGTACAGGACGAGACCGGTGACCACCGCGTACAGCGGGCGCAGGTCCGAGCTGACGGTGCCGAGCAGCACGTACAGGGCGGAACTGAAGATCATCAGCATCAGTACCGGGATGGCGCGGAAGAACTCCACGACCGTGCCCACCGGGATGCGCACCCACGCGTGGTCCGAGAGCCTGGCGATGCCGAAGAGCGCGCCGAGCGGCAGCGCGATCACCATGGCGATCAGGCCGGCCTTGAGGGTCTCACCGAGGCCCGGCAGCAGGAACGTCGTCCAGATCTGGCTGTCGTTGACGAACGGAGTCCACTTGTCGGCCTCGAGCTGGTTCTTCTCGGCCATGCGGTCGAGGATCCACCACAGGGCCAGCCCGACGAGCACCGCGAAGACGCCGGTGTAGATCCAGTTGCGGACCTTGGCCTTGGGGCCGGGGGTGTCGTACAGAACGGAGCTCATCGCTTGACCGCCACTCGCTTGGCCACCCAGCCCAGCAGCAGGCCGGTGGGCAGGGTCAGCAGGACGAAGCCGAGAGCGAAGACCGCGAAGACCGCGAAGAGCGCCTGCGCCTCGTTCTCCAGCATTTCCTTCATCAGCAGGGCCGCCTCGGCCACGCCGATGGTCGCCGCCACCGTGGTGTTCTTGGTGAGGGCGATCAGTACGTTCGTGAGCGGTGCGACGACCGCCCGGAAGGCCTGGGGGAGCACGATCAGGGTGAGCACCTGGAAGAAGCTCAGCCCCAGCGCGCGGGCCGCCTCGGCCTGGCCGACCGGCACGGTGTTGATGCCCGAGCGCAGCGCCTCGCAGACGAAGGTGCCGGTGTAGGCGATGAGGCCCAGGACCGCCAGACGGAAGCCGACCTCCTTGGAGGTCCCGCCGGCGAGGGTGATGCCCAAGGTCTGGTCCAGGCCCAGCGAACAGCCGAGGATCAGCAAGGTCAGCGGCGTGTTGCGGACGGTGTTGACGTACGCCGTCCCGAAGCTCCGCATCAGCGGGACGGGACTGACCCGCATCCCGGCCAGCATCAGGCCCCAGATCAGGGAACCTATAGCCGAGTAGAGGGTGAGCTGTACCGTCACCCAGAAGGCTCCGAGCACGTCGTACTGCCCGGAATTAAGAAAGTCGAACACGTTGCCCTGCGCTCTCCCCAGGATGGTCGGTGAGGCGAGCCGCCGCCCGCGGCGGGCGGGCGGCGGCTCCCCTCACCGATGGATCAGCTGCCTTCGGTGATCTGCGGGGCCGGATCGGCCTTGTAGCCGGCGGGGCCGAGGTTCGCGTCCACCGCCTTCTGCCAGGAGCCGTCCTCGACCATCTTCCGGAGTGCGGCGTTCACCTTGGACTGGAGGTCCTTGTCGCCCTTCTTCAGGCCGATGCCGTACGGCTCGTCGCTGAGCTTCAGGCCGGCCAGCTTGAACTTGCCCTTGTTCTTCTCCTGCGCGGCGTAGCCGGCCAGGATCGAGCCGTCCGTGGTGAGGGCGTCCACGGCCTTGTTCTCCAGGCCGGTCAGGCACTCGGAGTAGCCCGGGTATTCCTTCAGGTCGGCCTCGGGGGCCAGCTTGGTCTTGACGTTCTGCGCGGAAGTGGAGCCGGCGACCGAGCACAGCTTCTTGCTGTTCAGGTCCTCGGCCTTGGTGATCGAGGTCTCGTCGGCGCGGACCAGCAGGTCCTGGTGGGCGAGGAAGTACGGGCCCGCGAAGTCGACCTTCGCCTTGCGCTTCTCGTTGATCGTGTAGGTGGCGACCACGAGCTTGACGTCACCGTTCGAGATCAGGTTCTCGCGCTCGGCGCTGACGGCCTGCTTGAACTGGATCTGGTCGGGCTGGTAGCCGAGCTCCTTGGCCACGTACGTGGCGACGTCGACGTCGAAGCCCTCGAACTTGCCGTCCGGGGTCTTCAGGCCGAGGCCCGGCTGGTCGAACTTGATGCCGATGACGATCTTGTTCGACTTGGTGCCGCCGGAGGCGCCCGCGTCGCTCGCGGTGTCCGTGCTTCCGCCGCCACAGGCGGTCGCCGTCAGGGCGAGTACGGCGGCCGTGGCCACGGCCGCGCCGGCCTTCAGAACCTTCATGGTGAACTTCCCTCGGGTGAGACGTTGTTGAACGACGAGCTGACACGTCGTGGGCGACGGCGACTGCCGTCGGTCGGATCACTACCAGACGCGGGCGTCAGTGGTGCAGGATCTTCGACAGGAAGTCCTTGGCGCGGTCGCTCCGCGGGTTGCTGAAGAACTGCTCCGGAGTGGCCTCTTCGACGATCTTCCCGTCCGCCATGAAGACGACCCGGTCGGCCGCCGAACGGGCGAAGCCCATCTCGTGCGTGACGACCACCATCGTCATGCCCTCGCGGGCGAGCTGCTGCATGACCTCCAGCACCTCGTTGATCATCTCCGGGTCCAGCGCCGAGGTGGGCTCGTCGAAGAGCATCACCTTCGGGTCCATCGCCAGCGCCCGGGCGATCGCCACGCGCTGCTGCTGACCACCGGACAGCTGTGCCGGGTACTTGTCGGCCTGTGCGCCGACACCCACCCGGTCCAGCAGCGCCTTCGCCTTCTCCAGGGCCGTCGCCTGGTCCGCCTTGCGCACCTTGAGCTGACCCAGCATCACGTTCTGCAGCACCGTCTTGTGCGCGAACAGGTTGAAGGACTGGAAGACCATGCCCACGTCGGCGCGCAGCCGGGCCAGTTCCCTGCCCTCCGCCGGAAGCGGCTTCCCGTCCAGCGTGATGCTGCCCGAGTCGATCGTCTCCAGCCGGTTGATGGTCCGGCACAGCGTCGACTTGCCCGAGCCCGACGGCCCGATCACCACGACGACCTCACCGCGGGCAATGCTCAGATCGATGTCCTGAAGCACGTGCAGCGCGCCGAAGTGCTTGTTGACGTTGCTCAGTACGACCAGGCCGTCCGCGGCACCGGCCGCATCCTGCACGTCCTTGGTCACTGATACTCCGCTCATCGGCTTCTTGCTCCGTCCTCCGTCGGTTGGGAGGACAGTAGTGACGAGGCGTGCACACCGTCACCACATCTGAGGGAGAATTGAGCATAACGAAACGGACTCGCATCGATACGCTCCGTACGCTGTACCCACGAAGGACGCGATGTACTCGTACCGGGTGCATAACGGAAGACTCGCCGGACCGGAACCCCCTTGACGTGGGACTCTTCCATGGGCGTGGATGCATGGTGACCATGTGTACGGAAGCTGAAGCGGAAGAAGCGGGAAGGGGGACTCCATGAGGCTGCTGCTCGTCGAGGACGACGACCACGTCGCCGCCGCCCTGTCCGCGATCCTCGCCCGGCACGGCTTCCAGGTGACTCACGCCCGCAACGGTGAGGAGGCCCTCCAGGCGCTCCTGCCGGCCGGGGCCAAGCCCTTCGGCGTGGTCCTCCTCGACCTGGGTCTGCCCGACCAGGACGGCTACGAGGTCTGCGGCAAGATCCGCAAGCGCACCTCCATCCCGGTCATCATGGTGACCGCCCGCGGTGACGTGCGCTCGCGCATCCACGGCCTGAACATGGGCGCCGACGACTACGTGGTCAAGCCGTACGACACCGGGGAGCTCCTCGCCCGCATCCACGCCGTCGCCCGGCGCACCGGCGGCCCCGAGGAGGCCGCCGCCACCCCTGAGAGCGCCCCCGGCACGGTCCGTCTCGGCCCGGTCGCCGTCGAGCTGCCCACCCGCCGCGTCACCGTGAATGGGGCCGACGTACCGCTGACCCGCAAGGAGTTCGACCTGCTGGCCCTGCTCGCGCAACGGCCCGGCGTGGTCTTCCGCCGCGAGCAGATCATCAGCGAGGTGTGGCGCACCAGCTGGGAGGGCACCGGCCGCACCCTCGAGGTGCACGTCGCCTCGCTGCGCTCCAAGCTGGGCATGCCCGCGCTCATCGAGACCGTCCGCGGGGTGGGCTACCGGCTCGTCACCCCGGCCGCGCCCTAGCGGTCCGCCGTGCGCACCCGGCTCCTCCCGCTCCTGGTCGTCCTGATGGCGGGCGTGCTGATCGCGCTCGGCCTGCCGCTCGCCGTCAGCCTGGCCGCCGCCCAGCAGCAGCGGGTGGTCGTCGACCGGATCGACGACAGCGCCCGCTTCGCCGCCCTCGCCCAGTTCGTCATCGACGCCGAGGGGTCCGGGGCCACCGGCGCCCAGGAGCGCCGCGAGACGCTCCAGCTCGAACTCGCCCGCTACCAGGAGCTGTACCGCATCCGCGTCGGCATCTTCTACCGCGACGACAACGCCATGGCCCGCGCCCCCGGCTGGTGGCAGCTGCCCGAGTCCGGCGAGGGCCGGCTGGCCTTCAAGGAGGCCCTCGCCGGGCGGCGCAGCCACGACCCCGGCCAGGTCTGGCCCTGGCAGACCAGCGGCAAACTCCTCGTCGTCTCCCCGGTCGTCCTCGACGGTGACGTGGTCGCCGTGGTCGCCACCGAGTCCCCCACCGACCAGATGCGCGCCCGGATCCTGCGCGGCTGGCTGATCATCGCCGCCGGGCTGGCCGCCGCCATGCTCGTCGCCTTCGGCGCCGCCCTCCGCCTGACCAGCTGGGTGCTCAAGCCCGTACGGATCCTGGACGCGGCCGCCCACGGCATCGCCACCGGACGGATGAACTCCCGCGTCGCCGCCGCGAGCGGCCCGCCGGAACTCAGACGCCTGGCGCGTTCGTTCAACGAGATGGCGGACAACGTCGAAGAGGTACTGGAGCAGCAGCGGGCGTTCGTCGCGGACGCCTCCCACCAGCTGCGCAATCCGCTCGCCGCACTGCTCCTGCGCATCGAACTCCTCGCCCTCGAACTCCCCGAGGGCAACGAGGAGATCGCCTCCGTGCGCACCGAGGGCAAACGCCTCGCCCAGGTCCTCGACGACCTGCTGGACCTGGCCCTTGCCGAGCACGCCTCCGCCGAGATCAGCCTCACCGACATCGGCGGGCTCGCCGCCGAGCGGGTCGCGGCCTGGCGGCCCTACGCCGAGGAGAAGGGCGTACGGCTCACCGAGACGGGACGCTCCGCCGTCACCGGCTGGGCCGACCCCATCGCCCTGTCCAGCGCGCTCGACGCCGTCATCGACAACGCCCTGAAGTTCACCCCCGCCGGGGAGGAGGTCGAGGTGTCCGTCTCCGCCGAGGGGCGCAGCGCGCTCGTCGTCGTCGCCGACCGGGGGCCCGGCCTGACCGAGGAGGAACTGCAGCGCGTCGGCGACCGCTTCTGGCGCAGCGGCCGCCACCAGAACGTGAAGGGCTCCGGTCTGGGCCTGTCCATCTCCCGCGCCCTGCTCGCCTCGGGCGGCGGATCCCTCTCCTACGAGACGAACCCGCCGCACGGGCTGCGCGTGACGGTCGCCGTCCCGCGTACCGACCCCCACGGCGCCTAGGCCGTCTCTTCCGGATCTCGCTCCCCCAGTTACCGCTGGGAGGTGCCCCCAGACCCGCGGCGTCTGGCACGGCACCTCGCCGCGTTGTCGGCACAGCCGAGTACGTCCGGTACGCGCGCTGTGCCTCCGCCTTGCGAGGCACCGCACCAGACGCCGCGGGCTTGACCGGCAAGATCCGAAAGAGACGACCTAGAGGCCCCGGGCCCTACCGCCAGGGCAGCACGGTGCGGGCCGGTGCGGAGACGGCGTACGTCTCGTCCACCGCCCGCAGCTCGAAGACGGCCGCCGGCTCGCCGCCCGCCCGGCCGACGGAGGGCAGGTGGAGGGCGGCCGCGCAGGTGCCGGCCAGGAAGCGGCGGGTGCCGTCGGGGAGGAGGCGGTGGAGCTCGTACTGCCGGACCGGCCCGGCCGCCCGGTCCCAGCGCAGGCGGAGCTCAGCACGCCCGTCGCCCTGCCGGGCCACGGCTTCCACCCTCAGGTGGGCGGGCGGGGCCGGCCGCCGCCGCGCGGTGGTGTCGCGTACCGTCAGGGCCCCGAGCCGCCAGGACACCGGGGCCTTCCCGGGCGCGGTGATCCGTACGGCAAGGGCGTACGCGGTCCTCCCGGCCAGGCGCGCGAGGGGCACGCGGGAGGTCCGCCAGCCCTGGCCGGCCCCCGCCGTCCCGGCCGCCAGCCAGGTGTACGGCACGGGCGCCCCCGGCCCGGACGGCTCTCGGACGGCGACCCCGAGCTCGACCGCCACCGGCCCCGCACCGCTCGCGTGGACCAGCTCCGCGACGGCCGGGCCGGTCAGCGGCAGCCGCGTCGCGTGCAGGCCGACGGCGGCCGGCGCGGTCAGCGGGCCCGCCACCAGCAGGCTGGAACCCCCGCGCCAGGCGTCCGCGAAGTCCAGGGTCACCGAGGGCCGCTCCCCGGCGGTGTCCACCACCCAGCGCCGTCCCGGAAGCCGGTCCTGGAGCACGAGGTGGTTCCAGGGCTCCTCGGAGGTGACCGCGCCCTCCTCGTACCAGCGCAGCCCGTGGCCGGTGTTGAAGGAGCAGCCGAAGGGGAGCCCGGCGACGGTGGAGCGGTCCGCGACGAAGGTGGCCGGGGCCCGCCAGCCGGACTCCGGCGCGGGCCGGGCCGGGTCCAGGGACTCGCCCGTCCAGAACCGGTCGTCGGCGCGGTGGAAGGCGCCCGGGGAGCGGTCCGTGAGGTGGTTGCGGGTCCACTCCGGCCGGTACAGGCTGAGGCTGACCACATGGCCCCGGTCGCGGGGGACGATCGCGTCCCAACGGACTTCGGAGTCCCAGCCGTTGGACTCCACGTCGACCGCCGCCCACAGCTCGTACCGGCTGCGGCCGAGCCGGCCGGCGCGGACGCCGGACTCGGCGAGCGCGCGCGGCGTCCAGCGGAAGTCCACGAACATCGTGTCCGCGACCCGGCCCGACCGGTCCTCGAAGAACTCCTCGTTCAGGGCGTTGAGCGCGCCCTGCCAGCCGACCCTGCCGGTGCTGTTCATGGCGTCGTACCAGGTGATGCGCAGCCCGTGCGGCGCGCCCGCCGCCCGCAGCGCCCGCAGGAACTCCCGCATCCGGGTGGCGAGGGCGCTGTCTCCGCCGTCCGTCTCGGCGTTGACGAACCAGCCGTCGAAGCCGTACGCCCGCGCCACGCGCACCAGCTGCTCCGCCATCGGGAACCGGCCGTCCGCCTCCCGCCGCACCAGGTCCCGCGTCCACTGGAGGTCGCCGCCGTAGGGGACGGGCGGCAGGAAGACGTTGCCCAGCACCGGGACGCCGTTGCGGTGGGCGGCGTCGACGACGGGCGCGTTCGGGGCCAGCACGATGCCCTCGCCGGCGGAGCCGCCCCAGAACACCAGCTCGTCGAGGTAGGCCCAGTGCGTCAGCGCGTAGGAGTCGGCGGTCGCCGAACCCTGGGAGGGGTTGCGGGACGTCGGCCCGAACGAGACCAGTGCCGAGATCCGCGCCTGGCCGGACCGGGCGCCGCGGTGCGCCGGCACCGGGGTGAAGCGCGGGGCGAGCGGCACGGTCGCGGTGTTGTGGGCCAGGTCCGGGTCCGACTCCGGGGTCCAGCCGCTGAGCGAGCGCCACACGACGCCCGGCTCGGGGGTGCCGGGGGGCAGGGAGTCCGGGAACCAGTAGGAGGCGTACGGGGCCAGGCCCGGTGCGGCGCTGCCCGAGGCGGCGTTCTCCCGTACGGCCGGGGCTGCCGACGCCGGGGCGGGCGCTCCGAGGAGCACCGCTCCGGCGCCGGTGGCGCTCACGGCCAGGACGGCGCGTCTGGTCGGCGGTAAGGGGGCGGTGGCACCGGACTCGGGCATGGGAGCTCCTCACGGGACGGCTCGGGCGGGGGCGGGGAGGGGAACTGGTGACGGGGCCGGGGCGGAGACCGGGGTGGGGGGGCCGGGACTGGGGCTGGGGTCCGGGCCGGGTGTCCTCAGGCGTCCGCGACGCGCACGGTTTCGGTGATGCCCCGGGCCTCGAGGTGGGCCGGGTCCGCCGCGCGGTCCGCGAGGACCACCGCCGGGCGCAGGCCCCGGGCCGTCAGCGCCGCCCAGGCCTCGAAGAACGTGCCGCCCGGCGCGCAGGCCGACCGGCCCGGTACCTCGTCCAGGACGAGCGCGGTGGAGCGTACCGCCGGCCGGTGCCCGCGGCCCCGCCACGCTCCGGCGATCTCGGCCACGGCGGCCCCGGCCGGCTTGGTACGGCGGTCGTTGGTGAGCAGGCCGAGGCCGTACTCGAGCTCCGGGAAGTCCGCGAGCTCCCGGGACACGTCGTGCGAGCACCACCACGTCACCCCCCACAGCCCGGGGCAGTCCAGGGCCGCCGCCAGCGTGGCCCGGGTGAACCGCGCGGCGTGCTCCGGCGGGACCAGCGGCGCGGGCGCCCCGACCTCCTGCAGCCACACCGGGCGCAGCGGGTCCGCGGCCCAGGCCTTCGACAGCTCGATCAGGTACGCGGCATGGTGCTCGGTCGCCGTCCCGGAGTGGCCGTGCAGCTGCGCGGTGCCGTTGAACACCCACGAGTGCACGACGGTCGCCGCGCCGAGCCGGGCCGCCTGGGCCGGGGTGAAGGGGTGCCCGTCCTGGTACCAGGCCGCGTCGTACGCGGCGTGCACGTGCGGCCGCCCCGGCGCTCCCCGCTCGCAGGCGGCGAGCATCCGTTCCAGCCAGCGGCCGGCCTGCTCGGGGGTGATGAGGTCGGGGTCGGGGTGCGGGGGGCCGGAGAACTGGTTGACCTCGTTGCCCACCGTCATGCCGAGGAAGTTCGGCCGGTCCGCGAGGGCGGCGGCCAGCGTGCGCAGGTACTCCTCCTGAGCCGCGACCACCTCCGGATCGGTGAAGATGTTCCGCCGGTGCCAGGTCCGGGTCCACGCGGGCAGGAAGTCGAAGCTCGAAAGGTGCCCCTGCAAGCCGTCCACGGCGACGTCGAGCCCGTGGGCGGCGGCCGCGTCGGCGAGGGCGACGAGCTGCTCGACGGCGCGCGGCCGGATCAGCGTGCGGTTGGGCTGGAAGATCGGCCACAGCGGGAACACGCGTACGTGGTCCAGGCCGAGGGCGGCGATCGAGTCGAGGTCGGCCCCGGTCTCGCCGGGGTCGAAGTCCAGCCAGTGATGGAACCAGCCGCGTGCCGGGGTGTAGTTGGCGCCGAAGCGCAGGGTGCGGGGGGAGGCGCGGTGCATGGAGGGTCCCGGAGTTTTGGGGAATGCGCCGGACGCTCCCAACCTGCCGGGGCGCGCGGGACGGAGTCAACAGCGCCTTCGCGGCCGGGCGGCCTGATTTCGACGGGGCGCCGCTAAGGCGCTTAAGGCGGGTCGCCGCTTATGCGCTTGAGGCGGGGCGGCGGAAGGGGTGTGGTCGGGCCGTGGAAGCCCCGGGCTCTTGCGGTCATGCGGTTCCGGGGATTCCCTTCCGCGCCTCGCCGGTAAGACCTGCGGGAATGCCGGCCGTGGACCCGACCCGCGAGCAGGCGGTGATTCAGCATCAAAATGCCTCCTCCGTGCGGCAGTTGCCGCGAGGCGGCCGCGCCCCGGCAAGGGGCGGACCTTCCGGGGCGGGATCGCGTACGGTCCGCCCATCGAAGTCCACGTCACCGAGGGATGAGGCAGGCATGGCCCGCAGACCCACCATCAAGGACATCGCCCACCGGGCCGGAGTGTCCGAGACCGCCGTGTCCTTCGCCCTCAACGGCAGGCCGGGCGTCTCCGAGGACACCCGCTCCCGGGTCCGCCGGGTCGCCGAGGAACTGGGCTGGCAGCCCCACCACGCCGCCCGCGCCCTGTCCGGCGAGCGCTGCGGCGCCATCGGGCTGGTCCTGGCCCGGCCCGCGCACACCCTCGGCGTCGAGTCGTTCTTCCTCCAGCTCGTCTCCGGCATACAGGAGGTGCTCTCGGCCGGCCGGACGGCCCTGCTCTTCCAGGTGGTGGAGGACATCGACGCCGAATGCGCGGTCCACCGCCGCTGGTGGGCCGAACGGCGCGTGGACGGCGTCCTCGTCGTCGATCCCCGTACGCGGGACCCGCGCCCGGAACTCCTGGCCGGGCTGGGGCTGCCGGCCGTGTTCGTCGGCGGAACGGGCGAACCGGTGCCGGCCCGGCCGGCGCGGGCCGGGTCCGCGGAGTCGCCGGAGCCGTCGCCGTCGCCGGAGCCGTCCCTGGAGCCGCCGCCGCTGTCGTCCGTATGGGCCGACGACACCCGCGCCATGGCCGCGGTACTCGAGCACCTCCACGGCCTCGGGCACCGCCGGATCGCGCACATCGCCGGCCTGCCCGGCCTCGCCCACACGGCCCGCCGCATCGCCTCGCTGCGCGACGGGGCCCGCCGGCTCGGGCTGCCCGGCGGCCAGGTGCGTTCGGTGACCACCGACTACTCCGACTCCGAGGGTGCCGCCGCCACCCGCCGGGTCCTCGCCGAGCCGGAGCCGCCCACGGCGCTGGTCTACGACAACGACGTGATGGCGGTGGCCGGCAGGGCGGTCGCCGCCGAGCTGGGCATCCCCGTACCGGACCGCCTCTCCATCGTCGCCTGGGACGACTCGGCGCTGTGCCGGGTGACCCACCCCCGGCTGACCGCGCTGGTCCGCGACACCGCCGGATTCGGCCGGCTCGCGGCCGAGGAGCTCCTCGCCCTCCTCGCCGGAGGCCCGCCCCGGGCCCGGGAGAGCGAGCTGCCCCGGCTGGAGCCCCGGGAGAGTACGGCTCCGCCGCCGGCCGCATACTGAAATCCGACCCCTTCGCAGGAGCGCCCCGTGACCACCCCCACCTCAGCCCTCCCCATGCCGCGCGCGGTCGCGGCGGCCGCCGTCGCCGGCCCGACCGTCGCGATCGACATCGGCGGTACGAAGATCGCCGGGGCGCTGGTCCACCCCGACGGCGCGATGACCGCGGTCACCCGGCGGCCGACCCCGCGCGGGACGGACGCCGAGGGGGTGATGGCGGCGGTCACGGACGTCGTCGCCGAACTGGCGCGGGCCCCCCTGTGGGCGCGGGCCGTCCGCTGCGGCATCGGGAGCGCGGGCCCGGTGGACACCTCGCGGGGCACCGTGAGCCCGGTCAACATCGGGGCCTGGCGCGATTTCCCCGTCCAGGAGCGGGTCGCCGCCGAGCTGAGCGCGCGGGGGGCCCGGATCCCGGCCGTCCTGGCCGGCGACGGCGTGGCCATGACGGCCGCCGAGCACTGGCTGGGCGCCGCCCGGGGACACGCCAACGCCCTGTGCATGGTGGTCTCCACCGGGGTCGGGGGCGGCCTGATCCTGAACAACCAGCTCCACCCCGGACCCACGGGCAACGCCGGTCACATCGGCCACATCAGCGTCGCGTTCGACGGCGAGCGGTGCGCCTGCGGAGGCCACGGCTGCGTGGAATCCCTCGCCTCCGGGACCGCCATCGCCCGCTGGGCCCTCGCCCAGGGCTGGACCGGCCCCGACCCCACGGCGGCGGGCGTCGCCGCCTCGGCGGCGGCCGGCGATCCGGTGGCGCTGGCCGCCTTCGACCGGGCCGGGCGTGCCCTGGCCGCGGCCATCGCGGCCACCGCCACCCTCGTCGAGACCGACATCGCGGTCATCGGCGGCGGGGTCGCCGCCAGCGGGGACACCCTCTTCGCGCCGATCCGGCGGCACCTGGCCTCGTACGCGGCCCTGTCCTTCGTCCGGGACCTCCAGGTCGTCCCCGCCGCCCTCGGCACCCACGCCGGACTGATCGGCGCGGCCGCCGCCGCGATGATGCTGCTGCCTACGGCTTGACCGAGCGGTAGTACCGCCCGGCGCCCTCGTGCAGGTCGAGCGGGTCCGTGTAGATCGCCGTACGCAGGTCCACCAGCTGCGCGGCGTGCACCTGGTGCCCGATCCGGTCGCGGCTCAGGATCACCGTCCGGGTGAACCGCTCCGTCAGCTCCGCACCGGTGTCCTCCCGGGTGATCAGCAGGTTCGGCACGGCCAGCGTGGCCACCGCCGAGGTGTTGCGGGCCCGGGCGTACGCGTCCTGCGGCATCACCGCCGCGCGGTAGTACCGGGCCGGACTGCCGGTGTCCTGGAGCTGCTCGACCAGGTCGCCCAGCTGCACGAGCCGGATGTCGAAGCGCTCCGACAGCTCGCGCACGGCGTTCGTCGGGAGTCCGCCCGACCAGAAGAAGGCGTCGATCCGCCCCGCCTCGAGCTCGGCGGGCATGGTGTCGATGCCGATCCCGACGGCGGTGACGTCCTTCTTCGGGTTGAGCTTGGCCGCCGTCAGCAGCCGTTCCGACACCAGCCGGACCCCGGAGCCGTCCTGGCCGACCGCGACCCGCTTGCCCCGCAGGTCACGGGCCGACTGCACCGGCGAACCCGCCGGCACCACCAGCTGGACGTAGTCGTCGTAGAGCCGCGCGCAGCCGCGCAGCCGGTCGGCGCCCGGCTTCCCGTCCGCCCGGTACTTGGCGACCGCGTCCGCCGTGGCCACCGTGAAGTCCGCCTGCCCGGCGGCCACCCGCTGGAGGTTCTGCTGCGACCCCTCGCTGGTCTGCAGCCGGACCTTCACCTCGGGCATGTCCTGCGCGAGGGCCTCCTCCAGCAGCTGCCCGTAAAGGTGGTAGACACCGTTGCTCACCCCCGTGCTGAAGGTCAGCTCGCCCTTGAGCTCCGGTTCCCAGAAGGGCCTGGGCCACCACAGCAGCCCGCCGAGCACGACCAGCAAGGCGACGAGGCCCAGCAGGAGGCGGCGCCGGCTGATGCGGGGAGGTACGAGGGGCATGCCGGGATCCTCGCACCCCCTCCGCCGTCCTGTCACGGCCGACCGGGGGCGTCGGCCGGGTCGGCGCCGCGGGCCCGGGTCCGCCCCGGCGGCGTCGCCGCCGGCGTGACCGACGCGGCGGCCCCGGCCGGCCCGCACCGGTGTGAGTGCCCGCTACCGGGGCGTCGCCCCGGGCCCGGGCCGGCCAAGCCGTACCCCGGCGGCTCCGGTCGGCCCGCACCGCCGCCGATGCCGGCTCCCGGGGCGGCTCCCGTCCCTACCCCCGGCCGGCCCGCCCCGCCGCGAGTGCCGGCTCGGAGGTCAGCCCCCGGCCCGCGGCGGCCGGCAGGGCGGTGCGCAGGCGGGCCAGGAGGCGGCGGGCCGCCGGGCCGGACGGGCCGTCCGTGCGCCAGGCCAGCGCGACCCTGCCGCTCAGTTCCGGGTCGCTGAGCCGCAGCGCCCGCACCCCGGGCCCGGCCGCCGATTCCGCTCCGCGGGGAACCACCGCCACCCCCAGCCCCCGCGCCGCCAGCCGGGCCAGCACCGCCGGCGCGGCCGCCTCGAAGTCCACCCGGGCGATGAAACCGGCCTCCGCGCAGGCCCGCTCCAGCACCCCGCGCAGCCCCGTCCCGGGCGGCAGGGCGATCAGTGCCCGCCCCCGCAGCTCCGCCAGGGCGACGCGGCCGTCGACGGCGGACCGTACGAGGGGGTCGCCGGCCCGGACCACCGCGACCAGGGGCTCGTCCAGCACCACCCGCGCCGTGATCCCCGGCGGCGGCTCCCCGGCCAGCCCGACCACCGCCAGGTCCAGTTCCCCGCGCCGCAGCGCCCCCAGCATCCGCTCCGAGGTGTCCTCGGTGAGCGAGATCTCCACCTGGGGGTGCGCTTCGTGGAAGTCGCCCAGCAGTCCCACCACGTCGAAGGCGTCCACCGCCGCCGAGGCCGCCCCCGGGATGAGGCCCAGCGCCACGCGCCCCCGCAGGAGCCCCGAGAACTCGTCGGCCGTCCGCCGGATCCCCTCCACCGCCGCCAGCGCGGCCCGCGCGTACGCCAGTACCGCAACGCCCGCCTCCGTCGGAGCGACCCGCCTCCCCGAGCGGTCCAGCAGCCGCTGCCCCAGCTCCCGCTCCAGCTGCTTGACCTGCGCGCTCACTCCGGGCTGGGACACGTGCAGCCGCTCCGCGGCGCGGGTGAAGCCGCCCTCGTCCGCCACCGCCACGAAGTACCGCAACTGAGCTAATTCCATAACCGCGCATTCTAGAGCGGGCAGAAACCAAGCCCGTGACTTATGGGCTGCATGCCCGGCGGAGCCGGATCGGCCGACCGCCGGCACAGCGCCGCCGGAGGGCATCGCCCGCGGGGGCCGGAGGGCTCTCCGGTACCGCCTACCCTTGTTGCATGACCAGCAGCAGCGACCGGAGCACGGCAGTGGTGGACCCCAAGGGAACTTACGAGGTGCGCACCTACGGGTGCCAGATGAACGTGCACGACTCCGAGCGGCTCTCCGGTCTGCTGGAGGACGCGGGCTACGTCCGCGCGCCTGAGGGTTCCGACGGTGACGCCGACGTCGTCGTCTTCAACACCTGCGCCGTCCGCGAGAACGCCGACAACAAGCTCTACGGCAACCTCGGCCGGCTCGCCCCGATGAAGACGAAGCGCCCCGGCATGCAGATCGCCGTCGGCGGCTGCCTCGCCCAGAAGGACCGCGACACCATCGTCAAGAAGGCCCCCTGGGTCGACGTCGTCTTCGGTACGCACAACATCGGCAAGCTGCCCGTCCTCCTGGAGCGCGCCCGCGTCCAGGAGGAGGCCCAGATCGAGATCGCCGAGTCGCTGGAGGCCTTCCCCTCCACGCTACCGACCCGCCGCGAGTCCGCGTACGCCGCCTGGGTCTCGATCTCCGTCGGCTGCAACAACACCTGCACCTTCTGCATCGTTCCGGCGCTGCGCGGCAAGGAGGAGGACCGCCGTCCCGGCGACATCCTCGCCGAGGTGGAGGCCCTGGTCGCCGAGGGCGTCTCCGAGATCACCCTGCTCGGCCAGAACGTCAACGCCTACGGCTCCGACCTGGGCGACCGCGAGGCCTTCTCCAAGCTGCTGCGCGCCTGCGGCCGCATCGAGGGGCTGGAGCGGGTCCGCTTCACCTCCCCGCACCCGCGCGACTTCACCGACGACGTGATCGCCGCCATGGCGGAGACCCCGAACGTGATGCCGCAGCTCCACATGCCGCTGCAGTCCGGTTCGGACCCGATCCTCAAGGCGATGCGCCGGTCGTACCGGCAGGAGCGGTTCCTCGGCATCATCGAGAAGGTCCGCGCCGCGATCCCGCACGCCGCGATCTCCACCGACATCATCGTGGGCTTCCCCGGCGAGACGGAGGAGGACTTCCAGCAGACGATGCACGTCGTGCGCGAGGCCCGCTTCGCCAACGCCTTCACCTTCCAGTACTCCAAGCGTCCCGGGACCCCCGCCGCCGACATGGAGGGGCAGATCCCCAAGGAGGTCGTCCAGGACCGCTACATGCGCCTGGTCGCCCTCCAGGAGGAGATCTCCTGGGAGGAGAACAAGAAGCAGGTCGGCCGCACGCTGGAGGTGATGGTCGCCGAGGGCGAGGGCCGCAAGGACGGCGCCACCGCCCGCCTGTCCGGCCGCGCCCCCGACAACCGCCTGGTGCACTTCACCAAGCCCGACGAGGACGTCCGCCCCGGCGACGTGGTGACCGTGGAGATCACCTACGCCGCCCCGCACCACCTGCTGGCCGAGGGCCCGACGCGGGCGGTGCGCCGCACCCGCGCCGGCGACGCCTGGGAGAAGCGCAACGCGGCCCCGGCCCAGCCGGCGGGCGTCATGCTGGGCATCCCGGCCATCGGCGTCCCGGCCCCGCTGCCGGTGGCCACCTCGGGCTGCGCGATCGACTGACCACGTGCCACCGGGGGCGGCTAGGCTGCGGATCATGCTCGTAGCCGCCGCCGTCTGCCCCGCCCCGCCGCTCCTCGTGCCGGAGGTCGCCGCGGGCGCCGCCGCCGAACTCGACGGCGCCCGCACCGCCTGCTCCGACGCGCTGGCCGTGCTCGCCGCCGCGCGGCCCGACCTGCTCGTCGTGGTCGGAGCCGCCGAGGCCGACTCCGAGGGGGCCTACCCCCCGGGATCCCGGGGCGGCTTCCGCGGCTTCGGCGTCGACACGGAGGTCCGGCTCGGGGACCGTCCCGAGGGCCCTCCCGGTGACGACGGGGCCGGACGCCCGCTTCCCGCCCCACTGTCCGTCGGCGCCTGGCTGCTGGGCCGCGCCCGCTGGGGAGCCGCCCCCGTCGAGGGGCTCGCGGTGGACGGGACGCTGGCCACCGGGGACTGCCTGCGGGCCGGCCGGGAGACCGCCGCGCGGGCCGGACGCGTCGCGCTGCTCGTCATGGGCGACGGCAGCGCCTGCCGGACCCTGAAGGCGCCCGGCTACCTGGACGAGCGGGCCGCCGCCTTCGACGCCGCCGCCGGGCGCGCCCTGGGCGCCGCCGACACCGCCGCGCTCGCCGCGCTGGACCGCGCGCTCGCCGCCGAGCTGCTGGCGGCCGGCCGCGCGCCCTGGCAGGTGCTCGCGGGGGCCGCGGAGGGCGCGGGCCTGGACGGCCGGCTGCTGTACGAGGACGCCCCCTACGGGGTCGGCTACTTCGTGGCCGCCTGGTCCTAGCCGAGCCTGGGGGTTTCCGTACGCGCGTACGACGGAGGGGCGCGGGATCAGCCGATCCCGCGCCCCTCGCGGTACCGCGTCAGGAGGCGGCCGGCGGCGTCGGCCCGCCGGGGGTGTCCTTGTGCGCGATCTTGCCCAGGGCGTCCTTCGCCTTGTCCGCGCCGGTCGTGATCCTGGCGCTGTACTTGCCGTGGGTCTTGGAGTCCACGACCCTGGCGACCTTGTCCAGGCCCTCGCCGATCTTGCCCTCGTGCTGCTGCGCGAGGTCACCGACCTTCTCCTTCGCGGGAGCGAGTTTGGCCTTCAGATTGTCCATGAACCCCATGGGGCACCTTCCAGTGGCGTGACTAGGTACGGGCGCCCTCGCCGGACTCGCTGTCCGCGGCAGCTTCCACCGACTGCTGCTTGGGGATCTCCACGGCCTCCGCCGCGGGGGCCCCGGCCACCGCAGTCCCGGTTTCCTCGGCCTTCCCGGCCTCCTCGGCCGGCTCGGTCTCCGCCTCCAGCGCCTCCGCCGTCCCGGCCTCGGTGGCGGCCTGATCGGCCACTACCTCTCCCTTGCGGCGAAAAATCCGGTCAAAAACGCCCATGTCTACTCCCATAACGTTACTCGTGCGGGTGAAGTTCCGCCCTGGCCGGACCGGCCTCCACCAGATGCGCGCCAGACGCACGCCGGGCCGGAACCTCTTCAGGGCAACGACGCCGCCCGCACCCCGTCACCTCACCCGATCGGGTACATGCCGCGGGGTTTGCGAGACTGTTCCGGTGAGCAACGCAGCCCCCGCCCCGCGGGTCATCGCCGTCGTCGGACCCACCGCGGCCGGAAAGTCCGACCTGGGCGTCGCCCTGGCCCGCCACTTCGACGGCGAGGTCGTCAACGCCGACTCCATGCAGTTGTACCGGGGGATGGACATCGGCACCGCCAAGCTGACGCCCGAGGAACGCGGCGGCGTCCCGCACCACCTCCTCGACGTCTGGGACGTCACCGAGACCGCCAGCGTCGCCGAGTACCAGCGCCTGGCCCGCGCGGAGATCGACGCGCTGCTCGCCCAGGGCCGCACCCCCGTCCTCGTCGGCGGATCCGGCCTGTACGTGCGCGGCGCGCTCGACGCGATGGAGTTTCCCGGCACCGACCCCGAGGTACGGGCCCGCCTGGAGGCGGAGGCCACCCTGCGCGGCCCCGGCGCCCTCCACGCCCGCCTCGCCGCCGCCGACCCGGCGGCCGCCGCCGCGATCCTGCCCAGCAACACCCGCCGCATCGTCCGGGCCCTCGAGGTCATCGAGATCACCGGCAAGCCCTTCACCGCCAACCTGCCCGGCCACGAATCCGTCTACGACACCGTCCAGATCGGCGTCGACGTGGCCCGCCCCGAGCTCGACGAGCGGATCGCGCTGCGCGTGGACCGCATGTGGGAGGCCGGACTGGTCGACGAGGTCCGGGCCCTTGAGGCCCGGGGACTGCGCGAAGGCGTCACCGCCTCCCGCGCGCTGGGCTACCAGCAGGTACTGGCCGCCCTCGCCGGGGAGTGCACCGAGGACGAGGCGAGGGCCGAGACCGTACGCGCCACCAAGCGCTTCGCCCGCCGCCAGGACTCCTGGTTCCGCCGCGATCCCCGCGTGCACTGGCTCAGCGGAGCCGCCGCCGACCGGGCGGAACTCCCCGGGCTCGCGCAGTCGTTGGTCGAACGAGCGGTCACAGCCTGATCACGTGATTGCATCGGGAAGCTCCGTGTGCCCGTCGCGGGCCCGGGTCCGTGCCATCATCAAACTTCTGAACAGTGGCGTACGAAGTCCGAGTGGGGAGGGCGCGTGGCTATGGAGGCCGGCCCTCGTGACACGGGGCGGGACGACACCGGGCGGGAAGCGGACCCGATGCTCCGCGGCGGGTCCGGCGAGCCGGGCGCGTCCGCCGGCACCGGCGTACCGGACGCCCCGGCGGGCTCCGGCGGACCCGGCACCCCCGTCGGCGCCGACTCCGTCACCGACGGTCTCGGCCTGCCCGCCGAACCGGCCCGTCTGAGCCCCGACGGCCCCGACGCCCCGGAGCCGGGCACGGAGGCGGCCGGCCCCGCCTTCGAGGTCGAGCTGCGACCGCAGCGCCGCCTGCGCATCTGGCAGATCGCTCCCATCGTGATGCTGGCCGCCGCCGGCTCCCTGATGTTCGCCTTCCCCCTCGCCTTCGAGTTCGGAGACGGCGGAGCCGTCGTCGCCATGCTCGGCTTCCTCATCAGCTGCTGCGCGGGCGGCTGGGGCATGATGGCCGCGCGCCGCGTCGGCTACACCTGGCCCGGGCTGCCGCCGCGCGGCAGCGGCCGCCGCCCCGACTGGCGCATGGCCGCGCTGTACGCGCTGGTCGCACTGGCCGTCGTAGCACTCGCCGTGTACCGGGTGGCCCGGCTGCGCTGACCGGCGCGGACCGGCGGCGTCACCCCACGCGGCGACGGCCCGGCCGCATGCCGGTACCGCAGGCCGCGGCGGTGACCCGCTCGGTACCATGGGCGCGTGACGCACACCAGCCTCCCCTTCCTCAAGGGCCACGGGACCGAGAACGACTTCGTGATCGTCCCGGACCCGGACAACGCCATCGAGCTGCCCGCCACCGCCGTCGCCGCCCTGTGCGACCGCCGGGCCGGCATCGGGGCCGACGGTGTGCTGCACGTGGTGCGCTCCGCCGCCCACCCCGAGGCCGCGCACATGGCCGGCGAGGCCGAGTGGTTCATGGACTACCGCAACAGCGACGGCTCCAGCGCCGAGATGTGCGGCAACGGCGTCCGAGTCTTCGCCCGCTACCTCCAGCACGCCGGCCACGTCGAGCCGGGCGACCTCGCCATCGCCACCCGCGGCGGCGTCAAGCGGGTCCACCTCGACAAGACCGGCGACGTCACCGTCTCCATGGGCCGCGCACTGCTCCCCGAGGGCGAGGTCACCGTCTCCGTCGGCGAACGCTCCTGGCCGGCGCGCAACGTGAACATGGGGAACCCGCACGCCGTCGCGTTCGTTGAAAGCCTCGACCACGCCGGCACGCTGTACAGCCCCCCGCCGTTCAGCCCCGCCTCCGCCTACCCCACCGGGGTCAACGTCGAGTTCGTCGTCGACCGCGGCCCCCGGCACGTCGCCATGCGCGTCCACGAGCGCGGCTCCGGCGAGACCCGCTCCTGCGGCACCGGCGCCTGCGCCGTCGCCGTGGCCGCCATCCGGCGCGACGGAGCCGATCCCGCCGAGACCGGCCGGCCCGTCTCGTACACCGTCGACCTCCCCGGCGGCACCCTCGTCATCACCGAACACCCCGACGGCAGCGTCGACATGACCGGACCGGCCGTCATCGTGGCCTCCGGCGAGTTCGAAGCGGCCTGGCTGACGGAAACGGCCTTCGCCTGAAGATTCCCTCTCATGGGTGATCCGTTTCACGCTGAGCAAGAGGTGGACTGCGCCACGTGGTGGGGTCGGTAACATCAGGCACCGGCCCTGAGGGCTCACCCCATGCCCGCCACCGCCGGTCGAAGCCGCCGGAGGTGCCCATGAGTGCAGAGGCCACGAACCCAGAAGCACACGCCGAGATCCGCCCTGAGCTGCGCAGACGAGGCCGGAGCCGACTCGATCTGCGCCGCCTGGGCCGCGCGGCCCTGCTCGGACCCACGTCCCGCGACCGCCTGCCGGACGCCATCGGGCACGTAGCGGAAGCCCACCGCGCCCACCATCCGGACGCCGACCTGTCCATCCTGCGGAAGGCCTATGTGCTCGCCGAGCACTCCCACCGCGGCCAGATGCGCAAGAGCGGCGAGCCCTACATCACACACCCCCTCGCCGTCACCCTCATCCTCGCCGAACTCGGCGCCGAGACCACCACCCTGACGGCCTCCCTCCTCCACGACACCGTCGAGGACACCGATGTGACCCTCGAACAGGTCCGGGCCGAGTTCGGCGACGAGGTCTGCTTCATCGTCGACGGCGTCACCAAGGTCGAGAAGATCGACTACGGGGCCGCCGCCGAACCGGAGACCTTCCGCAAGATGCTCGTGGCCACCGGCAACGACGTCCGCGTGATGTCCATCAAACTCGCCGACCGGCTCCACAACATGCGCACCCTCGGCGTGATGCGCCCCGAGAAACAGGCACGCATCGCCAAAGTCACCCGCGACGTCCTGATCCCCCTCGCCGAACGCCTCGGCGTCCAGGCCCTCAAGACCGAGCTGGAAGACCTCGTCTTCGCGATCCTCCACCCCGACGAGTACGAGAACACCCGCGCCCTCATCGCCGCCCATGCCGGCGAGGACGACCCCCTCGCCGCCATCGCCGAATCCGTACGCACCGTCCTGCGTGACGCCGGCATCGCCGCCGAGGTCCAAGTACGGCCGCGGCACTTCGTCTCCGTCCACCGCATCTCCCGGCAGCGCGGCGAACTGCGCGGCTCCGACCTCGGCCGCATCCTCGTCCTCGTCGCCGAGAACGCCGACTGCTACGGGGTGCTCGGCGAACTCCACACCTGCTTCACCCCGGTCGTCTCGGAGTTCAAGGACTTCATCGCCGTCCCGAAGTTCAACCTCTACCAGTCACTGCACACCGCCGTCGCCGTCCCCGAGGGGTACGTCGCCGAAGTCATCGTCCGCACCCGCCAGATGCACCGCGTCGCCGAAGCCGGCGTCATCGCCCTCGGCAACCCCTACGCCACCGGCGGCGAGACCGCCGACTGCGACGAGGAACGCGTCGACCCCACCCGCCCCGGCTGGCTCTCCCGGCTCCTCGACTGGCAGCAGTCCGCACCCGACCCCGACACCTTCTGGAGCGTGCTGCGCGCCGAACTGGCCCAGGACCGGGAGATCACCGTCTTCCGCGCCGACGGGGGCACGCTGGGCCTGCCCGCCGGGGCCAGCTGTATCGACGCCGCCTACGCGCAGCACGGCGAGGCGGCCCACGGCTGTATCGGCGCCCGCGTCAACGGGCGCCTCACCTCCCTCTCCTCGCCGCTCTCCGACGGCGACACCGTCCAGCTGCTCCTCGCGCAGGACGCCTCCTCCGGGCCCGCCCCCGACTGGCTGGAGCACGCCAGGACCCCGGCCGCCCGGATCGCCATCAGCAGCTGGCTCCAGGCCCACCCCGACGGCCCCGGACCCGCCACCGCCGCGCCCCGCGCGCCGCTGTCGGTGCCCGGGCTGCGCGGCGGCGGGGGCAACGCCGTCGCCGACCTGCCCGACGCGCACGTCCGCCTCGCCGGATGCTGCACCCCCGTACCGCCCGACGCGGTCGCCGGGTTCGTCGTACGCGGCGGCGCCGTCACCGTCCACCGCGTCCACTGCCCGGCCGTGGCCCAGATGCGCGCCCTGGGCCGCACCTCGGTCGCCGTGCACTGGCGGGCCACAGCGGACTGCCGGGTCACGCTGAACGCCGAATCGTTCGGGCGCCCGCACCTTTTGGCCGACCTGACCGAGGCCATCGCCCGGCTGGGGGTCGAGGTGGTCTCCGCCACCGTGGAACCGCCCGTGGAACAGCGGGTCCGGCACAGCTACACGCTGCAACTGCCCGACGCGGCGGTACTGCCCGCGCTGATGCGGGCGATGCGGGACGTGCCCGGCGTGTACGACGTGAGCCGGGTGTAGGGCCCGCTCGGCGGGAGGAGAGGGGCGGGGCCCAGGGGGGCTGGGGAAGGCTTCGGGGGAGGCGCGGGGGCGTCGGGGGTTCGGGGGCGTGGGGGTGTAGGCGTACCGGGGCGCGTCAGGGCTGGTTCCCCGGCCTCGGTGGGGGCTCGTGGAGACGTACGTGCGCGGGAGGTGCCGCGTAGGGGTGTACGCAGTCCTGTGCCCGGCTCCGGCGCCTCGTTCGGGTGGAGTCGTCGCGCGCCGCTCGCGGGCCCGCGACAAGCGCTGGTAAGCGGTGGTGGATGCAGCTCACCTCCCCGCGCCTGCGCGCCTCCCTGCTCGCCGCGGCCTCCCTCACCCTCGTCGCCGCCGTGCTGCCCCCGCCGAAACCGCTGGGCATCGGCGACCGGCTCTTCCCCGAGCTGGGCAACCCCGGCTACGACGTCCTCTCCTACGACCTGTCCTTCACGTACAAGGACAACCGCAGCCCCCTCGACGCGATCACCGCCATCGAAGCCCGCACCCTGGAACCGCTGGAGCGGATCAACCTCGACTTCACGCACGGAACCGTCTCCTCCGCCGAGGTCAACGGGCTGCCCGCGCGCTTCGAGTCCGCCGGGGAGGACCTCGTACTGACCCCCGCGCACCCGGTCCCGGCGAGCGCCCCGCTGCGCATCACCGTCCGGCACACCAGCGACCCGCGCGGCAGGGCCTCCGACGGAGGGTGGGTCACCACCGAGGACGGCCTCGCCATGGCCAACCAGGCGGATGCCGCCCACCGGGTCTTCCCCTGCAACGACCACCCCGCGGACAAGGCCTACTACACCTTCCGGATCACCGCCCCGTACGGCTACACGGCCGTCGCCAACGGGCTGCCCGGCGCCCTCCCCGCCGCCCGCGGGGGCGGCGCCACCGAGTGGACGTACAGGACCGTGCACCCGATGGCCACCGAGCTGGCCCAGGTCTCCGTCGGCCGCTCCGCCGTCGTCCACCGCACCGGACCGCACGGCCTGCCGCTGCGCGACGTGGTGCCCGCCGCGGACCGGGAGCGGCTGGAGCCCTGGCTGGCGAAGACCGCCGGGCAGGTGGCGTGGATGGAGGAGCGCGTGGGCCGTTACCCCTTCGAGAACTACGGGGTGCTCATCGCCCGGGCGAAGACCGGCTTCGAGCTGGAGACCCAGACGCTCTCGCTCTTCGAGCACGGCCTGTTCGCAGGGGAGGCGGCCGGCTACCCGGAGTGGTACGTGGAGTCCATCATGGTCCACGAGCTCGCCCACCAGTGGTTCGGCGACAGCGTGACCCCGCGGACCTGGTCCGACCTGTGGCTCAACGAGGGGCACGCCACCTGGTACGAGGCCCTGTACGCCGACGGGCTCGGCAAGTACCCCCTGGAGCGGCGGATGCGCGAGGCCTACCAGCGCTCCGACCAGTGGCGGGCCCAGGGCGGCCCCCCGGCCGCCCCGAAGGCGGCCCCGCCCGGCGAGAAGATCGGCCTCTTCCGCCCCGTCGTCTACGACGGGGCCGCGCTGATCCTCTACGCCCTGCGCCAGGAGATCGGCGCCGCGGCCTTCGACCGGGTCGAGCGGCGCTGGGTGGCGGAGCACAAGGACGGGATCGCGGGCACGGAGGACTTCGTACGGCTGGCCTCGCAGGAGGCAGGACGCGACCTCACGGCCTTCCTGCGGCCGTGGCTGTACGGGGAGACCACCCCGGCGATGCCCGGACACCCGGAGTGGGGCAGCCCGGCGTCCTCCAAGGCCGCCCCCGCCGCCTCCCCGGCCGTACCGGCCGGGTCCTCGGGGAAGCCGTAGCGGCGGGAAAAACGGTATGACGGGCGGGGAACGGGCATGACACCATCGACGAGTCCGACCGGGAACCCGGCGGAATCCCGCTCCGGGAACCGCCCCGGGGAATCACCGGACCGGACCACGCGTTGGAAGTGACAGTGTTATGTCACGCACAGCGGTACCTTTGGCCCTGGCTGAACCGGCCGGGCGCCGGAACCGGCCGGCGCGACACCATCGAATCGACGTAAGGATCCAATGACCTCCTCTTCTTCCCCTTCCCAGGACCCGCGGGACGCGCAGAACGTGCGGGACTCGCAGAGCTTCACCGAGAGCCTTCGGGCCGATGCCCTGATGGAAGAGGACGTCGCCTGGAGCCACGAGATCGACGGCGAGCGGGACGGCGACCAGTTCGACCGCTCCGAGCGCGCGGCCCTGCGCCGCGTGGCCGGTCTCTCGACCGAACTCGAGGACGTCACCGAGGTCGAGTACCGCCAGCTCCGCCTGGAGCGCGTGGTCCTCGTCGGTGTCTGGACCTCCGGCACGGTCAGCGACGCCGAGAACTCCCTCGCGGAGCTCGCGGCCCTCGCCGAGACGGCGGGCGCCCTCGTACTCGACGGTGTGATGCAGCGACGCGACAAGCCCGACCCGGCCACCTTCATCGGTTCCGGCAAGGCCCGCGAGCTGCGCGACATCGTGCTCGAGAGCGGGGCCGACACCGTCGTCTGCGACGGCGAGCTCAGCCCCGGCCAGCTCATCGCGCTCGAGGACGTGGTCAAGGTCAAGGTCGTCGACCGGACCGCCCTCATCCTCGACATCTTCGCCCAGCACGCCAAGTCCCGAGAGGGCAAGGCGCAGGTCGCACTCGCGCAGATGCAGTACATGCTGCCGCGACTGCGCGGCTGGGGTCAGTCGCTCTCCCGGCAGATGGGTGGCGGCGGCGGTGGCGGCATGGCCACCCGAGGCCCCGGTGAGACCAAGATCGAAACGGACCGGCGCCGCATCCGCGAGAAGATGGCGAAGATGCGCCGGGAGATCGCCGAGATGAAGACCGGCCGGGACATCAAGCGGCAGGAACGCCGCCGCAACAAGGTTCCCTCGGTCGCCATCGCCGGCTACACCAACGCGGGCAAGTCCTCGCTCCTCAACCGCCTCACGGGCGCGGGCGTACTGGTGGAGAACGCGCTGTTCGCCACCCTCGACCCGACGGTGCGCCGGGCCGAAACCCCCTCGGGCCGCGTCTACACCCTGGCCGACACCGTGGGCTTCGTCCGGCACCTGCCCCACCACCTCGTCGAGGCGTTCCGCTCCACGATGGAGGAGGTCGGCGACTCCGACCTCATCCTGCACATCGTGGACGGCTCGCACCCGGCACCGGAGGAGCAGCTGGCGGCGGTGCGCGAGGTCATCCGCGAGGTCGGCGCGGTCGACGTGCCCGAGATCGTGGTGATCAACAAGGCGGACGCCGCCGACCCGCTCGTCCTCCAGCGGCTGCTGCGCATCGAGCGGCACTCCATCGCGGTCTCGGCCCGCACCGGCCAGGGCATCGAGGAACTCCTCGCGCTCATCGACGCCGAGCTGCCCAGGCCCGCGGTCGAGGTGGAGGCACTCGTGCCGTACACCCGCGGCGCACTGGTCGCCCGGGCGCACGCCGAGGGCGAGGTGATCTCCGAGGAACACACCCCGGAGGGGACCCTGCTCAAGGCGCGGGTCCACGCGGAACTGGCGGCGGAACTGACGCCGTACGTGCCCGCCAAGCAGTAGGGGCACGACACGCCCGCATGACGGAGGGCCCCCGCACGAGCGGGGGCCCTCCGTCATGTGCGGACGGGGTCCGCTCCGCTCCGCGCGGGCTCCTACTTGAACTTGGCGCTCACCGCGTCGTAGATGCCCTTGGCCTCCGGGCCCAGCTTCGGACCGGCCAGCCAGCCGGCCTTGGCCGGACCGATCGAGGTGTTCGACACCAGCGCCGGCTTGCCGTCGGCACCCGTCGCGACCCAGCCGCCCCCGGAGGAACCGCCCGTCATCGTGCAGCCGATGCGGTACATCACCGGGTCCGCCTGCCGCAGCGCCAGCCGGCCCGGCTTGTCCGCGCACTGGAACGCCTTCTGCCCGTCGAACGGAGCCGCCGCCGGGTAGCCCGTCGCCGTCACGCCCGCGATCTTCCCCACCGCCGGCGCGTTGAACTCCACCGGCAGCGCCGTACCGACCGTCTCCTCCAGCGACTTGCCGCCGCCCTTCTCCGGCGTCACGTGCAGCACCGCGAAGTCGTACGGGGCACCCGCGCCACCCGTCGGACCGCCGGTCGCGATCCACTGGTCCGAGGTCTGCGCCCAGTCGCTCCACCACACGCCGTACGGGGCCACCTGCTCGCGCGGCGCGCCCTTGAGCGCCGCCGCCGGCTTGCCCGCGTTGTTGTAGGAGGGGACGAAGGCGATGTTGCGGTACCAGCCGCCGGCCTTGCCCGCGTGTACGCAGTGGCCGGCCGTCCAGACCATGTTGGACTTGCCCGGGCGGGCCGGGTCCTTCACCACGGTCGCCGAGCAGACCATCGAGCCCTCGGGACCGTCGAAGAAGACCTTGCCGGACGCCGGAACGCTCGTGTGGTACGGCGCGGCGGCCGGCTTGGCGGCCACCGGAGCCGGGGTCGGGTCGGTGACGCCCTGGTCCTTGCCGGCGTCCGGGTCGACGGCCGGGCGCTGCGGCTGCTCCGCGTCACGCATCCGGTCCGGATCCCAGAGACCGTCGATGATCGGGTTGACGTAGTCGCCCGCCTCGCGGAGCCAGTCCTCCTTCTTCCAGTTCTTCCACGCGCCCCCCTTCCACTTCTCCAGGTCGAAGCCGTGCTGCTTGAGCTTGTCCTTGAGCTCGTCCGGGATCTTGAGCCCGTCCGCCGCGCCGGACGGCAGGCTCGCAGCCACGGTCGGCTTGGCGTCGGAGCCGGCCTCACCGTCGCCGGGTCCGCAGGCCGAGGCGGTCAGCGCGAGCGCGGCCGCACTGAGGAGCGCGGTGACCGGTCGGTTCGGTCGCATGTCGTGAGTCCCCCTGGAGTTTCGAGGTGTTGAGACGGAGTCGATCGAGGTGGATCGCAGACCCCCACTATGCCGCCGAGGCCTAGGACGGCGGTCCCCGGGTCGGTGGTTCCTGCCGCGACGCCGTGGCGTCAGGCGTCGGGCGTCGGGGCCGCAAGGATCTTCGGGCGGACCGTGATCCGAAGCCGTCATCGTCGTTGGTACGTACGGGGGATGGTGCAGCAGCGCGCGTGTTCGACGCGCGATCCGAAGACCAGCCTGCGGGAGGACCGACAGTCGTGGCCGTGACCGAGCCGACCGCAGCCGCGGCACAGATGCCACCGCAGGCCTCAACCGCCCCTGCACCGCCGACCCCCGCGCCCCTGGCGACGCGGGCCGCGCGGCAGGTGCCGGCGCAGGGCGGGAGGGGATCCGCCTCGGCGGAGGGCATCCTGCGCAGGCAGTCGCTGCGGGAGTCCGCCGCCCGGACCTACGCCCGTTCCCTGCCCATCGTCCCCGTGCGCGCCCGGGGGCTGACGATCGAGGGCGCGGACGGGCGGCGCTACCTCGACTGCCTCTCCGGCGCGGGGACCCTCGCCCTCGGCCACAACCACCCCGTCGTCCTCGAAGCCATCCGGGGAGTCCTCGACTCGGGGGCTCCGCTGCACGTCCTCGACCTGGCCACCCCGGTCAAGGACGCCTTCACCACCGAGCTCTTCGAGAACCTGCCGCCCGCTCTGGCCGCCGACGCCCGCGTCCAGTTCTGCGGGCCCGCCGGGACCGACGCCGTCGAAGCCGCCCTGAAACTGGTCCGCTCGGCCACCGGACGCACCGGGCTGCTCACCTTCACCGGCGCGTACCACGGTATGACCGCCGGGGCGCTGGAGGCGTCGGGCGGTGCCGGCGACGTACGGGTGACCCGGCTGCCCTACCCGCAGGACCACCGCTGCCCGTTCGGGGTCGGCGGGGCCGAGGGCGCCCGGCTCGGCGCCCGCTGGACCGAGAGCCTGCTCGACGACCCCAAGGGCGGGGTACCGGCGCCCGCCGCCATGATCGTCGAGCCCGTGCAGGGCGAGGGCGGGGTCCACCCGGCCCCCGACGCCTGGCTGCGCAGGATGCGGGAGATCACCGCCGCCCGCGGCATCCCGCTGATCGCGGACGAGGTGCAGACCGGGGTGGGCCGTACCGGCGCCTTCTGGGGCGTCGACCACGCCGGGGTGGTCCCCGACGTGATGGTCCTGTCCAAGGCGATCGGCGGCAGCCTGCCCCTGGCCGTCATCGTCTACCGGGCCGAACTGGACGTCTGGGCCCCGGGAGCCCACGCCGGAACGTTCCGCGGAAACCAGCTCGCCATGGCCGCGGGCACCGCGACCCTCGCCTACGTCCGCCGCAACGGGCTCGCCGAGCGTGCGGCCGTCCTGGGCGAGCGGATGCTGACGGCCCTGCGCGGTCTGGCGGCGGACCAGCCCTGCATCGGCGACGTCCGGGGCCGCGGCCTGATGATCGGCGTCGAACTCGTCGACCCCGAAACCGGCGCCGCCGCACCCGCCCTCGCCGCCGCCGTGCGGGAGGAGTGCCTCGGCCGCGGCCTGATCGTCGAACTCGGGGGCCGCCACTCCAGCGTCGTCCGTCTGCTGCCGCCGCTGACCCTGACCGACGAACAGGCAGCAGCCGTCCTGGACCGGCTGGCCGACTCCATCCCCGCCGCCGCCCGCCGGCCCCACTGACCGCACGCGAAGGACCCCCGATGCCCGACCCCTCCACCACCCCCCGCCCGCCGGCCTCGACCGCGCCGCCGAGCGACCCGACCCCCGGCTCCCTCCCGCCGACCCCGGCTGCGGCGGCGGGCGGCGCGCCCCCCGGCCCGACCGCCACCCCCTCGGCCGCAGGCACGCTCCCGCCGGGCACGGCGAACCCGGCAGCGGCGTCGAGCGGCCTGGCCCCCGGCCTCGCCCCGGCTCCCACCCCCCTCCCGCCGACCCCGGCTGCGGTGCCGGGCGGCGCGGCCCCCGGCACGCTCCCGCCGGCCTCGACGCACCCGGCTACGGCATCTCCGGCCGCGGAGCGGCAGCCGGCCGATCCCGGACGGTCCCGGGCCGGAGCGGTGCCCGCGCCCTCGCCCGGACTCCAGGCGGCGCAGGCCACCCCCTCCCCCTCGGCCCCCGGCCCCCTCCCGCCCACCCCGGCCCACCCGGCAGCGGCGGGCCTGCCGCCTGCCCCCGGCCCGGCGCAGGCGGCCTCCACTGCCGGCGCTCCCGCAGCCGCGGCTGCTCCGGGCCACCCGGCGCCCGGCCCCGTTCACCAGCCCGCTCCGGCTCAGGGGGCACCGCCCGACCACCGCGGCCCGACGCCGGCGCAGCCCCTGGCCGCTCCCGGCCACCCCGGCCCGGCGGCCGCGCCCCGCCCGGCGCAGCCCGACGCGCCCGCCGCCCCGCAGGCACCCACGGGCCCCCACCCGGACTCCGCACCGCCCCAGCGGCCGGCGGCACCCCCGGCGGCGGAGCCGGAGCAGGCCGACCCGGGACGGCACCGGGCCGGAGCGGTGCCCGCGCCCTCACCCGGACTCCCGGCGCCGGCCACCCCCGCCCACCCCCCGGCGGGCACCGTGCCCCGGCAGAAGGACGGCACCCTCCGCCCCCGGGTGGGCGGCCCCGGACCCGCCGGCCCCGACCCGGCGGCGCTGCCCGACCTGCTGGACCACCCCGACCCGGCCACGGCCGCCGAATCCGCGACGGTGGAGAACCTGCTGCGGTGCTGGGTACGCGAGAGCGGCATCGGCCGCCCCGACGGGCCCGTCGGAACCCTGCTCCGCATCCCCCTTCCCGCGTCCGCGGCCGCCCTGCTCGTGCCCGTCCGGTACTGGTCCCCGACGGGCTGGCACCGCTTCGGCCCCGCCCGCCTCGAAGGCGCCCCGGCCCACGCCCCGGCCGTGGACGCCGTCACCCTCGCCGCCCTGCTCGCCCGGCAGGGCGACGGCCGCAGCGGCACCGACCTCGTCGGCCGGGTCGCCGACTCGGTGCGCCGCACCGCCGAGTTCATCGCCGACCGGCGCCGGCGCCCCACCGGCCCGGCCCCCGTCGCGGGGCACCTCTTCCTCACCGCCGAACAGTCCCTCCTCCTCGGCCACCCCCTCCAACCGGACCCCAAGAGCCGCGAAGGACTCTCCGAAACCGAAGTACGCCTCTACTCACCCGAACTCCACGGCTCCTTCCCCCTGCACTGGATCGCGGTCGCGCCCGAGGCCCTCGCCACCGACTCCTCATGGACCGAACGCGGCCGCCCGGTCTCCGCCGCCCAGCTCCTCACGCGGCTCGCCCCCGGACTGCCGCTGCCCCCCGGCACCACAGCCCTTCCCCTGCACCCCTGGCAGGCCCGCGACCTCCTCCACCGCCCCGCCGTCACCGCCCTCCGCGACGCGGGACTCATCACCGACCTGGGCCCGCACGGCGCCCCCTGGCACCCCACCTCCTCCGTCCGCACCGTCCACCGCCCCGGCGCCCCCGCGATGCTCAAGCTCTCCCTCGGCCTGCGCATCACCAATAGCCGCCGCGAAAACCTCCGCAAGGAACTCCACCGCGGCGTCGAAGTCCACCGGCTGCTGCGCACCGGCCTCGCCGAGCAGTGGCAGACCGCCCACCCCGGCTTCGACATCGTGCGCGACCCCGCCTGGGTCGCCGTCGACGCCCTCGACGGCACCCCCGTCCGGGGATTCGACGCCGTACTGCGCCACAACCCCTTCCACTCCGACGACGACGCCGTCTGCGTCGCCGCACTGACCTCCCTGCGCCCATGGCCCGGCCGGACCACGATGCGCTCCCGCCTCGCCGACACCCTCTCCCGGCTCGCCCTCACCACCGGCCGCCCCGTCTCCGCCGTCGCCACCGAGTGGTTCCTGCGCTACCTCGACCACGTCGTCCTGCCGGTCCTCGCCTTCGACGCACTCGCCGGCATCGCCCTCGAAGCGCACCAGCAGAACACCCTGGTCCTCCTCGACCGGGCTGGCTGGCCCATCGGCGGCCGCTTCCGCGACAACCAGGGCTACTACTTCCGCGACTCCCGGCGCGCCGAACTGGAACGACGCCTCCCCGGCATCGGCGGCGCCAGCGACACCTTCGTCCCGGACGCCGTCGCCGACGAACGCTTCGCCTACTACCTCGGCATCAACAACGTGATCGGCCTCATCGGCGCCTTCGGATCCCAACGGCTCGCCGACGAGCGCGTGCTCCTCGCCGCCTTCCGCCGCTTCCTCGGCAAGGCCTCCCGTCTCGGGCCGGTCCCCGCGCAGCTGCTCGACTCGCCCACCCTCCGCTGCAAGGCGAACCTGCTCACCCGCCTGGGTGGCCTCGACGAGCTCGTGGGCCCCGTCGACAGCCAGTCCGTCTACGTCACCATCACCAACCCCCTCCACGACTGACGCGCTCCCACCCACACCGAGAAGAGCCCCCATGCCTCCCACGGACACCACGACGAGCACCCTCGGCGGCCCCGCCTCCCACAAGGTCACCGCGCACCGCTTCACCGTCGGACTGCTGCCGCTGCTCGCCGAGGCGGACCTCCTCGAATCACCAGCGTGCTGGGGCGTGGCCGCGACACCGGCCGGAGCCTTCCGCCTCGAACCCGTACGGCCGGGCCGGGACCTGGAACTGCTCACCGGGTGGATGAACGACCCCGAGGTGGCCGCCTACTGGGAGCTGAGCGGATCCGCCGCCGTGACCGCGTCGCACCTGCGCGCCCAGCTCGACGGCGACGGCCACAGCATTCCCTGCCTCGGCCTCCTCGACGGCAGCCCCATGAGCTACTGGGAGATCTACCGGGCCGACCTGGACCCGGTTTCCTTCTACTACCCGGCGCTCTCCCACGACACGGGTATCCACCTGCTCATCGGAGACGGCGCGAACCGGGGCAGGGGCCTGGGCACCATGCTGCTGCGCGCGGTCACCGAGCTCGTCTTCGACAACCGCCCCCGCTGCACACGCGTCATCGCGGAACCGGACATTCGCAACACCCCCTCCGTTTCAGCCTTCATGAACGCCGGTTTCCGCTATTCCACGGAAATCGACCTCCCCGAGAAGCGAGCCGCTCTGATGATCCGTGAACGGGCGCTGCGCAATCTGCTCTGATTGGCGCCCCGGTCATACGGTCATACGGTCCTCCCGGATATCGGGCTCATCCAGCTCATGCCCTTTGTCCAGGCTCAGTTCGCGTCTTCGGTTTTCACAGCTCTCATCTCCAGAACTTCACGGCCCGCAGCAAGGTTCCCGATATTCGAGGAGTCCCGTGCCGAATTTCCCCGCCGCCCCCGGCTCCTTCGAAGACGACGTTCCCCCCTCGCCACAGCATCCGTGCACGCCGCCCGCACTCAACCGGCCCACCTGGGACCTCGCGGCGCGCCGGCTACTGGCCAAGATGCTCGGCGAGTTCGCTTACGAGGAGATCATCAGCCCCGTCCCGGCCCCCTCGACGGCCGGTGACGACTGGACCCTCACCCTCGACGACGGCAGCGGCCTGGGCTTCCGCGCCCGCCGCCGCGCGTACGGGAGCTGGCACGTCAGCCCGGACACGATCACGCTGACGCCGCCGGGCCCCGTGGCGGAGCCCCCGCTCGCGTTCGGGGACCCGTACGGCTTCCTCGTCCGGGCCCGCACCCTGCTGCGGCTCGACGGGCCGACCCTCGGCCACCTGATCCACGAGCTCAGTTCCACCCTCGCCGCCGACGCCCGGCTCGACCACCACGCGCTCACCGCGGACGTCCTCGCCGACCTGGACTACGCGGCGCTCGAAGGCCACCAGACCGGCCACCCCTGGCTCGTCCTCAACAAGGGCCGGGTCGGATGGTCCGCCTCGGACGCCGCCGCCTGGGCCCCCGAGGCGCGCACCCGGCAGCGGCTGCCGTGGCTCGCGGCCCACACCTCCCTGGCGGAGTACCGGGGCACCGCCGGACTCGAGGATCCGGCGCGGCTCTACGCGGCCGAGCTGGACCCGGTCACCCGGGCGGCGTTCGACCGGATCCTGCGCGACCGGGGCCTCGACCCGCTCCGCTACCTCTACCTGCCCGTCCACCCCTGGCAGTGGGACGAGGTCGTCCTCCCCCTCTTCGCCCCCGACCTCGCCTCCGGCGCCCTGGTGCCGCTCCCCGCCGACCCCGACGACAGGATCCCGCAGCAGTCGATCCGCACCTTCCTCAACCTCACCCGTCCCGACCGTCACAGCGTCAAACTCCCGCTGTCGGTCTTCAACACCACCGTCTGGCGCGGCCTGCCCAGCGACCTCAGCCTGGCCGCGCCCGCCGTGACCGCCTGGATCCACTCGATCCGCGACTCCGACGCCTTCCTGCGCGACGAATGCCGGGTCGTCCTGCTCGGCGAGGTCGCCTCGGTCACCGTCCGCCACCCCGTGTACGACCGGCTCCCCGAGGTCCCCTACCAGTACAAGGAGCTCCTCGGAGCGATCTGGCGCGAGCCGCTGGCCGGCCGGCTCGACCCGGGGGAGCGGGCCCGCACCCTCGCCTGCCTCCTCCACGTCGATCCGCGAGGCCGCTCCTTCACCGCCGAGCTCGTCGCCCGCTCGGGCCTCACCCCCGAAGCCTGGCTGCGCCGGCTCTTCGCCGCCCTGCTGCCGGCGCTGCTGCACTTCCTCTACCGCTACGGCACCGTGTTCTCCCCGCACGGCGAGAACACCGTCGTGATCTTCGACGAGCAGGACGTTCCGGTCCGCCTCGCGGTCAAGGACTTCGTGGACGACGTCGCCATCAGCGGTACGCCCCTGCCGGAGCACGCGTCCATGCCCGACGAGGTCCGGGCGGCGCTGCTCACGGAGCCGCCCGGCTTCCTCACCCAGTTCATCCACTCCGGACTGTTCGTCGGCGTCTTCCGCTACCTGTCCGCCCTGTGCGAGGACCGGCTCGACGTGCCCGAGAGCCGGTTCTGGGCCCTCGTGCGGGCGGAGACCCTCCGCTACCAGGACCGTTTCCCCGAGGACAAGGACCGCCACCGCCTCTTCGACCTGCTGACGGAACGGATCGACCGGCTCTGCCTCAACCGCAACCGGCTTTACGCGGACGGCTACCGAGACCGGCCGGACCGCCCGGGCGCCGTCGTCCACGGAACCGTCCCGAACCCCTTGCACGGACCCTGAAGAGTGATCGATGCGGTCGCTGTCGGTGGCGCCCCGTAGGGTTGGCAGTGCTATGACGAAGCCCTCCCTCCCCGACCTGCTGCACGCCGCCGTCTCCGCCGTCGGCGGTACGGAGCGGCCCGGCCAGGTGGCCATGGCCGAAGCCGTCGCCGAAGCGATCGACGACAACTCCCACCGGCTGATCCAGGCCGGCACCGGCACCGGCAAGTCCCTCGGCTACCTGGTGCCGGCCCTCGCGCACGGCGAGCGCGTGGTCGTCGCCACGGCGACGCTCGCCCTCCAGCGCCAGCTCGTCGAGCGCGACCTGCCGCGCACGGTCGAGGCGCTGCATCCGCAGCTGCGCCGACGGCCGCAGTTCGCCATGCTCAAGGGCCGGTCGAACTACCTGTGCCTGCACCGCCTGCACGAGGGGGCTCCGCAGGACGAGGAGGAGGGCCTCTTCGACCAGTTCGAGGCGGCCACCGCGACCAGCAAGCTGGGCAAGGACCTGCTGCGCCTGCGCGACTGGGCGGACGAGACCGAGACGGGCGACCGCGACGACCTCACCCCCGGCGTCTCCGACAAGGCCTGGAGCCAGATCTCCGTCTCCTCCCGTGAGTGCCTGGGCGCCACGAAGTGCGCGTACGGTGCGGAGTGCTTCGCGGAAGCGGCCCGGGAGCGGGCCAAGCTCGCGGACGTGGTCGTCACCAACCACGCGCTGCTCGCCATCGACGCCATCGAGGGCGCCCCCGTGCTGCCGCACCACGAGGTGCTGATCGTGGACGAGGCGCACGAGCTGGTATCCCGCGTCACCGGCGTCGCCACCGGCGAACTCACCCCCGGCCAGGTCAACCGGGCCGTGAAGCGGGCCGCGAAGCTGGTCGACGAGAAGACCGCGGACGCCCTGCAGACCGCTTCGGAAACCTTCGAGCGGGTGATGGAGCTGGCGCTGCCCGGTCGCCTGGAGGAGATCCCCGAAGACCTCGGCTATGCGCTGATGTCCCTGCGTGACTCCGCACGCAACGTGATCTCCGCGATCGGCGCCACCCGCGACAAGTCCGTCCACGACGAGGACGCCGTCCGCAAGCAGGCCCTCGCCGCCGTGGAGAACGTCCACACCGTGGCGGAGCGGATCACGAACGGCTCCGAGTACGACGTCGTCTGGTACGAGCGCCACGACCGTTTCGGCGCCACCCTGCGGGTCGCCCCGCTCTCGGTGTCCGGGCTGCTCCGCGAGAAGCTCTTCGAGGACCGCTCGGTGGTCCTCACCTCCGCCACCCTCAAGCTGGGCGGCGACTTCAACGGGGTCGCGGCCTCGCTCGGCCTCTCCCCGGAAGGCGTCGAGGGCGACGGGGTGCCGGTGTGGCGGGGGCTGGATGTCGGGTCCCCGTTCGACTACCCCAAGCAGGGCATCCTCTACGTCGCGAAGCACCTGGCGACGCCGGGCCGTGAGGGCACCCGCGGCGACATGATGGACGAGCTGGCGGAGCTGATCGAGGCGGCGGGAGGCCGCACCCTGGGCCTGTTCTCGTCCATGCGCGGCGCCAAGGCGGCCGCGGAGGAACTGCGCGGACGGCTCGACAACCCGATCCTGCTCCAGGGCGAGGAGACGCTGGGCGAGCTGATCAAGGCCTTCGCGGCGGACTCGCGGACCTGCCTGTTCGGGACGCTCTCGCTGTGGCAGGGCGTGGACGTGCCCGGGCCCAGCTGCCAGCTGGTGATCATGGACAGGATTCCCTTCCCCCGCCCCGACGACCCGCTGATGAGCGCGCGGCAGAAGTCGGTGGAGGAGAACGGCGGCAACGGCTTCATGGCGGTCGCCGCCACGCACGCCGCCCTGCTCATGGCCCAGGGTGCGGGCCGGCTCGTACGGGCCTCCGGCGACCGGGGCGTCGTCGCCATCCTGGACCCCCGCCTGGCCACGGCCCGGTACGGGAGCTTCCTGCGGGCGTCGCTGCCCGACTTCTGGTACACCACGGACCGCAACCAGGTCCGCCGCTCCCTGGCCGCCATCGACGCGAGCGCGAAGGCCGACGGCAAGTAGGGCCGCAGGGGCCGCGGCCCACGGCGCCGTGACGGCCCACGAGGAGGACGCGGGCGCCTGGGAGCGCGTACCCGGGCATGCAACAGCTCCGGGACCGGCGCAGTGGGTCCCGGAGCTGGCTGAGGGGCGACGGGTCGGACTCAGACCCGGCGCAGTACGGCGACGACCTTGCCGAGGATGGTGGCCTCGTCGCCGGGGATCGGCTGGTAGGCGGAGTTGTGCGGGAGCAGCCACACGTGACCGTCCTCCCGCTTGAAGCGCTTGACGGTGGCCTCGCCGTCCAGCATCGCGGCGACGATGTCGCCGTTCTCCGCGACGGGCTGACGACGGACGGTGACCCAGTCGCCGTCGCAGATCGCGGCCTCGATCATCGAATCGCCGACGACCTTGAGGACGAACAGTTCGCCGTCGCCGACGAGCTGGCGGGGCAGCGGGAACACGTCCTCGACGGATTCCTCGGCCAGGATCGGGCCACCGGCCGCGATCCGGCCCACCAGGGGAACGTAGGAGGCCGCGGGCTTGCCGGTGGTGTCCGTGGGCTGCGAGCTGGGCTGGTCGGAGCCGCGCACCTCGTAGGCGCGGGGCCGGTGCGGGTCACGCCGCAGGAAGCCCTTGCGCTCCAGGGCCATCAGCTGGTGTGCCACGGAGGAGGTGCTGGAGAGGCCGACCGCCTGGCCGATCTCGCGCATCGACGGCGGGTAGCCGCGACGCTGCACCGAGTCCCGGATGACCTCGATCACCCTCCGCTGCCGGTCCGTGAGTCCGGAGCTGTCGGCGCGGATGCCTGGAGGCCGCCCTGGCAGCGAGCGCGCGGGGCGTACGGCCTCCGCCTCCTGGTTCTGACTTACGTCATTCATGGCATGCACCGGCTCGAGTCGGCTCTGGGAGCGGTTCTGGGCAGTGATGGTGGCACTGTCTGCGGTGGTGGTCACGTCGTCGGCCCCTCTCGAAATGTTCTCCCTAGCTGGACAACGGTAGTTGCTTTCGAAAGGTTGCGCCAAACACACGTTCGAGTGAAAAATCGCGGATCGTCCACCTGGGTTAGATCGGCGGGTGTATGGGTGGCCGGGCCTGTGGATCGGGGCTGCTCACCGGCATGGGTGACCGGTCCGGAGGCCGGCCGGGAGAGGGGTGGCCGACCGGTCGGGCCGAACGCGGGTTCGGCTCCGCGTCCGCTCCTTACGGTACCCTTCCCGGTTGGATCGGCTGTGCCCGGGCGGGGCCCGGCGGTGTGCCCAGTGTGGCATCGGGAGCCCCCGTAACCGGCCCTCTGGCACCGCGACACGCGGAGTGGTGTAAATCCGGCCCAACCCAAGATCTAGTGGTTGGATGGGCGCGACCACCCAGAAGTTGTGGTCCTCGGTCCGCTGAGGCTCCCGGGATCGCATATGCTTGTGGCTGCTTCACGAGCCCCCGGCGGAGACTCGCTCTCCGTCGTCGGCGGGCTCCGTGGGGTGATTCGATCGTGCCAAGAGGAGGGTGAGGGAACCATGCACTGCCCCTTCTGCAGGCACCCCGACAGCCGCGTCGTCGACAGCCGCACCACCGACGACGGAACGTCGATCCGCCGGCGCCGTCAGTGCCCCGACTGCTCCCGTCGCTTCACGACGGTGGAGACGGCCTCGCTGATGGTGATCAAGCGCAGCGGGGTCACCGAACCCTTCAGCCGTACCAAGGTCATCTCAGGCGTGCGCAAGGCGTGCCAGGGACGGCCGGTCACCGAGGACGCCCTCGCCAAGCTCGGCCAGCGGGTCGAAGAGGCGGTGCGCGCCACCGGGAGCGCCGAGCTGACCACCCACGACGTGGGTCTGGCCATACTCGGCCCGTTGCAGGAGCTCGACCTCGTCGCGTACCTGCGGTTCGCATCCGTTTACAGAGCGTTCGACACCCTTGAAGACTTCGAGACCGCCATCGCGGAACTGCGCGAGCCGCGGCCTCACCCCCATGAGTGCGAGCCCGGAGGGACCCCCCCGGTCGTCCCCGTGCCCGCCTCCGCCGCCGACTGACCGCTCGGCCGCAGCGCAGCGCGGTCCGGCCCGTCGGCACGGCGAGATTCGCAGATAGAAGACACACAGCACTGTGCCGCGGAATATCGCTGGCACTTTAGGGCGTTTTTGCCCGCATATGGGAGGCAGGCGGCATGACAGAGACGGCGAGCAGCTCGGCACGTGGTTCCCGCGCCAAGGGGACCAAGGCCGCCAAGGGCGGCCTGCGGATCGAGCGCATCCACACCACCCCCGGCGTGCACCCCTACGACGAGGTGAACTGGGAGCTCCGTGACGTCGTCATGACGAACTGGCGCGACGGCTCGGTCAACTTCGAGCAGCGCGGCGTCGAGTTCCCCGACTTCTGGTCGGTGAACGCGGTCAACATCGTCACCAGCAAGTACTTCCGCGGGGCCGTCGGCACCCCGCAGCGCGAGACCGGTCTGAAGCAGCTCATCGACCGCATCGTGAAGACGTACACGAAGGCCGGCGAGGACTACGACTACTTCGCGTCCCCCGCCGACGCGGAGATCTTCGAGCACGAGCTGACCTACGCCCTCCTGCACCAGATCTTCAGTTTCAACTCGCCGGTGTGGTTCAACGTCGGCACGCCCCAGCCGCAGCAGGTCTCCGCCTGCTTCATCCTGGCCGTCGACGACTCCATGGAGTCGATCCTCGACTGGTACAAGGAAGAGGGCATGATCTTCAAGGGCGGCTCCGGCGCCGGCCTGAACCTCTCCCGCATCCGCTCCTCCAAGGAGCTCCTCTCCTCCGGCGGCAACGCCTCCGGCCCGGTCTCCTTCATGCGCGGCGCCGACGCCTCCGCCGGAACGATCAAGTCGGGCGGCGCCACCCGCCGCGCGGCCAAGATGGTCGTCCTGGACGTGGACCACCCGGACGTCGAGGACTTCATCGCCACCAAGGTGAAGGAGGAGGAGAAGATCCGGGCCCTGCGCGACGCGGGCTTCGACATGGACCTCGGCGGCGACGACATCACGTCCGTCCAGTACCAGAACGCCAACAACTCCGTCCGCGTGAACGACGAGTTCATGACGGCCGTCGAGAACGGCACCAAGTTCGGCCTGCGCGCCCGCATGACCGGCGAGGTCATCGAGGAGGTCGACGCCAAGGCGCTCTTCCGCAAGCTGGCCGAGGCCGCCTGGGCCTGCGCCGACCCGGGCATCCAGTACGACGGTGTGATCAACAACTGGCACACCTGCCCCGAGTCCGGCCGCATCACCGCCTCGAACCCGTGCAGCGAGTACATGCACCTGGACAACACGTCCTGCAACCTCGCCTCGCTCAACCTGATGAAGTTCCTGAACGACGACGGCAAGGGCAACCAGTCCTTCGACGCCGAGCGCTTCGCCAAGGTCGTCGAGCTCGTCATCACCGCGATGGACATCTCCATCTGCTTCGCCGACTTCCCGACCCAGAAGATCGGCGAGAACACCCGCGCCTTCCGTCAGCTCGGCATCGGCTACGCCAACCTCGGCGCCCTGCTGATGGCGACCGGCCACGCCTACGACTCGGACGGCGGCCGCACCCTCGCCGCGTCGATCACCTCGCTGATGACCGGCACCGCGTACAAGCGCTCCGCCGAGCTGGCCGCCATCGTCGGCCCGTACGACGGCTACGCCCGCAACGCCGACTCGCACAAGCGCGTCATGAAGCAGCACGCCGACGCCAACGCCGTCGCGCCGCGCACCGAGGACCTGGACAACGCGATCTGGGCCGCGGCGACCGAGGCCTGGCAGGACGTCCTGCGCCTGGGCGAGAAGAACGGCTTCCGCAACGCCCAGGCCTCCGTCCTCGCGCCGACCGGCACCATCGGTCTCGCGATGTCCTGCGACACCACCGGTGTCGAGCCGGACCTGGCCCTGGTCAAGTTCAAGAAGCTCGTCGGCGGCGGCTCGATGCAGATCGTCAACGGCACCGTGCCGCAGGCCCTGCGCCGCCTCGGCTACGCGGAAGAGCAGATCGAGGTGATCGTCTCCCACATCGCCGAGCACGGCAATGTCGTCGACGCGCCCGGCCTCAAGCCCGAGCACTACGAGGTCTTCGACTGCGCCATGGGCGAGCGTTCCATCTCCCCGATGGGCCACGTCCGCATGATGGCCGCGATCCAGCCCTGGATCTCCGGCGCGATCTCGAAGACGGTCAACATGCCGGAGTCGGCGACCGTCGAGGAGATCGAGGAGATCTACTTCGAGGCGTGGAAGCTGGGCGTCAAGGCGCTCGCGATCTACCGCGACAACTGCAAGGTCGGCCAGCCCCTCTCCGCCAAGAAGAAGGAGGAGGAGAAGGCCGAGATCACCGAGAAGGCCGAGGAGACCATCCGCACGGCGGTCGAGAAGGTCATCGAGTACCGCCCGGTCCGCAAGCGCCTCCCCAAGGGCCGTCCCGGGATCACCACCTCCTTCACGGTCGGTGGCGCCGAGGGCTACATGACCGCGAACTCCTACCCGGACGACGGTCTGGGCGAGGTCTTCCTGAAGATGTCGAAGCAGGGTTCCACCCTCGCGGGCATGATGGACGCCTTCTCGATCGCCGTCTCCGTCGGTCTGCAGTACGGCGTCCCGCTGGAGACGTACGTCGCGAAGTTCACGAACATGCGCTTCGAGCCGGCCGGTATGACGGACGACCCGGACGTGCGCATGGCCCAGTCCATCGTCGACTACATCTTCCGTCGCGTGGCCCTGGACTTCCTGCCCTTCGAGACCCGCTCGGCGCTCGGCATCCACTCCGCCGAGGAGCGCCAGCGCCACCTCGACACCGGCTCCTACGAGCCGCTCGAGGACGAGGAGCTCGACACCGAGTCCCTCGCCCAGTCGGCGCCGCTCGCGTCGGTCCCGACCGCTTCCGCTCCGAAGCCGGCCGCGACCGTCCCGGTCCCGGCCCCCAAGACGGCGCACAGCAACGCCGAACTGGTCGAGATGCAGCTCGGCGTCTCCGCCGACGCCCCGCTCTGCTTCTCCTGCGGTACGAAGATGCAGCGCGCCGGCTCCTGCTACATCTGCGAGGGCTGCGGCTCCACCAGCGGCTGCAGCTGAAGAAGCGCGGAATCGGTTCCGGTTCCGTGATCGGACACCCCCGCCCAGGTCGTTGACCCGCGGGTGAGAGAGGGAGTCGCCCCCCCGGGCGGCTCCCTCTCCGCCGTTCCCGGCCCGCGGCGACGGCGGCGGGGGCGTGGCCGGCACCGTCAGTGCGGGATCGCGCGGGAGGGACGGGTGACCAGGTCCTCGCGGAACTCCGCGATCCTGGAGTGGACCTGGCGCATCAGGTGGGTGTCCTCGATGCGGTCCAGGTAGAGGCAGCGGTCGGCCAGCCCGCGCAGCTCGAAGGCGAAGCACAGGGACATCAGCGGGTTCACGAAGAGCTCGCTGCCCCGGGTGCGTTCGGTGAACCGCACGTCGCCGAAGGAGCCGCGCACGGCCGCCGCGATCGAACCCGCCACGATGCTCGGACGGTCCGGCGTGTGGTCCTGGGCGTGCGCCACCGCGTCCAGGAAGAGCGCGCCCTCCCGCGTGGCCCGGGGTATCGAGAACGCGCCGAGGTAGGCCCCGTCCCGCTCCAGCGCCGCGATGTTCTCCAGGACCAGGGCGTGGCTGACCCCGTGGTACGCGTCCACCCCGAAGCCGACCGACACCACGAGCCGTTCCGGTACGTCGTCCAGCGCGGCCAGCGCCGCCACGCTGGTCAGGTCCTCCTCGGGCGTCCCCAGGCCGGCCTCGTCGCCCCGCATCAGGATGTCGGTGCCCCCGTCGACCAGCACCACCGCGTCGATCCGGTGGAGGTCGATCAGCGCCCGGTAGGCGGCGCGCAGCGGCTGCACCCCGACCTGGGGGAAGGCGTACACCGTCGAGGGGTAGCGGTGCAGCCGGAGCCACCGCGAGAGGGTCCGTTCCGGGAAGTAGGCCAGGTGGGGCGCGGAGTCCGGGGTGACGGCGGCCAGGTCGGGAGCCGTCCAGTCCTCGGCGGGCAGGCCGGCCAGGGTGCTGAAGGAGAGGTTGGCCAGGTGCACTTCCTTGCCCTGGTGCAGCAGGGAGAGCGCGATGGGCAGGCCCGAGTAGATGTCGAAGCCACCTCCGGCACCGGCGACGAGGATCCGCCGCGCCGTGGCGAGACGGTCGAAGAGCGGGTTGGTGTGCAGGGCGGTCATGGCGATCATTGTGCGGGGCCCGGGGCTGCGCGGGCACGGGGTTTTCGGCGGGGGAGCGGGGAGCCATGTGGAGCGGGGACGAACTGGACCTGGGTGCGTACCTGGAGCGGATCGGGCTCGGGACGGAGACGGGGCGGGTGGCGCGGGAACTCCGGCCGGACCTCGAGACGTTGTACGAAGTGCACCGGGCCCACACGGCCACCATCCCCTTCGAGAGCCTGGACGTCCTGCTCGGCCGCCCCGTCGCGCTGGAGGTCGAGGCCATCGAGGACAAGCTCGTACGCGCCCGCAGGGGCGGCTACTGCTACGAGCAGAACTCGCTGCTGGCCGCCGCCCTGGAGCGGATCGGCTACGAGGTCTCCGGGCGCGGCGCCCGCAACCGCACCCGGGGCGATTCCCTGCCGGCGGTGACGCACGCGATGCTCGTCGTCACCGTCGAGGGCGAACCGTGGCTCTGCGACGCCGGGTTCGGCTACATGGGCCCGCGCGAGCCCGTCCCGCTCGCGCGGACCGGCAGGGAGGTGCGCCAGGGCCCGTGGGCGTACGCCGTCCACGAGGAGGAGGACGGCGTCCTCGTGCTCCGCACCCGCCGCGGTGAGGAGTGGCGCGACCTGTACGCCTTCTCCCCGCAGCGGTACCACCCCGTCGACTACGTCGTGCTGAACCACTACAGCTCCACCCACCCCCGCTCCGCCTTCCTGGGCAAGACCCTCGTGCAGCTCCCGGGCGACACCGTGCGCACGACGCTCGTGGACCACGAGCTCATGCGCCTGCACCCCGACGGGCGGACCGAGCGGGAGGCCGTGGCCTCCGATCGGCTGCTCGCCCTCCTCGGCCGGGAGTTCGGGCTTCGGCTGCCCGAGCGGGATGCGGCGGAACTGGTACGGATCCACCGCTCCGGGGACTGACCGGGGCCGCGCCCGGCCCGTACGATGGCGCGGTGCTGGTCAAGTGGATTCGCTGCACGGTGACGGACCGACGCGGGTTCGAGCGCGGGCAGCGCAAGTGGGCGGGGCTGCCCGGCGAACCCGGTTTCCGGGGGCAGGGCGGCGGCTGGAGCAGAGGCCGGCAAGGGGTCGCGCATGTCTTCGCGTTCTGGGAGAGCCGGTCCTTCTACGACTCCTTCATGGCCCGCTCGCACGACAGACTGGCGGCCTCGCAGAACGGCACCTACACCGACGCGAGGGTCACGCTCTTCGACCACCGCTTCGACGTGAAGACGGGCTTCGAGCCGCGCTTCAGCGACGCCGACGTGGTCCGCGTCGCCCACACCCGGGTACGGGAAGGGCGCGTGGACCACTTCGCGCTGATGCAGGAGAAGGTGTGGAACCCGGCCATGGCGGGATCGCCCGGCATGATCCGGGGCCTGTTCGGGGAGGCGCCCGGCCGGGAGTTCCTGGTGCTCTCGATGTGGCGGGCGGCGGCGGAACACGGCAAGTACCGGCAGGAGAGGGTGGAGCGGCTGTCGCTGCGCGCCCAGACCGAAGCGGACGTCGAAGCGCTCACCGGGGACGTGGTCGACCTCGAATCCGGCTGGACGGTATGACCGTAGGACAACCGTCATCCTCGCCCGGCGTGCCCGGGTCACCGCCGCCCCGGAGGCCGAATAGGGTCGGGGGATGGTTCGACCACGGCGCATCGTCCTCGTCCGGCACGGGGAATCGGAGGGAAACGTCGATGACACGGTGTACGAGCGGGAGCCCGACCACGCCCTGCGGCTGACCCGAGCCGGCCGCGAGCAGGCCGCGGCGGCGGGGGCGCGGCTGCGCGAGCTCTTCGGGGAGGAGACCATCAGCGCGTACGTCTCCCCCTACCGCCGGACCCTGCAGACCTTCCGCGAGCTGCGGCTGGACCCGGTGCGTGTACGCATGCGCGAGGAGCCCCGGCTGCGCGAGCAGGACTGGGGGAACTGGCAGGACCGCGACGACGTCAAGCTCCAGAAGGCGTACCGGGACGCGTACGGCCACTTCTTCTACCGTTTCGCGCAGGGCGAGTCGGGCGCAGACGTCTACGACCGCGTCGGCTCCTTCCTGGAGAGCCTCTACCGCAGCTTCGAGGCGCCGGACCATCCCGAGAACGTCCTGCTGGTCACCCACGGGCTGACCATGCGGCTCTTCTGCATGCGCTGGTTCCACTGGTCGGTGGCCGAGTTCGAAGCCCTCTCGAACCCGGGCAACGGAGAATTCCGCGTCCTGCAGCTCGGACCCGACGGCCGGTACCGGCTGGACCGCCCGTTTGAGCGGTGGACCACACCCGAGCCTTATGACCTGGACGGCTAAAGTGACGCGCGATGACCGCTGACTCCACTCCCGAGACGCGCTACGCACGCGCCATGTCCAGCCTCCGAGGGCTGGCGCTGGGGGACGCCCTGGGCTCCCAGTACTTCGTTCCCGTCAACTATCCGCTGCTCAAGCGGCGCGAGCTGCCGGCCGGCAGCGAGCCGTGGCAGTGGACCGACGACACCGAGATGGCCTGCTCGGTGGTGGCCGTGCTGGCCAGGCACGGGCGCATCGACCAGGACGCGCTGGCGGCCTCCTTCGCCGACCACCACGACTTCGACCGCGGTTACGGGCCCGCCGTGAACCGGATGCTGCGCCTCGTCCGGGAGGGTGAGGACTGGCGCACGCTGGCCGCCGAGCTCTTCAACGGGCAGGGCTCCTGGGGCAACGGCGCCGCCATGCGGATCGCCCCGCTCGGGGCCTGGTACGCGGACGACCCCGAGCAGGCCACGCACCAGGCGGAGATCTCCGCCTACACCACCCACCAGCACCGCGAGGCGGTGTGCGGGTCGATGGCGGTCGCCGCCGCGGCCGCGCTGGCGGCGTCCCCGGCCGGCGTGCCGACCGCCGAGGACCTGCTGGACGGGGTGATCGCGCTCGTGCCGCGCAGTGCCGTGGGCGCGGGGGTGCGCAGGGCGCGGGACATGCTGGACTACGGCGACGCGACCACGGTGGCCGCGGTACTGGGCTGCGGGAGGCGCACGAGCGCCCACGACACGGTGCCCTTCGCGCTGTGGTCGGCGGCCCGGGCGCTGGACGACTACGAGAGGGCGTTCTGGACCACCGCCCAGGTGGGCGGCGACGTCGACACCACCTGCGCGATCGTCGGCGGGGTGCTGGGAGGGCGCGGCGACGCGGTGCTGCCGCAGGCGTGGCTGGACCGGACCGAGGCCCTCCCGGCGTGGCTGCCGGCCCTGCCCGGGTGACGCTCCCCGGCCCGTGAGCCGCCCCGCGGCTCGCCCCTGCGCGCGGTTCTTCGCGAACGCGATCATGTGCAGGGCGGCCCGTTCCGCGACATGGTCCGGAACGGGCCGGGCGCGGCGGCGCCAGAGGTGATCCGTGAGCTGTTCAACGCGGAATCATGCGAGGAACGTGCGCCCCGACGCCAGGGGCGCCATGCTCGCCGAGGTGAGTGCGGTGATGCTCAGGCACCGCGCCAGGGTGTGCGGGAGCGAAGGACCCGACGCCGAGATCGCGGAGACAGGCCGGCGGGCCGAGGGTGCCGGTGCTCCGCGCGCGAACCGCGGCCGAGCTCCGCCGCCGCCTCCGTACGGGCTCGGCGACACCCGCGCACGAGCCCGCGCGGGCACCTCGCGAAGCCGGCGGAGGAGCCCGGGGCGCAGCCGCGTACGCGCGCCACCCCGACCCGTGGACGCCCCCCGGACACCGCTTGCCCCGGGCCGGGGTGTGCAGGCGGCGCGGGGCGGCGTAACCTTGCTGGCGCCATGCCGTACGAAGCACCCACCCACACCGTCGAGCGCTCCCTCCGTGCAACCACCGGCGCCAAGGTCATCGCCGGGGTCGACGAGGTCGGACGAGGGGCCTGGGCCGGCCCCGTCACCGTCTGCGCGGCGATCACCGGCCTGCGCCGGCCGCCCGAGGGCCTCACCGACTCCAAACTGCTCACCCCGAAGCGGCGCGACGTGCTGCTCGAGGTCCTGGAGGACTGGGTCACCGCACACGCCCTCGGCCACGCCTCCCCGGAGGAGATCGACGAACTCGGCATGACGGCGGCCCTGCGGCTCGCGGCGGTGCGCGCACTGGAGGCGCTCCCGGTCCGGCCCGACGCGGTGATACTCGACGGCAAGCACGACTACCTCGGCCCGCCCTGGCGGGTCCGTACGGTCATCAAGGGCGACCAGTCCTGCGTCGCCGTGGCCGCGGCCTCGGTGATCGCCAAGGTCCGGCGCGACCGGATGATGGCCGAACTCGGCGTACCGGGCGACGGAATCGAGGACTTCGCCTTCGCCGCCAACGCCGGCTACCCCTCGCCCGTGCACCGGGCCGCACTGGAGGTGCGCGGGCCCACCGCGTACCACCGGCTCTCGTGGTCCTACCTCGACGCGCTGCCCCAGTGGCGGCACTTGAAGAAGGTGCGCCGCAGCGAGGAAGCGATGGAGCTGGAAAACGGAGGCCAACTCGGCTTCGATTTCTGATCGCACCCACGTGCCACCGACCGGTACGTTTCGTACCGGTGTTTGATAGATGTCAACTCCCGCCTCTCACCCCCGCCATCGAGGAGCCTCAGATTCACGAGAGTGCCCAGGGTCCCCGCGTCACGCCGGCCGCGAGCCGCACCGCGCAGACCCCCCGCCCTGTACCTGGTCCGCGTCCCGTAGCCGTTCCCCGGCCCGGGCGCCCCGGTCCCTCTCCCGCGGCGGCGAGCCCCGCGGGTGTCGTCCCCCGGCCCGGTCCGCCCGCGCCGCGCGCGGCACAGGCCACCCCCGGACCCGTTCCCGCAGCCTCCGCCGCGCCGTCCGTCTCGGCGGCGGTTCCGCAGGTCCAGCTGATCCCGGCGTCCGCCGAGGGTGCGCTGGACGCGGCCGAGGAGGCAGTGGACCTGCTGCTCGACACCGGGCGCGCGCCCGGCGAGATCCTGGTGATCACCACCGGGGACCCGCACCCGTGGGCCGCCCACGAGCTGTCCTTCGGCGAGGCCTCCTACTGGGCCCAGCACGACGCCGGGGACGACGTCTTCTACGCGGACGTGGCGCACGTGCAGCGCGCCTCCGGCCGCCCCGTCGTGGTCTTCGCGGCCAACGGCGGACCGGCCGGGGCGACTTCCACCGCGCTGCCGGTGGCGCTCGCCCGGGCGGGTGCGCTGCTGATCGTGTGCGGCGACGTCGCGCAGATCAACTCCGTGCTGAGCGCGAGCGTCTGACGCTCCGTATCCCGTACGGGCGAGGGGCGGGGCGGGCCGCGGGGCCGGCCCCGCTGAAGGCCGGCCCCCGGCCGGCCGGTGCCGGCGGTGCCGACGGTTTCCGGGGCGCCGCCGCGCCGGAGCCCGCCGGCGCGGGCCTCAGCGCGCGGCGGTCCGGCGCAGGGCCTCCGCGGCGCCGCCCACGGTGCTCAGGGTGAGCGGTGCGGGATCGGTGGTCACGGAGCCCAGCGGCTCCGGACGCGAGTCCGAGCCGGGCCGCCGCCCGCCCCGGCCGTCACCCAGCACCTGCCAGCCGCCGCGGGTCAGCGTGATGTACGCGCCGCAGCGCAGCCCGTGCAGCGTGCAGGCGTCACGCAGCCCCCACATCCAGGCGCCGTCCTCCTCGGTCCAGCGCTCGTCACCCTCACGGCAGTACATCAGCACCGCCGTCCGGACCGGGGTCCGTCGCCGCAGGTCGTGCGGGATGATCCGGCGCAGTCGCGAGAGCAGCGCGTTGCGGTACTCCCAGCCGTCCGCCGAAACGGACTTCTGCACGAACGAGGCGCTCGCGACGAGCTCTTCCTCGGGGCCCAGCACGGCGATGACGGCCGTGGCCGGAACCGGGCTGTGGCGGGAGTGCAGCCCGCTGACCACCTCGCGCGGATTGCGCAGCAGGGGAACCCCCGCCGCCGTCCACTCGGAGGGCTCGAGCAGTCTGCCGTGCCGGCTCGTGCCACCGGCCGCCGCTGCCAGTGACGTGGTCGAGGACGGGGCGAATCCGAAGGTCACGGTCCTCCCTTCGGGTACACGCCCGCGTACGGGCACGGCTGAGGTGTGGGCGCGCCGCGGCGCGGCCCAGGAGAGTGCCGACGAGCCGAGCGGGAGCACTCCGATTCTCGCGCGGCCCGCGAGGATGGGGCAATGAGCATTTGCGGCCGCGGACCGGAATTCGCCGGTATGCCGCTCATATCCTTGCCCCGCCACACCGGAGATGACGCATTCCGCTACGGCTGGAGGGCGAGCACCAGCGGAAACACCCCTTCGACCCCTGCCCGCCGCAGCAGCCGGGCGGCCACGGCGAGGGTCCATCCGCTCTCCGCGCGATCGTCGACGAGGAGCACCGGACCCTGGACCTGGGCAAGGCTGGCCGCCAGGGCTGGCGGGACGGTCAACGCCTGGTGGAGCGCCCGGACCCGCTGGGCGCTGTTCGAGGACGGCAGCCCGAACTCCGGTGCCTGATCCGTGTATTCCAGGGCTCCCAGCAGCGGGAGCCGCCCCACCTCGGCGATGCGCGCGGCCAGGGAACCGACCAGCTGCGGGCGGCTGCGCGAAGGCAGCGCCACCACGCCCACGGGCCGGGCCGGGGCGTCGGCCGCCCCCGAGGCCCAACCACCGGGCCCCCGGGCCCAGTCGGCGAGCACGGCCACCACGGCCTGCACGACATCGTCCGGAACGGGCTGATCGGCCGCCTGCGGGGCCAGCATGGGGCGCAGCCGGTTGCCCCAGCCGATGTCGGACAGCCTGCCCAGGGCGCGGCCGGTCGAGGACTGCTCCCCGGCCGGGATCCGCCCCTTGAGGTCCACGCCCACCGCCGCGAGGCCGGTCGGCCACATTCTGCGCGGTTCCAGTTCCACGCCGGGACGGCCCAGTTCGCCCCGGGCGGTGTCCAGCGCGGCACCGGAGACCTCCGCCGTGAAGCGGGCGCCGGCACAGTTGTCGCAGCGGCCGCAGGCAACGGCCTCCTCGTCGTCGAGCTGGCGGCGCAGGAACTCCATCCGGCACGCGGTGGTCGCCACGTAGTCCCGCATCGCCTGCTGCTCCGCGGCCCGCTGCCTGGCCACCCAGGCGTAGCGCTCGGCGTCGTAGGCCCAGGGCTCACCGGTGGCGGTCCAGCCGCCCTTGACGCGGTGGACGGCGCCGTCGACGTCGAGCACCTTGAGCATCGTCTCCAGCCGGGTGCGGCGTAGGTCGACCAGCGGCTCCAGAGCGGGCAGCGACAGCGGACGGCCCGCCTGCGCCAGCACGTCCAGGGTGCGGCGGACCTGCTCCTCCGGGGGGAAGGCCACCGACGCGAAGTACTGCCAGATCGCCTCGTCCTCCCGGCCCGGGAGCAGCAGGACCTCGGCGTGCTCGACACCGCGGCCCGCGCGGCCGACCTGCTGGTAGTAGGCGATGGGGGAGGAGGGCGAGCCCAGGTGCACCACGAAGCCCAGATCGGGCTTGTCGAAGCCCATCCCCAGGGCGGAAGTCGCCACCAGGGCCTTGACCCGGTTGGCCTGGAGGTCGCTCTCCGCCTGCTCGCGGTCGGCGTTCTCGGTCTTGCCGGTGTACGAGGAGACCGTGTGCCCGCGGTGGCGCAGGTAGGCGGTGACCTCCTCGGCGGCGGCCACCGTCAGGGTGTAGACGATTCCGGAACCCGGCAGCTCGGCCAGGTGGTCGGCGAGCCAGGCCAGCCGGTGCGCGGCGTCGGGCAGCGTCAGGACGGCCAGGCTCAGGCTCTCGCGGTCCAGCGGGCCGCGCAGCACCAGCGCGTCCGTGCCGGCGCCGGTACCCAGCTGCTCCGCGACGTCGGCCGTCACCCGGGCGTTGGCGGTCGCGGTTGTCGCCAGCACGGGAACGCCCGGCGGGAGATCGGCGAGCATCGTGCGCAGCCGGCGGTAGTCGGGACGGAAGTCGTGGCCCCAGTCGGAGATGCAGTGCGCCTCGTCGACCACGAGCAGCCCCGTGGCCGCCGCCAGCTTGGGGAGCACCTGGTCGCGGAAGTCGGGGTTGTTGAGCCGCTCCGGGCTGACCAGCAGGACGTCGACCTCGCCCGCCGCCACCTCGGCCTGGATGCCCTCCCACTCCTCGGGGTTGGCGGAGTTGATGGTGCGCGCGTGGATACCGGCCCGGGCGGCGGCCTCGACCTGATTGCGCATCAGCGCGAGCAGCGGGGAGACGATGACCGTCGGACCGGCTCCGGCGGCCCGCAGCAGGGAGGTGGCCACGAAGTAGACCGCGGACTTGCCCCAGCCCGTGCGCTGCACGACCAGGGCCCGCCGCTTGTGCGCGACGAGGGCCTCGATCGCCCGCCACTGGTCCTCGCGCAGCCGTGCGGTGCCCGTGGGGTCGCCCACGAGGCGGGCGAGTACAGAATCGGCCGAGGACCTCAGGTCTGCGTTCATGCCCCCATGCAACCCGATGCCTCTGACATCGCGCCAATGCGGCCCCGCACCTGTGGATGTTGAAGACCGGACGAGTTATCCACAGGGGTTTCCGGTTCGGGCCGGGCACGGGACCGTCGACGCATGACGACGAACAGCGAATCACCCAGCCCGTCCGGACGGCCCTCCCTCAGTCCTTCCGGGGCCCCCTCCGAATCCCAGATCACCCTGCGCAGCCCGGCGGAACTGGCCGACGCGCTGCCCTACATGCTCGGCTTCCACCCCACCGACTCCCTCGTCATGGTCACCGTGCACGGCGAGAACGGACGCTTCGGCGGCCGGCTCCGCGTGGGCATCCCCCTCACCCCCGCGGAATGGGAGGACACCGCCCGGCAGGTCGCCGAATGCCTGATCCGCGGCAGCGAACGGCGCGGCGACAAGCCCGACGGCATCGTGGTCTTCCTCTGCCAGGACCCCAGGGACGGCGAGAGCGGGCAGCGGGTCATGACCCGGCTGCGGCCGCTCGCCCAGCGGCTGCGGGTCGCCTGCGGCGCCCTGGACGTGCCGGTCCTGGAGGCCCTGTGCCTCTCCGCCGGCCGCTACTGGTCCTACACCTGCGGCGACGACGGATGCTGCCCGGCCGAGGGAAACCCGCTGGCCCCGCCCGGCACCTCGGTGATGGCCGCCGCGGCCACCTTCGCGGGGCTCCAGGTCCGGGGCTCACTCAAGGAGATCGAAAGCCGGCTGACCCCGCTCGGCGGGACCTGGGCCGTCGAGCAGGAGGAAGCCCTGGAGCGGGCCGCCACCGCCCTCGTGCCGAGGATCCTCGACGGGGCGACCAGGGAGGAGGTCGGCGCGGAGACCCTCGCCCTGGCCCGGACCCTGATGCGGCGCCTGACCCTCGCACCGCCCGTGGAGGGCGGCCCCCGCGCCGACGACTGGGACGACGCGCTGCTCGGCCACGACGAGGCCGCCGCCGTGATCCTCGGGCTCCAGGACCGGGAGATCCGCGACATCGCCGCCGAGTGGATGGAGGACGAGGAGGCCGCCCCCGCCCTGAGGCTGTGGCGGGCCCTCGCCCGGCGCTGCGTCGGGGCCTACGGGGAACACGCGGCCGCCCCGCTGACCCTGGCGGGCTGGGTCTCGTGGTCCACCGGTGACGAGCCGACCGCCCGGATCGCCTTCGGGCTGGCCCTGCGCGCCGACGCCGAGTACCGCTTCGCCCAGCTGCTCCACCACGCCTGCAACGAGGGCATCGACCCGGAGGGCCTGCGGGAGTGCCTGCGCGAGGAGCGCAGGCGCCGCGAACCGGGCCGCAGGAGGCGGGCCGCGGCCACCCGCCCGCCCGGCCGCCGCACCGGACGGCACCGCCGCGCCTCCCGCCGCCCCGAGGGGAGCGGGCAGTGAGCCCCCGCCAGGTCTTAGCGGGCGCCCGACGGCGGCCGGCCGGCACGGCCCCGCCCCGGAATCGGCCCGCCAGGCGCGCGCAGCCGCCACCGGGGCCCGTGACCAGGGTGGGGGTGGGGACGTTCAGGTGGAGGGTGGTGGGGGCCCGGCCGCGCCGCCGCCCCGCAGAACCGGCCGGAGCGCAGACAAGGCGGCACATGGCTCCCTCCGTACCCCGCAGCGGCCCGCCCGGGCCCCCTCCCACTCCGGCGCCCCGTCCACCCGAACCGGCGCCCGGCCACCCGCCGCAGCGCTCGGCCGGTCTCCCGCCCGGGGTCGTCGGGGCAACGTGGCAGCCCTCGGGGCAGCCGTCCGGCGCGGGCGCGGGCGCGGGCGCGGGCCCGCTCGGGCAGGGGCGAGACGGCGGAGCCGGGCTGCCCGGGCAGGAGTCTGGTGCCGCTGGTGATGGCGGTGGCGGCGGTGCCGCCGGGCGCAGGGCCGAGTTGCCTCCGGTGCACGGGGCGGTCGTCTGTGTCGCCGCCCCCTGCCTGGCCATCTCGCCCGAGCACGGCCAGCTGACCGGGCGGGGGACCGACGGGATCTACCGCTCCGGGCGCCGGCTGCTGTCCCGCTGCGTGCTGCGCGTCGCCGGGCGGGACCCGGTCGCCCTCCACGGCCGCAGCCTCGGCGCCGACCGGGCCGCCTTCACCGCCACCGTCCGCACCGGAGTCGAACTTGGACCGGACCCCGACATCGGGGTGGAACGGGTCCGCCACGCCGACGGCACCGAGCGCATCACCGTGCGCAGCTTCGCCGCCCGCCCCCTGCGCCTGCCCGTCGAGGTCTGCCTCGGCACCGACCTGGCCGACCTGGCCGCGGTGGCCGCGGGGCGCGCCGGGCCGGAGCTTCCCGCCGCGGTGCACGCGGCGGGACTGCGGTGGGGCAGCGGGGACGCCGTGGCCGTCACCACCGCCGAACCGGCCCCCGACGACGCCCTCGCCTCGGCGGGGCTCCTGCGCTGGGAACTCGAACTGGGCCCCGGCGAATCCCGCACCATCGAGCTGCGGACCACCCCCGACCGCCTCACGCGGGCCCCCGCCGGGCAGGTGGCGAACCCGCTGGCCGCAGCCCGCGCCGAGGGGGACGACCCGAGGGCCGACGCCTGGTTCCGCACCAGCGTCGAGGACCTCCGGGCCCTGCTCCTGCGGGACCCCGCGGCACCCGGCGACGCCTTCGCCGCGGCAGGAGTGCCGTGGCGGCTCGGGCTCGCCCCGGCGGAGTCGCTGTGGGCCGCGCGGATGGCACTGCCGCTCGGCACCGGACTGGCCGCCGCCACGCTGCGGACGCTGGCCCGCGCCCAGACCGGGGGACGGGGCCCGGACGCGGGGAAGATCCCGGGTCCCCTGCGGGCCGCCGGGCCGCAGCTGCCGCCCGGGTGCACCGGCACCGAAGCCACCCTCGGCTTTCCGGCGGTGCTCGCGGAGGCCCGGCGCTGGGGCCTGCCCGAGGAGGACGTGGCCCGGCTGCTGCCCGTCGCGGAGCGCTGCCTGGACTGGCTGCGCGGGGCGCTCGGGGAGGACGGCTTCCTGGCCGATCCCGATCCGGGGCCGCGGCGCTGTGAGACCCAGGCCCACGCCCATCGGGCCGCGCTCCTCGGCGCCGATCTGCTGGACGGGTGCGGGCGCGGCGGAGCGGGGGAGTGGCGGGAGTGGGCGGCCGCGCTGCGGGAGCGGTTCCGGGACCGGTTCTGGATCGACGGCCCGGACGGGGGCCGCCCCGCCGCCGCCCTGCACCCGGACGGCCGGCCGCTGCCCCGGCTCACCGGAGCCGCCGCGCACCTGCTCGACCCGGGCCTGCTCGGCGGGGGTCGGCTCGCCCCCGGGCTGCTGGACGCCGTCCGTACCGAACAGCTCGCCCGGCTGCTCGGAGCCCCCGCCATGGACTCGGGGTGGGGGCTGCGGAGCATGGCCACCAGGGAGCCGGGGCACAACCCCTTCGGCCACCGGTCCGGAGCGGTCCGGGCGCACGAGAGCGCCCTCGCGGTGGCCGGGCTGGCCCAGGCGGGCTTCGAGAAGGAGGCCGCCGGTCTGCTGCGGGGCCTGCTCGACGCGGCCGAGGCCTTCGGATACCGGCTGCCGGAGATGTACGCCGCCGAGCAACGCACGGCGGGCAGCGCCCCGTTGCCGCATCCCGCGGCCTGCCGGCCGGCCGCGGTGGCCGCCGCCGCCGGGATCCACGCGCTCACCGCCCTCGCCGGCATCCGCCCCGACGCCCCGGCGGGCACCGTCGCCGTGGCCCCCCGGGCGGGCGCCCCGCTCGGCGCCCTGCGCCTCTCCGGCCTGCGGGTGGCGGGGGAGCCCTTCACCGTCCGGGTCAGCCGTCTCGGCGTCGGCATGGTGGAGGAGGCCGCCGATGGACTGCAACTGGGAGGCTGAGACGAAGGCCGGGAGGCGGTCCCGCGCGGTGGGGAGGATCCTGTCCGCGCTCCGGATCACCGCCCTCGGGATCACCAAAGGACTGTTTATCGTCAAGCAGACGACTATGATCGCGGCATGCCTCCCTACGACCCGTCGGCCTTTCCGCCCTTCGCTGTCACCGTCGACCTGGTCGTGCTCACCGTGCGGCGCCACGCGCTCTGCGCGCTGGTCGTCCGACGGGGTGAGCAGCCGTTCCAGGGGCGCTGGGCGCTGCCCGGCGGCTTCGTGCGCGGGGACGAGGACCTGGCCGGTGCCGCGGCCAGGGAACTCTCCGAGGAGACCGGGCTGTGCGCGCACGACCCGGCCGCACCCGGCGTGGGCAACGGCGCGCACCTCGAGCAGCTCGCCACCTACGGGGACCCGCAGCGCGACCCCCGGATGCGGGTGGTCAGCGTGGCGCACCTGGTCCTCGCCCCCGACCTGCCCGCCCCGAGGGCCGGCGGCGACGCCAACAGCGCCCGCTGGGCTCCCGTCGACGAACTCCTGGAAGGCCCGGACCGGGCCTCCGCCGGGCTCGCCTTCGACCACGCCACGATCCTCGCCGACGGCGTCGAGCGGGCCCGTTCGAAGATCGAGTACTCCTCCCTGGCCACCGCCTTCTGCCCGCCCGAGTTCACCGTGGGTGAGCTGCGGCGGGTGTACGAGGCCGTGTGGGGCGTGGCGCTCGACCCGCGCAACTTCCACCGCAAGGTCACCGGGACCCCCGGGTTCCTGGTGCCCGCCGGGGGGACGACGACCCGTCAGGGCGGACGGCCCGCCCAGCTCTTCAGGGCCGGCGGCGCGACCTTGCTCAACCCGCCCATGCTTCGCCCCGAGGTCTGACCGGCCGGAGCCGCGCCGACGGCGCCCTCCGCCGTCCGGGGGCCTGCCTGCGGCCATATCTACACGAACCCGGGGCGGTTGCGCACAAAATCGGACATATCGCGTTATCTTGCTTGCGGTACCCACGCTGCCGCAGAGCGGTCTCACACCCCGCGAGAGAAGCGATGCTCCAGGCCATCGGACTTACCAGCACATCCCGTCGAGATCTCCCGCCCCTCGTGGACGACCTCACCTTCGAGGCCCGTCCGGGGTGCGTGACCGCCCTGCTCGGAGAGCCGGGTTCGGGCAAGACCACCGCACTGCGGCTCATGCTCGAACTCGAACCGGGCCGCGGCGTCACCTACTTCCGCGGCCGCCCGCTGCACCGGATCCCGCATCCGGCCCGCGAGGTCGGGGTCCTCCTCGGCGACGTCCCCGGACACCCGTCGCGGACGGTCCGCGGTCAGCTGCGGATGCTCTGCGCCGCCGTCGGTGTCCCGGCCTCCCGGGCGGACACCATGATGGAGGTCGTCGGCATCGGCGGCCTGCGCGACCAGCGGCTCGGCTCCCTCTCGGCCGGCATGGACCGCCGGGTCGGGCTGGCCGCGGCCATGCTCGCCGATCCCTGCACCCTGATCCTCGACGAGCCCGCGGCGGGGCTGGCCCCGCGGGACCGGGCCTGGCTGTACGGCCTGCTGCGCGGCCACGCCTCCCTGGGCGGAGCCGTGCTCTTCACCACGGGCGACGCCAAGGAGGCCGCCCGCAGCGCGGACCGGGTCGTCTCCATCGCCGCGGGCCGGCTCGTCGCCGACCAGGACGCCGCGGACTTCGCGCGCACCAGGCTGCGGCCCCGCGTCGCCGTGCGCACCCCGCACGCCGCCCGGCTGGCCGACGTACTGGGCCGCGAGGCCAGGGCCGCGCACCGGGTGGTCGAGATCGTCGAGGAGAGCGGCAGCCGGCTCTCGGTGTACGGGAGCAACTGCGCCGAGGTGGGCGAGGCCGCGTTCCGTCACGGCGTACTGATCCACCAGCTCGCCGACGAGACCGGCGACACCGGAGCACCCGTCCCGCCCGTGCCGCAGGCCCGCACCGGAGCCGGCTCCGGCGCCCGGGTGGAAGCCCGCGCGGAGGCCCGGGTGGAAGCCGCCGCCCAGGTCCGCACCGGACCGGGCGTCCCCGCGGCCGGCGGTGGCGCGGGCGTCCACCGCGAACCCGGCGCCGCCGGTGCGGGCCCCGCCGGAGGGGCCCGCACCGAACCGCCCGCCGAAACCCCGCCCGCTCCCGGCCCCGCCGCCCCCGCCCACGCGTCCACCGGGCGTGCGCGGGCCCTCGCCGGGCCCGCCCGGCACGCCCGCTCCGGCCGTCCCGCGCGCCCGGCCCCGCCGGTGCGCCGAGTGGGCGGCCCGCTGCGACCGCTGCGCTACGAGCTGCGCCGCGTCTTCGGCACCGCCACCCCCTTCCTCACGGCCGCCCTGGTCGTCGCCGTCTCCGCCGCCACCGCCCTCGTGCTGGCCCGCACCGGCCACACCCCGCTCAACCGGATCCTCGCCGCCTGGCCGCGGCCGTTCCCGCTGCCCCCGGCCGCGCTCGGCGCCGGACTGCTGGGCGCCCTGGCCTTCGGTGAGGAGTACCGCTACCCCGCCCTCGCGGCCGACCGCGGCACCGTGCCGCGCCGCTTGGGGCTGCTCACGGCCAAGCTCGGAGTGTGTGCCGCCCTCGCCCTCCTGCTCGGAGCCCTCGTGGTCACCGCCGACGCCGCGGCGCTGCGCCTCGTCTTCGGCGCGGCACCGCTGCGGGTACCGGCCGACTGGCTCGCGGCCGCCGCGAGTTGGGCCGGGCTGCTGGTCGGCTGCGCCTGGGCCGGGGTGCTCGCCTCCGGGGCCTTCCGGTCCTCCCTCGCGGGCATGGCAGCCGTGATCGCCGTACCGGTGGCGGTCGTCCCGCTGGTGCGCGGAGCCCTGGAGGGGCAGTCCGCGTACCCGGCGAGCGGGGTGGCCTCCCGGCTGCGGGCCCTGGCCTCCGCACCCTGGCCCGTGGAGGCCGACCGCTTCGTGCTGGGGGCCCTTCGGGTGATGGCCCAACCCGTCGGCGCAGCACTGGTGTTGTCGCTGATGGTCCTGTTGTGCGCCTATGGGTTCACAGGACTGCGCGCACGAGTCCGTTGGTGATCGTTGCGATGCGGGAGGCGACTGCCAGGTGACCGGAGAAGACCGCTTCGCACGAAGTCACGCGAAGCGGACCGCAACTCCCCGCAAAAGGTCCGGTTCCTTACGATAAGTCGTCAATTGCGTAGGTGGCACCGATCACCCTTTCGTGTGCTTTTCACCAAAGACCTCAAGGGTCATGGAGGCACGGCCGACAAAGGATTCGTGAGTACCCTTGCGCACACCATGATGACCGCCGCCCGCCATGCCGACACCGGCCTCGCCGGCCCGGGCGATCTCGACCGCTACCCCTACGCGGAGGCCGCCGGCTCCGACCGGGTGGGGCCACCCCACTGGGACGGCGGCGACGTCGAGTTGAGCCGCGTCGGCCGCCGTGCGGCCGGCAGCCGCGGCCGCGGGCTCCACGGCCAACTCGTCCAGCAGCTCGGCCAGATGATCGTCTCCGGCGACCTCGGCGCGGACCGGCCCCTGGTGCCCGAGGAGATCGGCCAGCGCTTCGAGGTCTCCCGCACCGTCGTCCGCGAATCACTGCGCGTCCTGGAGGCCAAGGGCCTCGTCAGCGCCCGGCCCAACGTGGGCACCCGGGTCCGGCCGGTCGCCGACTGGAACCTCCTCGACCCCGACATCATCGAGTGGCGCGCCTTCGGTCCCCAGCGCGATGACCAGCGCCGCGAGCTCAACGAGCTCCGCTGGACGATCGAGCCGCTGGCCGCCCGCCTCGCCGCCGGCCACGACCGCCCCGACGTCCAGCAGCGCCTCTCCGACATGGTCGAGATCATGGGCCACGCCCTCGGGCAGGGAGACGCGATCACCTTCGCGCGCGCCGACAACGAGTTCCACGCGCTCCTGATCCAGATCGCGGGCAACCGCATGCTGGAGCACCTCTCGGGCATCGTCTCCGCCGCCCTCCAGGTCTCCGGCAACCCCGTCACCTCCTGCGACCGCCCCAGCGAAACCTGCGTGGCGCACCACGCGCGCATGGTCGAGGCCCTGGCCTCCGGCGACAGCGTGGGTGCCGAGAACGCCATGCGTCAGCTCCTGACGGTGCACCCGGAGGTAGAGCGCGTGGTTCCCGCACCGCGCGAGCACTGACGCTCCGACGCACGGGGGCGTGGGAGCGCACCACCGGTCGCCGGGTCCTTCGGGCCCGGCGACATCGGCGTGCGGACCTCCCCGCGCGGCGGCCCCCGGCCGGGCCGTACGGCCGCGCGACCGGCACGGGTGCGTACGCCGTGTGACGCAAGCCACGGAGGGGCGCACTCGGGACACGAAGATTGGGCGTAACGCTCCGCGACGTCACGCGATGAACTAAGAGGTGATGGCCGACGGAGGGAAGACAGCAGCCCTTGGGGATGCTGTGCAGCTCCCCGGCCCCTGCCCGCGCCCCCGGCCCATCCCCAGTCGGTGGTCGTCGGCTCCGGTCCAGCACCACGCCGGGGTCGGAAGCCGTTCCCATCGTTCCGAGAGGTTGTTCGTGTCGGCCAGCACATCCCGTACGCTCCCGCCGGAGATCGCCGATTCCGAGTCTGTGATGGCGCTCATCGAGCGGGGCAAGGCCGAGGGGCAGATCGCCGGCGATGACGTGCGTCGGGCCTTCGAGGCTGACCAGATTCCAGCGACCCAGTGGAAGAATGTTCTGCGCAGCCTCAACCAGATCCTCGAGGAAGAGGGTGTGACGCTGATGGTCAGTGCCGCGGAGTCGCCCAAGCGCACCCCCCGCAAGAGCGTCGCGGCGAAGACTCCCGCGAAGCGGACGACGACGAAGACCGTCGCGGCCAAGACGGCGGACGCCCCGCCAGCGGCCGACGCCGTCGCGGAGCCGGCGACGACGGACCCCGGCACCGCCGACGCGCTCGCCGGGGAGCCCGCGCCCGAGCCCGCCGCGAAGAAGACGGCGGCGAAGAAGACCGCCGCCAAGAAGGCCACCGCCAAGAAGACCGCCGCGAAGAAGACGGCGGCGAAGAAGACGGCGGCCAAGAAGACCGCCGACGAGGGCGAAGCGGAGGGCCTGGAAGAGGGTCCCGAGGCCGTGAAGGCGGAGGCCGAGGAAGAGGACGAGGGCGGCGAGAACAAGGGCTTCGTCATCTCCGACGACGAGGACGACGCCCCCGCCCAGCAGGTCGTCGTGGCCGGTGCCACCGCCGACCCCGTCAAGGACTACCTCAAGCAGATCGGCAAGGTCCCCCTCCTCAACGCCGAGCAGGAGGTCGAGCTCGCCAAGCGGATCGAGGCGGGCCTGTTCGCCGAGGACAAGCTGGCGAACTCCGACAAGCTTGCCCCCAAGCTCAAGCGCGAGCTGGAGATCATCGCCGAGGACGGCCGCCGCGCCAAGAACCACCTGCTGGAGGCCAACCTCCGCCTCGTCGTCTCCCTGGCCAAGCGCTACACCGGTCGCGGCATGCTCTTCCTCGACCTGATCCAGGAAGGCAACCTGGGCCTCATCCGCGCGGTCGAGAAGTTCGACTACACCAAGGGCTACAAGTTCTCCACGTACGCCACCTGGTGGATCCGGCAGGCGATCACCCGCGCCATGGCCGACCAGGCCCGCACCATCCGCATCCCGGTGCACATGGTCGAAGTGATCAACAAGCTCGCCCGCGTGCAGCGCCAGATGCTCCAGGACCTGGGCCGCGAGCCCACCCCGGAGGAGCTCGCCAAGGAACTCGACATGACCCCCGAGAAGGTCATCGAGGTCCAGAAGTACGGCCGCGAGCCGATCTCCCTGCACACCCCGCTCGGCGAGGACGGCGACAGCGAGTTCGGTGACCTCATCGAGGACTCCGAGGCGGTCGTCCCGGCCGACGCCGTGAGCTTCACGCTCCTGCAGGAGCAGCTCCACTCGGTCCTCGACACGCTGAGCGAGCGCGAGGCCGGCGTGGTCTCGATGCGCTTCGGACTGACCGACGGGCAGCCCAAGACCCTCGACGAGATCGGCAAGGTCTACGGGGTCACACGCGAGCGCATCCGCCAGATCGAGTCGAAGACGATGTCGAAGCTGCGCCACCCGTCACGTTCGCAGGTGCTGCGCGACTACCTGGACTGAGCCGGGCCGAGGGGCCGCGGCCGGGCGGGCGCGGCCCCGGGCTCGGCCGGATCCCGAGCTGCCGTCGGGCGGGCTGCGGCGTGCCCTCGACCGCGTCGGCGGGCCTCCGGCACCGCCCCGGGCAGCAGGTGCGCATGTTCCCGGGTCATCCCACTCTGGGTGTATTCGAGCACACTCAGAGTCAGGAGGCCTCATGCGTCGTCCCTTCGCCCGTGTCCTGGTGGGCGCTCTGACCCTCGTGGCGGGAGCGGCCGCGGCGCCGCTGGCCCAGGCGCCCAGGGTGGCCGCGGACAGCATCGTCATAGGCGGGAGCCCGGTGCGGGTCGCCGACAGTCCGTGGGTGGTGGCCCTCGCCAGCCGTGACCGGTTCGGGGGTATCCGCGACGGGCAGTTCTGCGGGGGTGTCGTCGTGGCACCCACCACGGTGGTGACGGCGGCGCACTGCCTGGGCCGCCAGGTGCTGGGCGGGCCCGTCGAATCCGTCACCGACTTCCGCGTGATCACCGGACGTACGGAGCTCCGCGCACCCGAGGGCCGTGAGATCGCGGTACTGGGCGCCCGGGTGAACCCGGCCTACGACCCCGGGACCAATGCCGGGGACCTGGCCGTCCTGGAGCTGGCCGAGGCGGTGCCGGCGGACCACGTCCTCCCCATGGCCGGCGCCGGCCACCCCGCCTACGGAGCGGGCACCGAGGCGGCCGTGTACGGGTGGGGAGACACCAGCGGCTTCGGCGACTACGCGTACGGGCTGCGGGCGGCGCGGGTCACGGTACTGGCGGACGACGTCTGCCGCCGGGCGTACCCGGGGGACTCGGACGGGCGCTACCAGGAGGACTCCATGGTGTGCGCGGGCGACCGCTCCGGCGGGAAGGACGCCTGCCAGGGCGACAGCGGCGGGCCGCTGGTGGCCCAGGGGCGGCTCATCGGGCTGGTGTCCTGGGGCCGGGGCTGCGGGCGCGCGGACAGCCCGGGGGTGTACACCCGGATCGCCCCGTTGGTCGGCTTCGTGAGCGGCCCGCAGGGGGACGTACGGCCGGGCGAGCTCTAAGGACACCACCCGAGGCCGCGGAGGGGCTACAGGTGGCCCGTACGGCCCCTGAAGGGGTACGGGGACCGGAAGCGGCGGGGCCCGGGCGGTCCCGGACATGAGGACGGGCGGCCATCCCTGGGTCTCAGAGATGCCGCCCGTCGACCGGCCTGGCCGGTCCTGGCTCGTCGGATGCGAGGTTCAGGCTTGTGTCAGCGGTCCTCGTCGGCCGCGCTGGCGGCGGCCGGAGCGGACGTAAGCCGCTCGGTCTCATCCTGTATTTCCGCGGCGATCTTCTTGAGTTCCGGCTCGAACTTACGCCCGTGGTGGGCGCAGAAGAGCAGTTCACCACCGCTCAGGAGGACGACGCGCAGATATGCCTGGGCGCCGCAACGGTCGCATCGGTCAGCGGCCGTCAGCGGGGTCGCGGGTGTCAGAACAGTAGTCACGTCGCCTCTTCTCTAGCTCGACGAGCTGTCGTACCAGGGTCAACATCCAACCAGGCCGAAAACGTTCCCGCTCGCGGCTTTTCCTCGAAACTTCCTTCCGAAGCTGGCCGGCTGCTGCCGGTTGGCGGCGAAGGAGCCGTATTGCGTTGCTTTACGGTTTCGCGTTGTCAGTCGTTCGCTTGTAGCAGTTCTCGTCCTCCCGGCGTGAGTGCCGGTTGTGCATGAGGACGTGCCCGAACCCTAAATGGTTCATGCGTCGAAGGGAACGTGATGTTTGCTTCACCCCCACGGGGGATCGAACATCCGTGCGGATCTGCACTACGCTGTGGGAGCCACGAGGGTGGCGTTGCATCGGCTCTACCAGGCCTCGGTACCCTTCGAGCGGCGACCGAGCCATCCCTGCGCCCGACCGGGCCAGAAAAGAAATTCAGCGAGGAGCGAACTGCGTGACCGCCGACACGTCCGTGCCTTCCAGCGCGCTGCTGTCCGGAGCAGACCGGGACGGCTCCAACTACACCGCGCGGCACCTGCTCGTCCTCGAAGGCCTCGAGGCCGTCCGCAAGCGCCCCGGTATGTATATCGGCTCCACCGACAGCCGAGGCCTGATGCACTGCCTCTGGGAGATCATCGACAATTCCGTCGACGAGGCCCTGGGCGGCTACTGCGACCACATCGAGGTGATCCTCCACGACGACGCCTCCGTCGAGGTCCGCGACAACGGCCGCGGCATCCCGGTCGACGTCGAGCCCAAGACCGGCCTGTCCGGGGTCGAGGTCGTCATGACCAAGCTGCACGCCGGCGGCAAGTTCGGCGGGGGATCGTACGCGGCCTCCGGCGGTCTGCACGGCGTCGGCGCCTCCGTGGTCAACGCCCTGTCGGCCCGCCTGGACGTCGAGGTCGACCGGGGCAGCTCCACCCACGCCATCAGCTTCCGCCGCGGCGTCCCCGGCGTCTTCGCGGACCAGGACCCCGACAGTGCCTTCGACCCCGCGAGCGGGCTGCGCAAGGTCAAGCGGATCCCCAAGGGCAGGACGGGCACGCGGGTCCGCTACTGGGCCGACCGGCAGATCTTCCTCAAGGACGCCCGGCTCTCCCTGGAGACCCTCTACCAGCGCGCCCGCCAGACCGCCTTCCTCGTGCCCGGCCTGACCATCCTCGTCCGCGACGAGCGGGGCCTCGACGGCGCGGGCAAGACCGAGGAGACCTTCCGCTTCGACGGGGGCATCAGCGAGTTCTGCGACTACCTCGCCCCGGACAAGGCCGTCTGCGACGTCCTGCGCCTGACCGGCTCGGGCACCTTCAAGGAGACCGTCCCGGTCCTCGACGACCGCGGCCACATGACCCCCACCGAGGTCACCCGCGAGCTCGGCGTGGACATCGCCCTGCGCTGGGGCACGGGGTACGAGACCGGCGTCAAGTCCTTCGTGAACATCATCGCCACCCCCAAGGGCGGCACCCACGTCTCCGGCTTCGAGCGCTCGGTCACCAAGACGGTGAACGAGGTGCTGCGCTCCGCGAAGCTGCTGCGCGTCGCCGAGGACGACGTGGTCAAGGACGACGCCATGGAGGGCATGACGGCGGTCGTCACCGTCCGGCTCGCCGAGCCGCAGTTCGAGGGCCAGACCAAGGAGGTGCTCGGCACCTCCGCGGCCACCCGGATCGTGGCCGCCGTCGTCGCCAAGGAGCTCAAGGCCTTCCTGACCTCCACCAAGCGCGACGACAAGCAGCAGGCCCGCGCCGTGATGGAGAAGATCGTCGCGGCCGCCCGGACCAGGATCGCGGCCCGCCAGCACAAGGAGGCGCAGCGCCGCAAGACCGCGCTGGAGTCGTCTTCGCTGCCCGCCAAGCTGGCCGACTGCCGCAGCGACGACGTGGAGCGCAGCGAGCTCTTCATCGTCGAGGGCGATTCCGCGCTCGGTACGGCCAAGCTCGCGCGGAACTCCGAGTTCCAGGCGCTGCTGCCGATCCGGGGCAAGATCCTCAACGTCCAGAAGTCCTCGGTCTCGGACATGCTCAAGAACGCCGAGTGCGGAGCGATCATCCAGGTCATAGGAGCCGGCTCCGGCCGCACCTTCGACATCGACGCCGCCCGCTACGGGAAGATCGTCCTCCTCGTCGACGCCGATGTGGACGGCGCGCACATCCGCTGCCTGCTGCTCACGCTCTTCCAGCGGTACATGCGCCCGATGGTCGAGGCGGGCCGGGTCTTCGCGGCCGTGCCGCCGCTGCACCGGATCGAGCTCGTCCAGCCCAAGAAGGGTCAGGACAAGTACGTCTACACGTATTCGGACAACGAGCTGCGCCAGACCCTGCTGGAGTACCAGCGCAAGAACATCCGGTACAAGGACGCCATCCAGCGCTACAAGGGCCTCGGCGAGATGGACGCGGACCAGCTGGCGGAGACCACCATGGACCCCCGCCACCGCACCCTGCGGCGCATCAACATCGGCGACCTGGACTCCGCCGAGCAGGTCTTCGACCTGCTCATGGGCAATGAGGTGGCCCCGCGCAAGGAGTTCATCACCGGCTCCGCGGCGACCCTGGACCGCTCGCGCATCGACGCCTGACCCGCGCGCGGTACCGGCCGGCGGCGGCCGGTACCGCGGATGCGGAAACTTCGTTCCGGCACACCGGTGCCGCTCGCTCCATCACCTGAAGGGGTGAAGAGCACCGGTACATCAGTCCGGAAACCGACCACCCGGCACATCCTTGTGGGCACGCGGCCAATGCGGCGGCGGACAAGGAGAGTTCGGTGGACAAGCACGAAGGCCGTGATGCCGGAACGGTCCGGCTGGACGACCCCTGGTACGACGCGCTGGCCGTGGGCTGGGGCGAGGGATCGGACACGGTCCCGGCCCAGGTCGCCCCGCCTCCCGGAGGCCGGGCCGGGCCCGGCGCGTCCGACATCTACCTGGAAGTGCAGCGCAGCGCCGCCTTCCAGGAGGTCCGCGGCCGCTACCGCGGGTTCGTCGTCCCCGCGACCGCCGGCTTCTTCCTCTGGTACGTCGCCTACGTGGTCGCCGCCACCGCGGCACCCGGGTTCATGGCCCGGCCCGTGGCCGGCGCGGTCAACGTGGCCCTGCTGGCCGGCCTCGGACAGTTCCTCAGCACCTTCCTGCTGACCTGGGCCTACGCCCGGCACGCGCGGCTGCGCCGCGACCGGGCGGCGCTCGACCTGCGCTGGACGGTCTTCGAGCAGGAACGCGTACAGGAGCGGGCGCGGGGACGGGGCCAGGAGCGCGCACAGGGACGGGCGCCCGCCCGCGAGCAGCAGCACGGGCAGCCGCGGACGGCGGCCGGCCCCGGGGAGGACGCGTGACCACCGAGCACCAGACCCTCGCGCTGATCCTCTTCAGCGCCTTCATCGCGGTCACCCTCGGCATCACGACCTGGGTCAGCCGCAACCGGCACGGCTCGGCCGAGGAGTTCTACGCGGGCGGGCGGCTCTTCTCACCGCTGGAGAACGGTTTCGCCATCGCCGGCGACTACATGTCGGCCGCCTCCTTCCTCGGGATCTCCGGGCTGATCGCCCTCTTCGGCTACGACGGCCTGCTCTACTCCGTCGGCTTCCTCGTCGCCTGGCTGGTGGTCCTGTTCCTGGTCGCCGAACTGGTCCGCAACTGCGGGCGGTTCACCCTCGCCGACGTGGTCGCCGCGCGGATGAGCGAGCGGCCCGTCCGGATCGCCGCCGGAACCTCCTCGGTGGTCGTGTCGGTGCTGTACCTGGTCGCGCAGATGGTCGGGGCGGGCACCCTGGTGGGCCTGCTGCTCTCGGACGCGGGCCCCGCCGCCCGGACCCTCACCGTGATCGGCGTGGGCGCGCTGATGGTGGTCTACGTGACCTTCGGCGGGATGCGGGCCACCACCTGGATCCAGATCGTCAAGGCCGTGCTGCTGATGGGCGGGGCCCTCGCCCTGACCGTGCTCGTCCTGCTCCGCTTCCACGGGAACGTCGACCAGCTCCTGACCGGCGCCGCGGAGCGCAGCGGGCACGGGGCCCGCTTCCTGAGTCCCGGCCTGAAGTACGGAGGGGACTGGACCGCCCGGATCGACTTCATGAGCCTCGGTCTCGCCCTGGTCCTGGGCACCGCCGGGCTGCCCCACATCCTGTCGCGCTTCTACACCGTGCCGACCGCGCGGGCCGCCCGCCGGTCGGTGGTGTGGGCGATCGCGCTGATCGGCGGCTTCTACCTGATGACCGTCGTCCTCGGATTCGGGGCGGCCGCGCTGGTGGGTCCCGACGAGGTGCGGGCCTCGAACGCCTCAGGGAACACGGCCGTACCGCTGCTGGCGGCCTTCCTCGGCGGGGGCGCCGAGTCCACCGGGGGCGCGGTGCTGTTCGCGATCGTGTCGGCCATCGCCTTCGCGACCATCCTCGCCGTGGTCGCCGGGATCACCCTGGCCTCGTCGGCCTCCGTCGCGCACGATCTGTACGCCTCCCTCAGGCGCCGCCGCGCCAGGCAGCGCAGCGAGGTGGCCGTGGCCCGGGTCGCGGCCGTGGGGATCGGGGCGGTGGCCATCGCCCTGGGGCTGCTGGCGCAGGACCTGAACGTGGCCTTCCTGGTGGGGCTGGCCTTCGCAGTGGCGGCCTCCGCCAACCTGCCGGTGCTGCTGTACTCGCTGTTCTGGCGGGGCTTCACCACACGGGGGGCGGTCTGGTCGGTGTACGGCGGGCTGGTTCCGGCGGTGCTGCTGGTCGTCCTGTCACCCGTCGTCTCCGGGAGCCCCGAGTCCCTCTTCCCGGGGGTGGACTTCCAGTACTTCCCGCTGCAGAACCCGGGGATCGTCTCGATCCCGCTCGGCTTCCTGGCCGGCTGGCTGGGCACCGTCACCTCGGCGGAGGAGGCGGACGAGCGCAAGCACGCCGAGACGGAGGTCCGCTCCCTGACCGGGGCCGGTGCGGTGTGAGCCGCCCGGTTCCTAAGCGGTGTCCGACGGGCGCCAGGCGTAGCGGTGTTCGGGGCGGCCGGTCTCGCCGTAGCGCAGGGCCAGGGTGACGCGGCCGGCGCGGTCCAGCAGCTTCAGGTAGCGCTGCGCGGTCTGCCGGCTGACGCCGGCGCGGTCGGCGATCTGCTGGGTGGACAGGGGGCCTTCGGCGGCGCGCAGCACCTGGCGGACCAGCTCCGCGGTGGTGGGGGAGTGGCCCTTGGGCAGCTCGTTCGGAGTGTCGGCCGCGGCGAGGGCGCCGAAGATCCGGTCGACCTCGGCCTGTTCGGCCTCGCCGCCGCCGGAGAGGGAGCGGCGCAGGGAGGCGTAGGCCTCCAGCTTGGCGCGCAGGCCGGCGAAGGTGAACGGCTTGACCAGGTACTGGAGGGCGCCGAGCCGCATGGCCGCCTGGACGGTGGCCAGGTCCCGGGCGGCCGTGACCATGATCACGTCGGTGTGGTGGCCCAGCTGGCGCAGGCGGCGCACCAGGTCGAGGCCGTGCCCGTCCGGGAGGTAGTGGTCGAGGAGGACCAGGTCCACCGGGCGGGCGGTGAGGAAGCCGAGGGCCTCGGCCGCCGAATGGACCTCGCCGGACACCTGGAATCCGGGAACCTTCGCCACGTAGGCCGCGTTGATCCTGGCAACACGCATGTCGTCGTCGACGACCAATACGTGGATCGGGGTCTCGTTCATCGCAGGGCCTCCGGGAGTACGACGGAGAACTCCGCCCCTCCGTCCGCTGCTTCACCGGCCCGGGCGCTGCCGCCCTGCCGCTCCGCGAGGCGGCGCACGAGGGCCAGCCCCAGCCCGCGCTCGCGGTGGGCCTTGGGCTGCTTGGTCGACCAGCCCTCGGTGAAGACGTCCTCGCGCCGGCCGGCGGGGATCCCGGGACCGCTGTCGCGCACCCGCAGGACGGCGGTGCGTCCCTCCGCGCGGATGTCGACCTCGACCAGGGGCGAGGCCGAGCCGGCCGCCGCGTCCATGGCGTTGTCCACGAGATTGCCGAGGATCGTGACCAGACCGCCCGGGTCCACCAGGCGGTCGGGGAGGAGGGCGGACGGGGAGAGGCGCAGCGTGACCCCGCGCTCGGCGGCGACGGTGGCCTTGCCCACCAGCAGGGCGGCGAGCAGGGGGTCGTGGACCTTCTCGGTGACCTGCTCGGCCGTGGTCCGGTGCACGCCGACGACCTCGGTGACGAAGGCGACGGCTTCCTCGTGCAGTTCCAGTTCGAGCAGGCCGAGCAGGGTGTGGAGACGGTTGGCGTGCTCGTGGTCCTGTGCGCGCAGGGCGTCGATCAGACCTTTGGTGGAGTCCAGTTCGCGGCCCAGGCGCTCCACCTCGGTGCGGTCGCGGAGGGTGGCGACGGCTCCGCCGTCCGCGGTGGGCATGCGGTTGGCGACCAGGACCCGCGGGCCCTGGACGGTCAGCAGGTCACGGCCGGTGACCCGGCCGGTCAGGACGTCGCTGGTGCGGCCCGAGCCCAGCACCTCGTCCAGGGGCCGGCCGGCGAGGGTGTCCGCGCTGTCCTCGGGGAGTCCCAGCAGCCGGACGGCCTCGTCGTTGACGAGGCGGACCCGGTCGTCCGGATCGAGGGCGATCACGCCTTCTCGGATGGAGTGCAGCATGGCCTCGCGTTCCGCGAGGAGGCCCGCGATATCGGAGAAGGCCAGGTCGCGGGTCTGCCGCTGGATCCGGCGCGAGAGCAGGTAGGCGGCCAGCGCACCGGCGGCCAGGGCGCCGCCCGCATGGGCGAGCAGTCCGGGGATGGCACCGAGCAGCCGGTCGCGGACGCTGTCGTAGGCGATGCCGACGGAGACGGCGCCGACGACCTCCCCGTCGGCGGCGACCAGGGGGACCTTGCCCCGGGCGGAGCGGCCCAGGGTGCCCTCGTCTATCTCCATCACGTCGTGGCCCGCGAGGGCGTCGCCGGGGTCGGTGGAAACGGGCCGTCCGATGCGGTCGGGGCTCGGGTGCGAGCGGCGGATGCCGTCGAGGTCGATGACGACGACGTACTCGGCCCCGGTCGCCCGGCGAATCCGTTCGGCGGCGGACTGCACGGGGCTGTCCGCGGAGGGCCGCGACCGCAGGAGGTCGGCGGCCAGGGACGGGTCCGCCGCCGCGCTCTGGGCGATGGCCAGGGCCCGCCGCATCGCCTGGTCGTCCAGCTGGCCGCTCAGCGGGGCCAGGAAGAGACCGGTCGCCAGGACGGCGACGCCCGCCGCGATGGCCAGCTGCGTCAGCAGGATCTGTGAGACGGCCCGTCTGGGCAGCCCGAGGCGCCGAGAGCCCGTGGGGAGGAACCGCATGACTAGCACCGTAGGCGGGCGGGAGAGGAAGCGGAATTTCCCCCGTCTATGAGAAGGCCCACCCGCAGGCGGTGCGTCGCGACCGCCCGGCCGGGGCCGGCCGGCCGGATGGCGGCCGTTCCGGGCGGCGCCCCGGGGGCGCGGCGGGTATCAGGGCAGCGGGCGGGGAGGCCGGGGGCCCGTGTAGTGGCCGCTCGGGCGCATGCGCAGGGGGCGTTCCTGGTACTCCTCCAGCGCGTGCGCGATCCAGCCCGCCGTCCGGGCGACCGCGAAGACCGTCTCCCCTGCCTCGGCGGTCATCCCGCAGGACACCGTCAGTACCGCCAGCGCCAGGTCCACATTGGCGTGCAGCCCGTGCCGGGCCATCACCGCCGCCACGTCACGTGCCGCGCCGAGCGCCGGGGCGGCCTGCGGGAGCGCCTTCAGGCGCCCGAACAGGGCCCGGGCCCTCGGGTCCTCGCCCCGGTAGAGCCGGTGGCCGAGCCCGGGCACCGGGCGACCCGCGCGCAGGTGCTCCGCCACCACCGGCGCGGCACCGCCCCGCTCCAGCACCTCCGCCAGCATGCGGTGCGCGAGCCGCCCGGCCGCCCCGTGCAGGGGACCCTCCAGCGCGCCGAGCCCGGCCGAGACGACCGCGTACGGATGGGCCCGCGCCGAGGCGGCCACCCGTACCGCCAGGGTGGAGGCGGCCAGGTCGTGGTCGGCCAGCAGGGCCAGGGCCAGGTCCAGAGTGCCGACCGCCGCGGGGTCCGGCTCCCGCCCGGTCAGGCGGGGCCACAGGGCCCGGGCGAGCGGCCCGTCGGCGTCCCCGCCGGCCTCCCGGGGTGACGGCCCGGGCAGGGCGCCGACCAGCGTCGGGATCAGGCAGCGCGCGGAGCCCAGTACCGCCTCCTCGGACAGGTCGAAGCGCAGCGGGTCCACCACCGCCGCGGCGGCGACCGCGACCCGCAGCCGGTCGAGGGGCCCGCTGTGCTCGGGCAGCGCGGCCACCGCCCGCCGGGCGGCGGCGAGCGCCTCCGGGGGAGCGGTGAACCGGGCGCCCCGCGGCAGGGCGCCCGTCCAGAGCCATTCGGCGACCTCCTCGAAGGCGTACGCGGAGGCCAGTTCCACGGCGTCGACGCCCCGGAAGAAGTACCGGTCGTCCTCGATGAGGGTGAGCGAGGTGCGCACGGAGAGCTCCCCGGCGGGGACCGCGGCCTCCCGCCGGCTGCGCCTCGCCAGGGCCTCCACCTCGCGGGCGTCGAAGGTGCTGCCCCGCCCGACCGCGTCGCGGCGGCTGCCGAGCTGGCCGCGGCTGACGTACGCGTAGACGGTCGCGGGCTTCACCCCGAGGAGCTGCGCGGCCTCGCGGGTGGTCAGCCGTCTCTCGGTACCGGTCTCGCCGGGCCGGCCGTCGCCGTGGTCGTCGCTCATGACACACAGCCTACATATGTTGATTCAATCAATATTGACATGGATCGCATCACGGATGGATGGTCGATCCATGAACACCACCGTCGAAGTACCCCGCGGTCTCGCGGGAGTCGTGGTCACCGAGACCCAGCTCGGTGACGTCCGGGGCCGTGAGGGCTTCTACCACTACCGCCAGTACTCGGCCGTCGAACTCGCCGAGAGCCGCACCTTCGAGGACGTGTGGCACCTGATGTTCCGCGGCACGCTCCCCGCGGACCTCGCCGAGCGGGACGCCTTCGCCGCCGAGACCGCCACGCTGCGGCACCTGCCCGTCGAGGTGCGGGACGCCCTCCCGGCCCTGGCCCGTGCCACCGCCCCCTCCGGGCCGCTCTCCGGACTGCGCACCGCGCTCTCGCTGCTGGGCGCCCGCTCCGGATTCCGGCCGGTCTACGACCTCGACCCCGGCCGCCGGGCCGCCGACGCCCTCGCCGCCTGCGCCGCCGTGCCCACCCTGCTCACCGCCCTGCACCGGCTGGGCCGGGGCCTGGAGCCGGTCGGACCGCGCGACGACCTCCCGTACGCCGCCAACTACCTGTGGATGCTGACCGGCACCGAACCCGACCCGGTCCGCGCCCGCGCCGTCGAGCGGTACCTGATCTCCACCGTCGACCACGGCTTCAACGCCTCCACCTTCACCGCCCGCGTCATCGCCTCCACCGGTGCCGATGTCGCGGCCTGCCTCGCCGGGGCGATCGGCGCGCTCTCCGGCCCCCTGCACGGCGGCGCGCCGAGCCGGGCCCTGGACACCCTGGACGCCATCGGCACGGTGGAGCGCATCGGCCCCTGGATCCGGGAGCGGGTGCTGGCCGGGGACCGGATCATGGGCTTCGGCCACCCCGTGTACCGCACCGAGGACCCGCGTTCGCGGATGCTGCGGGAGATCGCCCGGCAGTTCGGCGGGCCGCTCGTGGACTTCGCCGTCGAGGTCGAGCGGCAGGTGGAGGAGATCCTCGCCGAGCTCAAGCCGGGCCGTGAGCTGCACACCAACGTGGAGTTCTACGCGGGCGTGGTCATGGAGCTGTGCGGGCTGCCGCGCGAGATGTTCACCCCGACCTTCTGCGCGGCGAGGGTGATCGGCTGGAGCGCCAACGTCCTGGAACAGGCCGCCGACTCGAAGATCATCCGCCCGGCCGCGCGCTACACCGGCCCGACCCCGCCGCGGCCGGTACCCGTGCCCGCCTGAGGCCGGCCTCGGCTGGCTACGATCGTCCGGATGAACAGCGTCCAGCCCATCCCCGTCGTGGTCCTCGCCGGATTCCTCGGTTCCGGCAAGACCACCGTCCTCAACCACCTCCTCGCCAACCGGGGCGGCACCCGGATCGGCGTCGTCGTGAACGACTTCGGCTCGATCGAGATCGACGCGATGTCGGTGGCCGGACAGGTCGGCGACTCGATGGTCTCCCTCGGCGGCGGCTGCCTGTGCTGTGCGGTCGACGGCAGCGAACTGGACGCGTACCTGGACAGGCTCGCCGCGCCCGTCCACCGGATCGACGTGATCGTCATCGAGGCCAGCGGGCTCGCCGAGCCCCAGGAGATGATCCGGATGCTGATCGCCAACGAGAACCCGGCGATCCGCTACGGCGGTCTGGTGCAGGTCGTCGACGCGGCGGAGTTCGACCGGACCCGGGCCGCGCACCCCGAGACCGACCGTCACCTCGCCGTCGCCGACCTGGTGGTGCTCAACAAGACCGACCGGGTGGACCCCGCCGAACGTTCCCGGATCGAGGGGGAACTCGCCGCGCTCTGCGCCCCGGGGACGCCCGTGGTCGGCGCCGACCACGGGCGCATCGACCCGGAGATGCTGTTCGACCGCCGCCCCTGGGCCGAGACGCGCGGGCAGCTCTCCTTCGAGGACCTGATCGCGGAGGCGGCCCAGGACCACGACGGCGGCGCCCACGCCGGGCACGCGCACGCCCGCTACGAGAGCGTCGAGTTCACCTCCGACCAGGCCCTCTCCCCGCGCCGGCTCATCAACTTCCTCGACCGGCGCCCGGCCGGCCTCTACCGGATCAAGGGGTTCGTCTGGTTCGGCGTGCCCGGCCACGAGGAACGGTACGAGGTCCACGCGGTCGGCCGCTTCCTGCGGTTCGGCCCCGGCCCCTGGGGGCGGGGGGAACCGCGCCGCACGCAGCTCGTCCTGATCGGCGCCGGCATCGACGGACCGGGCCTGCTGCGCGAGCTGGAGGCCTGCCGCGAACCGGCCCCGCACGAGGCCCGCCCCGAGAGCATGTGGGCGGTCCTGCGCTACGCCCCCCGGCCGGCGCCGACCGAGCCCTCGGACCCCTTCGCGCCGGAGGACGCCCTTGGGCCGGAGGGCCCGTTCGACTCCGAGGGCCCGTTCGCGCCGGACTTCACACAGGAGCCGTGAGCCCCGGCCTCAGGGCCGGCGCTCAGGCCACCTCGACGCCGTACTCCCGCAGCAGGTCCGCGAGGCCGCCCCGGTAGCCCTTGCCGCCGATGACGAACTTCCAGTCGCCGTTGGGGCGGCGCCGGAAGGAGCCCAGCACCAGGGCCGTCTCGCCCGCCCGGCCGTCGGAGACCTCCAGCTGGTCGATCTCCGCGCCCGTCGCGTCCAGCAGCCGGATCCGGGCGTCGGTGAAGCCGGCCAGATCGGCGTCCGGATTCACCTGGGGGTCGACCGCGGCGACCAGCACCAGGCGGTCGGCGCGCTGCGGGAGGGCGTCGAAGCCGACCTCGACGGCCGCCTTGTCCGGGGCGGAGTGCGGACGCGAGCGCACCGAACCGTCCGGGGTCCCGGGGTTGTTGAAGAAGACGAAGTGGTCCTCGCTCAACACCCGGCCGCCCTCGCAGACCAGCGCGCACACGTCCAGTGCCACGCCGCCCGACCAGGTCATGCCCAGCAGGTTGCGGTCGGCGGGGACGGGAGGCAACTCGGCCCCGGCGGCCGGGCCGGCCGCGGTGGGCGTGGCGGCCGGGCCCCCGGCGCCGGCCTCCGGCGAGGAACCGGCGCTCCGCTGCGCCGGGACGGAGCCGCCGCCGAGGCGCCCCCGCAGGCCGTACCGGTGCAGCAGCTCCACCAGGTCCGCGCCGGGAACCAACTCCAGCGGCTTGCCGTTGGCAAAGGTGTACGACCCCGGTCCGAAGGACGAGGTGGTGACCAGCACCCCCTTGTTCGCCCCCGCGTCCTGGACCGTGCCGTACAGGTCCCGTACCGCCGTCGGCGGCACGGTGTTGCGGTAGCGCTTGACCTGCACCACGATCCGCCCGCCCCGGATCGGGGCCGGGTCCAGCGCCTCGACGTCCACACCGCCGTCGCCGGACCGCTGTGTGGTCACCGCCTCCATACCCATCGCCCGGAAGAGTTCGGCGACCAGGTTCTCGAAGGCGATCGGGTCCATCTGGAAGAGGTCGGGTTCCTCCTCGCCGCCCCCGGTGTGCCCGCCGTGGCTGACGACGCCCCCGCCGACCTCGTCCGGCCGGCGGCCCGCACGGACGGCCGTCAGCTGGTCCGGCCGCGCCGACAGCTGCCCCCGCAGCCCCTCGGTCAGGCAGTCCACCGCGCTCACCTGCTCCAGCCGCAGCCCGGAGAAGGCGGTACGCGCCGCCTGCACGGCCGCCAGTACGATCTGGGCCTCCCGGCCCGTCACCGGATCGTGGTCGTCCACGAAGCCGTTGACCACCACCGAGTCCAGGGCGCCGAACTCGTCCGCCGCGTACAGCTCGCGCGGTACCAGCAGCAGGCACTGGGCGAGCACGTCCCGGTACAGCGCCCGGCGCTGCGTGGCCGGACGGGCCGTCTCCCTGTCCTGGTCCGTGCTCGGCGTGTACCGCACGGACTTCACCTCCGGCACCACCTCGTACCGGGGCAGCTCCCAGTCCAGTACGAGCTGGCGCGCCGCGGGGTCGTACGCCGCCGACACCTGGCGGGGCAGCTCGCCGGGCCAGGCGGTCGAGGCGTACAGGGCCGCGGAGAAGTACTCCACCACCGCGTCGGGCTCTCCCGCGCGCAGGGCGCCGGCCAGATCGGTGAGGCCGTCGTTGTGCCGGCGGATACCGGCGAGCTGCTCCGCCGCCCACCGGTCGTACTGCTCCCGGTACGCCGCCAGCCGGCGCAGGCGGTCCTGTTCGGCGGCGTGCGCGGCCTGCCAGGCCCGCGTGTACCGGTCGTGGGCCTCCCGCTCCGCCTGGGCCCGGCCGCGCGAGCCGAGGGTCCAGCCGCCGCCCTGCTGCTGGAACTGCGCCAGCTGCGGCATGGGCACGGGGTGCGCGAGGGCGCCGGGGTCGAAGGGCTGGAGCTGCTCGGCCCGCACCAGGGAGGCCATCCGGAACGCCGGTGCCCGGCAGCCCGAGGCCAGCAGCCCCCGCAGCGCCTCCACCCGCGCGTCCAGCTGCTCGGTACGACGCCGCGCCTCGGCCTCGCGGTGCTGCCGGTAGGCGGCCTGCTGCTCGCGCCGGTCCCGGGCCGCCTCACGCTCGTACGCCCGCTGCCGGCGCTCCGCCTCGCGCATCTGGATCAGCTGCGTCTGCTGCTGCTGTCGCTGGGCCTCGGCCCAGACCCCGATCATCCCGCTGGACCGACGACTCATCGGCTCTGCTCTCCCCCCACCCGCGTGTACCGGGAAAACAGTAGTGGGCGGGCGGGGCGGGCGGCCCGGCGAACGCCGACGCCCACCCGTTCCGCCCGCCCCTGTCACACGGCTACAGCGCGGCCCCCGCCAGCGACCCGACGTCGGCCGGAAGCGCCGTCCCCGAGCCGTCGCGACGCGGGTCCGGGGCCGGCAGGGCGGCCGGGGAGCCGTTCTTCGAGGCCGCCCGGACCGGGGCGTTGCCCGCCCAGGCCAGTGTCAGCGTGTCCTCGCCCTTCAGGAACCGCTGGCAGCGCACGCCGCCGGTGGCCCGGCCCTTGCGCGGGTACTGGTCGAAGGGGGTCACCTTGCCGGAGCGCACCGAGTCGTCGAGCGTGCCGTGCGAGCCCGCCACGGTGAACACGAGGGCGTCCCGGGCCGGGTCCACCGCCGAGAAGTGGATCACCTTGGCGTTCTCCGAGAGCTTGATGCCCGCCATACCGCCCGCCGGGCGGCCCTGGGGGCGCACCTGGCCCGCCGGGTAGCGCAGCAGCTGGGCGTCGTCGGTGATGAAGACCAGGTCCTCCTCACCCGTGCGCAGCTCGACGGCGCCGACGACGCGGTCGCCCTCCTTGAGGGTGATGACCTCCAGCTCGTCCTTGTTCGCCGGGTAGTCGGGCACGACCCGCTTGACCACGCCCTGTTCGGTCCCCAGGGCCAGGCCCTGCGAGGACTCGTCGAGCGAGAGCAGGCAGACCACCGTCTCGTCGGCCTCCAGCCCGGAGAGGAACTCCGCGACCGGGGCGCCGCCCGCCAGGTTCGGCGCGGCGTGCGTGTCCGGCAGCTGCGGCAGGTCGATCACCGAGAGCCGCAGCAGCCGCCCGTACGAGGTGACCACGCCCACCTCGGCCCGGGCGGTCGCCGCGACCTGCGACACGATCACGTCGTGCTTGGCCCGGGGCCCGCCCTCCTGCTCGGGAAGCGGCTCGCCCGTCACGGTACGCGCCAGCAGGCCCGTCGAGGACAGCAGCACCCGGCACGGGTCGTCCGCGACCTCCAGCGGAACCGTGCCGACCGCCGTGGCCGCCGACTCCAGCAGGACCGTGCGGCGCTCGGTGCCGAACTTCTTCGCCACCGCGGCCAGTTCGCTGGAGACCAGCTTGCGCAGCTCGCTGTCGGACTCCAGGATCCCGGTCAGCTCGTCGATCTCACCGGTCAGCCGGTCGCGCTCGGACTCCAGCTCGATCCGGTCGAACTTGGTGAGCCGGCGCAGCGGGGTGTCCAGGATGTACTGGGTCTGGATCTCTCTGAGCGAGAACCGCTCCATCAGCCGGGCCTTGGCCTGCGCCGAGTTCTCGCTGTCCCGGATGAGCCGGATGACCTCGTCGATGTCGATGAGCGCGACCAGCAGGCCCTCGACCAGGTGCAGGCGGTCGCGGCGCTTGGTGCGGCGGAACTCGCTGCGCCGCCGGACGACCTCGAAGCGGTGGTCGAGGTAGACCTCGAGCAGCTCCTTGAGGCCGAGCGTCAGCGGCTGGCCGTCCACCAGCGCCACGTTGTTGATGCCGAAGGACTCCTCCATCGGCGTCAGCTTGTAGAGCTGCTCCAGCACCGCCTCCGGGTGGAAGCCGTTCTTGATCTCGATGACCAGGCGCAGGCCGTGCGAGCGGTCGGTGAGGTCCTTGACGTCGGCGATGCCCTGGAGCTTCTTCGAGCCGACCAGGTCCTTGATCTTCGCGATGACCTTCTCGGGGCCCACCGCGAACGGCAGTTCGGTGACGACCAGGCCCTTGCGGCGCGCCGTCACGTTCTCCACGGCCACCGTCGCGCGGATCTTGAACGTGCCGCGGCCGTTCTCGTACGCGTCCTTGATCCCGGACAGTCCCACGATCCGGCCGCCCGTGGGCAGGTCCGGGCCCGGCACGAAGCGCATGAGCGCCTCCAGGTCCGCCTGCGGGTGGCGGATCAGGTGGCGGGCGGCCGCGATGACCTCGCCCAGATTGTGCGGGGGCATGTTCGTGGCCATGCCGACCGCGATCCCGGACGCGCCGTTGACCAGCAGGTTCGGGTAGGCGGCGGGCAGCGCGACCGGCTCGCGCTCCTGACCGTCGTAGTTGGCGGTGAAGTCGACCGTGTCCTCGTCGATCGACTCCGTCATCAGCGACGTGGCGTCGGCCATCCGGCACTCGGTGTAACGCATCGCGGCCGGCGGGTCGTCGTTGCCGAGCGAGCCGAAGTTGCCGTGGCCGTCGACCAGCGGCAGCCGCATCGAGAAGGGCTGGGCCATGCGCACGAGGGCGTCGTAGATCGACGCGTCGCCGTGCGGGTGCAGCTTGCCCATCACCTCGCCGACGACGCGTGCGCACTTCACGTACCCCCGGTCGGGGCGCAGGCCCATCTCGTTCATCTGGTAGACGATGCGCCGGTGCACCGGCTTCATCCCGTCCCGCGCGTCCGGCAGGGCGCGGGAGTAGATCACGGAGTAGGCGTACTCAAGGAAGGAGCCCTGCATCTCATCGACGACGTCGATGTCGAGGATCCTCTCCTCGAAGTCCTCCGGCGGCGGGGTCTTCGTGCTGCGGCGGGCCATCGCTGCGCGGCTCCTTAACCAAGGTTCGGGTGTACTGGGTGGATCTGGCGGGGTTGACGCGGACCATTGTGGCCCGACGCACCGACAACGCGGACTCCGACCCCGGGGGTCCCCCGTACGGAGTCGGGGGAGTGACCCGGGAACTTCTCCGGCCGTCGGTGCGCTTGCATACAGTGGCAGGTCTGACAGAAATCTCTGCATCGCGATCGAAGGGACCACATGCCCATGGGTCACACGGCCACAGCTCAGGCCGGCTCCGGCAGCCTGACAGCGACCGAGCACCGGCTGGCCAACGGCCTGCGCGTGGTGCTGTCCGAGGACCACCTCACTCCGGTCGCCGCCGTCTGCCTCTGGTACGACGTCGGCTCGCGCCATGAAGTCAAGGGGCGGACCGGTCTGGCTCACCTCTTCGAGCACCTGATGTTCCAGGGTTCGGCGAGCGTACCGGGCAACGGCCACTTCGAGCTCGTCCAGGGCGCCGGCGGCTCCCTGAACGGCACCACCAGCTTCGAGCGCACCAATTACTTCGAGACGATGCCGGCGCACCAGCTGGAACTCGCCCTGTGGCTGGAGGCGGACCGCATGGGCTCGCTGCTGGCCGCCCTGGACGAGGAGTCCATGGAGAACCAGCGCGACGTCGTCAAGAACGAGCGCCGCCAGCGCTACGACAACGTTCCGTACGGCACCGCCTTCGAGAAGCTGACCGCCCTCGCCTACCCGGAGGGCCACCCGTACCACCACACCCCGATCGGCTCGATGGCCGACCTGGACGCCGCCTCCCTGGAGGACGCGCGCCACTTCTTCCGTACGTACTACGCGCCCAACAACGCCGTGCTTTCGGTCGTGGGCGACATCGACCCCGAGCGGACCCTCGCCTGGATCGAGAAGTACTTCGGCACCATCCCGGCGCACGACGGCAAGCAGCCGCCGCGCGACGGCACGCTCCCCGAGATCATGGGCGGGCAGCTGCGCGAGGAGATTGTCGAGGAGGTCCCGGCGCGCGCGCTGATGGCCGCCTACCGCCTGCCGCACGACGGCACCCGCGAGTGCGACGCCGCCGACGTGGCACTGACCGTGCTGGGCGGTGGCGAGTCCTCCCGCCTGCACAACCGCCTGGTACGCCGCGACCAGACGGCCGTCGCGGCCGGCTTCGGCATGCTGCGCCTGGCCGGCGCGCCCTCGCTGGGCTGGCTGGACGTCAAGACCTCCAGCGGCGTCGAGGTGCCCGCCATCGAGGCGGCCGTCGACGAGGAGCTCGCGCGGTTCGCCGCCGAGGGCCCGACGGCCGAGGAGATGGAGCGGGCGCAGGCGCAGCTGGAGCGCGAGTGGCTGGACCGGCTGAGCACGGTGGCCGGACGGGCCGACGAACTGTGCCGCTTCGCGGTGCTGTTCGGCGACCCGCAGCTGGCCCTGACCGCCGTCCAGCGGGTGCTGGACGTCACCGCCGAGGAGGTGCAGGCCGTGGCCGCGGCCCGGCTGCGCCCCGACAACCGCGCGGTACTGGTCTACGAGCCGCTGGCCGGCGCCGAGGCCCACGAGACCGAGCAGCACGACGAGAACGAGGGGGCGGAGCAGTGAGCGACACCGCAGCCGTCACGATGACCTTCCACCCGCGGCCGCAGGCCGGCGAGGCGAAGCCGTGGGCCTTCCCGGCCCCCGAGCGTTCCACGCTCCCCAACGGCCTGACCCTGCTGCGCTGCCACCGCCCCGGCCAGCAGGTGGTGGCGGTCGAGGTCAACCTCGCGGCCCCGCTGGACGCCGAGCCCGAGGGCCTCGACGGGGTGGCCACCATCATGGCCCGCGCCCTCTCGGAGGGCACCGACAAGCACTCCGCCGAGGAGTTCGCCGCCGAGCTGGAGCGCTGCGGCGCCACGCTCGACGCCCACGCCGACCACCCCGGCCTGCGGGTCTCCCTGGAGGTCCCGGCCTCCCGGCTGCCCAAGGCGCTCGCGCTGCTCGCCGAGGCCCTGAGCGCGCCCGCCTTCGCAGACAGCGAGGTCGACCGACTGGTGCGCAACCGGCTCGACGAGATCCCGCACGAGCTGGCCAACCCGCAGCGCCGCGCCGCCAAGGAGCTCTCCAAGGAGCTGTTCCCCGCGACGCTGCGCATGTCCCGCCCGCGCCAGGGCACCGAGGAGACGGTCGCGCGGATCGACGCCGGGGCCGTACGCGCCTTCTACGAGGCGCACGTACGCCCCTCCACCACCACCGCCGTGGTGGTCGGCGACCTGACCGGCATCGATCTGGACGCCCTGCTGGCGGACACCCTGGGTACGTGGACGGGCGACACGGCCGCGCCCCGCCCCGTCCCGCCGGTGACGGCCGACGACCGGGGCCGCGTGGTCATCGTGGACCGGCCGGGAGCCGTCCAGACGCAGTTGCTGATCGGCCGGATCGGCCCGGACCGGCACGACATCGTCTGGGCCCCGCAGGTGCTCGGCACCTACTGCCTCGGCGGCACCCTCACCTCCCGCCTGGACAAGGTGCTGCGCGAGGAGAAGGGCTACACGTACGGCGTGCGGGCCTTCGGGCAGGTCCTGCGTTCGACCGCCGACGGCAAGGGCGCCTCGATGCTCGCCATCAGCGGTTCGGTGGACACCCCCAACACGGGTCCCGCGCTGGAGGACCTCTGGAAGGTGCTGCGCACCCTCGCGGAGGGCGGACTGACCGACGCCGAGCGGGACGTGGCGGTGCAGAACCTGGTGGGCGTGGCCCCGCTGAAGTTCGAGACGGCCGCCTCGGTCGCCGGCACGCTCGCCGACCAGGTGGAGCAGGAGCTGCCGGACGACTACCAGGCGCGGCTGTACGCGCGGCTGGCCGAAACCGGTACGGCGGAAGCCACTTCGGCCGTGGTGAGCGCCTTCCCGGTGGACCGTCTGGTCACCATCCTGGTGGGCGACGCCGCGCAGATCGAGGAGCCCGTCCTGGCCCTCGGGATCGGCGAGGTCACCGTCGTCTCCAACTGAGCGGCGCACCGTCTGAGACGGGCCGGCAACCGGCCCCGTTTCCAGGGGGCTTCGGCGGAACATCCGCCGAAGCCCCCTTTGTCCGTTTGGTGGAGTGGCTGCGTGTATGCGGTGTGGCGTACGCAACAAAAGCGCTCGTCTGTTTGGCGATTGACTGACGATCCGCCTAGCGTCGGCCGTGCTGTTCGTCAGTTCGTACCCGCCGCACCCGCGGCACCGGACAGCGATCGCCGAGTCCCCGTCAGGCGCGAGCCTGGGGAGCCGGGGACCCACATGCGTCCCTGGGGTGAATCGGACCCCCTCGCAAGAGGAGGCCCGTAGGAGACCTTCCTGCTCCGAACCCGTCAGCTAACCCGGTAGGCGAGAGGGAAGGAAAGGATCACCCCCTTCATGGCGTTTGGCAGTCGTGCCGCCGGTTCTGGTAAGCACCGTGGTTCCAGCCGTCTGAGCCGCAAGACCGCCGGCTACGCCGGCATCGCCGCCCTCGCCACCACGGGCGTGGTCGGCACCCTGGCCGCTCCGGCCTTCGCGGCGGACAACAGCGGCGCTCCGTCCATGGAGGACACCGGTCAGAACTCGATCGTCGTCGCCGACGGTCTCCAGGACGACATCAAGGTCCAGGCCGAGTCCCAGCAGCGCGCCGCCGAGGCCGTCGCCGCCCAGGCGCAGGCCGAGGCCGAGGCGAAGCAGCGGGCCGCCGAGGCCAAGCGTGCCGCCGAGGCCGCCGAGGCCAAGGCCAAGGCCGAGCGTGAGGCCGCCGAGGCCAAGGCCAAGGAGGAGGAGCGCAAGCGCTCCAACGCCTTCGTGGCCCCGGTCAGCGCCTCCGTCACCACCCAGTACGGCGCGGGCGGCGGCATGTGGTCCTCCGGCAGCCACACGGGCATCGACTTCGCCGTCGGCCAGGGCACCTCCGTGCACGCCGTTGGCGCGGGCACCGTCGTCGAGGCCGGCTGGGGTGGCGCATACGGCAACAACGTCGTCATCCGCCACAACGACGGCACCTACACCCAGTACGGGCACATGTCCTCGCTGAACGTCTCCGTCGGCGAGCAGGTCGGCGCCGGCACGGTCATCGGCCTGTCGGGCAACACCGGCAACTCCAGCGGCGCGCACCTGCACTTCGAGGCCCGCACGGGCGCCTCGTACGGCTCGGACATCAACCCGCTGACGTACCTGCGCAACCGCGGCGTCGGCATCTGACACGCGTCACGTTTCACGTTTTACGCTTCAACGAAGAAGGCCCCGGCTCCCAGAGCCGGGGCCTTCTTCGTTTCGGATTTCCGGACTTTCCTCGGAAAATATCGCGTGTTGCAATAGAGTCGCAGCACGGCCACGATAAACCGAACCGAAACCCAGCGGAGGTCCGGCCTTGCGTATTCCGGCGCACGCGGTGTGCACAGCGATTCGCGACGATATCGTCTCCGGATTCTTCGGGCCGGGCGGCCGGCTGACCGAGGAGGTGCTCGCCCGCCGCTACGGGGTCTCGCGCGTCCCGGTCCGTGAGGCGCTGCGGACCCTGGAGTCCGAGGGCTTCGTCACCACCCGGCGGCACGCCGGAGCCTGTGTGGCCGAGCCGACCGAGCAGGAGGCCGCCGACCTGCTGGAGCTGCGGATGCTGCTGGAGCCGCTCGCCGCCTCCCGGGCCGCCCGCCGGCGCACCGACGGCCACCTGAAGGTGCTGCGGGGGCTGGTCAGGCTGGGCCGGGAGAGGGCCGGACGGGCCCAGGGGGAGGACCTGCGCGCCCTGGGGAGCTGGTTCCACGAGACGCTGGCCCAGGCCTCGGCCAGCCCGGGGCTGATCGCCCTGCTGACGCAGACCCGGCGCAAGATCGCCTGGATGTACGTGGTGCAGGCCCCCGCGCAGCCCGTGGAGTGCTGGGCGGAGCACGGCGCGATCGTGGACGCGGTCGCGCGCGGGGACGCGGAGCGGGCCAGGGCCCTGACCGCGCTGCACGCGCAGCGGGCGGCCGAGGCGCACCGGCCGAGGGTGAGGAATCCGCAACCTGCCGTAAACACGGCGAGCGCTCCGCATTAACACGTCCCGTATACAACGGAGGGATATCCGTGTGGGCCGGGCTTCCCTCGATTTCCCGTCCGGCATTACCGCGCCCTGCTCAGTTTCCCCTGCGCGAATTCGGAATTTCCCGGAGGTGCGGAAAGGGCCCCTGCTTTCCGCGGTCCCGCTCTTCCGTCGTCCCGCTCTTCCGCCCTCCCGTCGCCCGTCGTCCGGGCGGCGCCGGAAAACGCGGAAGCCGCGGTCCCCGGGGTGGTGGGTGGGGACCGCGGCTTCCGGCGTACCGGACCCGAAGGGGTCAGACGGTCTCGGGGAGCTCCTCGAGACCCTCGGCGACCAGCTTCGCGAGGCGGTCGAGCGCGACGTCAGCGCCCTCGGCGTCCGAAGCCAGGACGATCTCCTCGCCGCCCTGGGCGCCCAGGCCCAGGACCGCCAGCATCGACGCGGCGTTGACGGGGTCGCCGCCCGCCTTCGCGATGGTCACCGGGACGCCGGAGGCGGTCGTCGCCCGGACGAAGATCGAGGCGGGACGAGCGTGCAGGCCCTCGGCCCAACCGACGTTGACGCGGCGCTCTGCCATGGTGATGCCCTTCAGGTTCTTGCGGTTGTCTAGACCAGTCTCTCACGCCGTCCGGAATGCTCGGGCCCGCCCTTCGGCCCGGATCCACCGCCGTTCGACCCTCCCCAGCTTGCACTGGTTCGCCCCGGTCCGCCGCATTCGCCGCGCCCTCGCCAAACGGCCCGCCCACCGCACCCGTACACCAGCCCGGGCCGCCCCTTAAGGTGACCCCATGACCACCGCGTCGGACCCCTCGTACCCGGCCCACTGGGAAGCGGACGTCGTGCTGCGCGACGGCGGCACCGCCCGGATCCGCCCCATCACCACCGAGGACGCGGGCCGCCTGGTCAGCTTCTACGAGCAGGTCTCGGACGAGTCGAAGTACTACCGCTTCTTCGCCCCCTACCCCCGCCTCTCGGACCGCGACGTCCGCCGCTTCACGCACCACGACTACGTGGACCGGGTCGGCCTGGCCGCGACCATCGGCGGGGAGTTCATCGGCACCGTCCGCTTCGACCGCATCGGCCCCGACGGACGGCCCGCCTCCGCCCCCGCGGACGAGGCCGAGGTCGCCTTCCTCGTCCAGGACGCCCACCAGGGCCGCGGGGTCGCCTCCGCCCTCCTGGAGCACATCGGCGCGGTGGCCCGGGAGCGGGGCATCCGCCGGTTCGCGGCCGAGGTGCTCCCCGCCAACACCAAAATGATCAAAGTGTTCACGGACGCCGGCTACCAGCAGAAGCGCAGCTTCGAGGACGGCTCCGTCCACCTCACCCTCGACCTCGAACCCACCGCCGAGTCCCTCGCCGTACAGCGCGCCCGCGAACAGCGCGCCGAGGCCCGCTCCGTGCAGCGGCTCCTCGCCCCCGGCTCCGTCGCGGTGATCGGAGCCAGCCGCTCCGGGGCGGGCGTGGGCGCCACCGCCCTGCGCAACCTGCGCGACGGCGGCTTCCGCGGACACCTCTACGCCGTCAACGAAGCCCGCGCCCCCGGTATGGAGGGCGACCTCCTGGAAGGCGTACGCGCCTACCGCGGCCTCGCCGACATCGGAGCCCCCGTCGACCTCGCCGTGATCGCCGTCCCCGCCGCACGCGTCCCCGACGCCGTCGCCGCCTGCGGGGAGCACGGGGTGCAGGGGCTGGTGGTCCTGTCCGCCGGATACGGCGAGAGCGGCCCGGCCGGACTCGCCCGCCAGCGAGAACTGGTGCGGCAGGTCCGCTCGTACGGGATGCGCCTCATCGGGCCCAACGCCTTCGGGGTGATCAACACGGCCCCGGAGGTGGAGCTGAACGCCTCGCTCGCCCCGGTCCCCGCCGGCGCGCGCGGCAGGATCGGCCTGTTCACCCAGTCCGGAGCCATCGGCATCGCCCTGCTGTCGGCCCTGCTGCGGCGCGGAGAGGGACTGTCGTCCTTCGTGTCGGCCGGGAACCGGGCCGACGTCTCCGGCAACGACATCCTCCAGTACTGGTACGAGGACGAGGCCACCGACGTGGCCCTCATGTACCTGGAGACCCTCGGCAACCCCCGCAAGTTCACCCGCCTCGCCCGCCGCACGGCCGCCGCCAAGCCGGTGGTCGTCGCCCGCGGCGGCCGCCACACCCCCGCCGGACACGTCGTCCCCGGCACCCGGCTCCCCGAGGCCACCGTCTCCGAGCTGCTCCGCCAGGCCGGCGTCATCCGCGTCGACACCGTCACCGAGCTGGTCGACGTCGGCCTGCTGCTGGCCGGCCAGCCCCTGCCGGCCGGACCCAGGGTGGCGATCCTCGGCAACTCCGAGTCCCTCGGCGTGCTCACCTACGACGCCTGCCTGACCGAGGGGCTGCGCCCGCTGCCCCCGCTGGACCTGACGACCGCCGCCGGTCCCGCCGACTTCCGTACGGCCCTGTGCGCCGCCCTCGCCTCCGACGACTGCGACGCCGTCGTCGTCACCGCCATCCCGTCCGTGAGCGACCGCGAGCTGGCCGACGACCTCGCGCGGGCACTGCGGCAGGCCGTCGCCGAGGTCCCGGGCAAGCCCGTGGCCGTCGTGCACGTGGAACTCGGCGATCTCGTCGATGCCCTGTCCGCCGCCGGCGACACGTCCCGCGCCGAGCCCCCCGCGGCGCCGCTCCCGCCCGCCGTGCCCGCGGCAGGCGAGCCGGCGGTCGGGGGTCCCGCGGCCGCCGGCGACGGGCCCGGCGGTGACGAACCCTGCCTCGAAGGCGCCGGCCGCATCCCCGCCTACCCCGCCGCCGAGCGCGCCGTGAAGGCCGTCGCCGAAGCCGTGCGGTACGCCCGCTGGCGCCGGGACAACGCCCGGACCGGGCAGGTCCCCGAGTACGAGGACATCGACGAGGCCGGCGCCGCCGCCCGGCTCGTCACCCTGCTGGCCGGCGTCGAAGAGGGGACCGCGCTGACCCTGGACGAGGACGACGCCCGCGAGCTGCTCGGCCGCTACGGCATCCGGGTCCTGCCCACCCTCCCCTCCCCCAGCCCCGACGCCGCCGTCCGCGCGGCCCGGGTCCTCGGCTACCCGGTCGCCCTCAAGACCACCGCCCCGCACCTGCGCCACCGCGCCGACCTGGGCGGCGTACGCCTCGACCTCACCACCGAGGCCGAGCTCAGGCGCTCGTACGAGGAGCTCACCGACGCCCTCGGCAAGCCGGCCGAGCTCCAGCCCGTGGTGCAGACGATGGCTCCGCGCGGGGTGGACACCGTCGTCCGCGCCACCGTCGACCCCGCCGCCGGAGCCGTCCTGTCCTTCGGGCTCGCCGGAGTCGCCTCCGAGCTGCTCGGCGACACCGGGCACGGCCTGATCCCCGCCACCGACCGGGACGCGGCCGCCCTGATCCGCTCCATCCGCACCGCGCCGCTGCTCTTCGGCTGGCGCGGCAGCGACCCCGTCGACACCCCCGCCCTGGAGGAACTGCTGCTGCGGCTGTCCCGGCTGGTGGACGACCACCCCGAGGTCACCGGGGTCTCGCTGGAGCCGGTCGTCGTCGCCACCGAGGGGCTCTCCGTGCTCAGCGCCACCGTCCGCGTGGCCCACCCGCCCGCGCGGACCGACCTCGGGCCCCGCACCCTGCCGAGCTACTGAGCGCACGGCAGGCAGGGGCAGCCCGTAGGGGCCTTAGGATGGACCTCATGGCGAAATCCGGTACGACGACCCAGGGGCTGCGCGCGGCCATCGAGCGCAGCGGCTACTACCCGGCCCTCGTGGCCGAGGCGGTGGAGGCCGCCGTGGGCGGCGAGCCGATCTCGTCGTACCTGGTCCACCAGGAGACCACCTTCGACTCCAACGAGGTGCGCCGGCACGTCACCGTGCTGGTCCTGACCGGCAACCGGTTCATCGTCAGCCACACCGACGAGCAGGCCGCCGACGCCGGGTCGCCGTCCCCCTACGCGACCACCTCCACCGAGTCGGTCAAGCTCTCCAGCATCTCCTCCGTGGTGCTCAGCCGCGTCGTGGCCAACCCGGAGTCGTACACGCCCGGCCAGCTGCCCCGTGAGGTCGTCCTGACCATCGGCTGGGGCGCGGTGTCGCGCATCGACCTGGAGCCCGCCGCCTGCGGCGACCCGAACTGCGACTCCGACCACGGCTACACCGGCAACTCCACCGCCGACGACCTCAGCCTGCGCGTCAGCGAGGCCGGCGACGGCCCCGAGACGGTCCGCCAGGCGCTGGTCTTCGCGCAGGCGCTCAGCGAGGCGACGGCGGCGACCTCCGGTCCCGCCCGCTGATGTCGTACTCCGTGCCCTCGAACTGGCAGGACGAACCGGAACTGCTCGACCTCGCGGGCGCCCCGGTCCCGCAGTACGGCTCCGGCTCCCTCGCCGACCTGCTGCCCACCCTCGCCTCCGGCCAGGGCGTACCCGGCCTCACCGCCGGGATCACCGAGCTGGCCCCGGCCGACCGGAACTGCGTGTTCCTGGTCGACGGCATGGGCTGGGAGCAGATCAGGGCGCACCCGGGCGAGGCCCCGTTCCTCACCTCCCTGCTCGCGAGCTCGCGCGGCGGCACGGGCCTGCCGATCACGTCCGGTTTCCCGGCGACGACCGCCACCTCCCTGGCCTCCGTCGGCACCGGCCTGCCGCCCGCCCGGCACGGCCTGCCCGGCTACGCCGTGCGCAACCCGGCCTCCGGCCGGCTGATGAACCAGCTCCGCTGGCAGCCCTGGACCCCGCCCAAGCCCTGGCAGCCGTACCCGACCGTCTTCCAGCTCGCGGACGCGGCCGGGGTGCACACCGCGCAGGTGTCCGCGCCGCACTTCCAGACCACTCCGCTCACCCAGGTCGCGCTCAGCGGCGGCACCTTCCACGGCCGGATGACCGGCGAGGAACGCATGGACCTCGCGGCGATCCAGCTCGCGGAGGGCGAGCGCTCGCTCGTGTACACGTACTTCAGCGAACTCGACGGGGCCGGCCACCGGCACGGCGTCGACTCCGACGCCTGGCGCGGCCAGCTCATGTACGTCGACCGGCTCGTGCAGCGCCTCGCGGAGCAGCTGCCGCCGCGCTCCGCCCTGTACGTCACCTCGGACCACGGCATGGTCGACGTCCCCTTCGACGAAGACTCCCGGATCGACTTCGACGAGGACTGGGAGCTGGGCGCGGGCGTGGCCCTGCTCGGCGGCGAGGGCCGGGCCCGGCACGTCTACGCGGTGCCGGGCGCGGAGGCCGACGTACTGACCGTGTGGCGCGAAGTGCTCGGGGACCGCTTCTGGGTCGCGAGCCGCGAAGAGGCCCTGGAACTGGGCTGGTTCGGGACGCCGGGCGAATGCGACGAGCGGGTCCTCGGGCGGATCGGCGACGTGATCGCCGCGGCCCAGGCCGACGCCGCGATCACCGCCTCCCGCAACGAGCCCAACGAGTCGGCGCTCACCGGCATGCACGGCTCCATGACCCCGGCCGAGCAGCTGGTCCCGCTGCTCGAAGTCCGCACCTGAGCACCCCTGTTCGCCCTTCTCCCGCCCTGACCCGAAAGGTCCCGTACTTCCCATGCCCGAGCTGGTGTTCTTCTCCGGAACGATGGACTGCGGAAAGAGCACGCTGGCGCTCCAGATCGCCCACAACCGTGACGCTCGCGGCCTGCAGGGCGTGATCTTCACCCGGGACGACCGGGCGGGGGAGGGCAAGCTGTCCTCCCGCCTGGGACTGGTGACGGAGGCGGTGGAGGCGCCGGAGGGCATGGACCTGTACGCGTACGTGGTCGCCCAGCTCTCCAAGGGAGGCAAGGCGGACTACGTGATCGTGGACGAGGCCCAGTTCCTCGCGCCCGAGCAGATCGACCAGTTGGCGCGCATCGTGGACGACCTCGGCATGGACGTCTTCGCCTTCGGCATCACGACGGACTTCCGGACGAAGCTGTTTCCCGGCTCCCAGCGCCTGATCGAGCTGGCGGACCGCCTGGAGCAGCTCCAGGTCGAGGCCCTGTGCTGGTGTGGCGCCCGTGCCACGCACAACGCCCGGACGGTGGGCGGGGAGATGGTGGTCGAGGGCGCGCAGGTGGTGGTCGGGGACGTGAACCGCCCGGCGGAGGAGATCGGCTACGAGGTCCTCTGCCGCCGTCACCACCGCAGGCGCATGACCTCGGCCGCGGCCCACGCCGGCGCCCTCTCCCCGGACGTCCTTCCGGTCAACCACGTTTGAGAGGGCGGGCCCGAACGCGGCGTGCGCGAGGGAGACGCCGTCGGCTTGGGTGAGCCCGCCCGCACCTGGCGGGTACACGCGGCGGGGAACCAGGGCCGGAACCGGGCACGGTGACGGGAAGTAGTCTAAAAAAGTATCCCAGTTCGGCCGTCCCGCCAGCCACACTGACCTCATGACCCGTCGCGACTTCGACGAACTGCCGGGCCCTGATCGGCAACCACAGGCAGTCCAGCCGGGCTACGGCTCGGTCTACCCGACGCCACAGCCCGGATCGGGGCCCGCGCCGGGCAATCCCTACGCGCAACCGCCGGTGCAGGCAGCGGACTTCGTACGCCCGCCCCGCCGCGGTCCGCGGGGCGGGACCGGCGTGCTGGTGGCGGCCCTGGTCGCGGCCCTGCTCGCCCTCGGCGGCGGCTCGTACATCCTCCTGCGCGACGGCTCCGGCGATGCCGGGGACGGCGACGCCGCCGCCCCCGCCGCTCCCGCCGCGTCCGCGTCCGTGGACCAGGGAGACGGCCAGGGTCCCGGCGGCCCCCCGTTCGTCTTCGACCCCAACGCCGGGATCCAGCCGGGCGAGGGCCGGGTCTGGCTGGTGTCGAACCGGACCGAACTGGCCGGCTCCGGTGCCTCGCAGCACGGCCCCTGGCGGGTGGGGGACGCCGTGATCAAGGCGATGTACAAGGAGGTCACCGCCTACACCGCGACGGACGGCAAGGAGAAGTGGAGGCTTCCCCTCGCCACGCCGCTGTGCGGGATCCCGGAGAGCCCCGCCCCGAACGGGAAGATCGTCGTCGGGGTCCGGGAGAAGGACAGCGCGACCTCCCAGTGCACCCACCTCCAGCAGGTCGACCTCGCCACGGGCCAGGCGGGCTGGAAGGTGGAGATACCGAAGGAGAAGGCCTTCGACCAGGCTCCGGAGTTGCGGCTGGCCATCTCAGGGGACACCGTCGCGGTGGCGCGTGCCGCGGTCGTGAGCGGTTTCTCGGTCACCGACGGGCGCAAACTCTTCGGTACACCGAGCAGCGGCTGCACCCCCGCGACGGTCGGCGGCGGCGCCGCCAGGCTGATGCTCGTACGCGACTGCTTCGGCCAGGGCTCGGCCGACCGGCAGTCGGTGATCGAGGAGATCGACCCGGCGACCGGCGCTGCCAAGTGGAGCCACCAGTACGCGAAGGGCTGGAACATCGGCCAGATCCTGTCCGTGGACCCGCTCGTCGTCAGCACCTACAACACGCAGGAGAAGGTCTGGAACATCACGGCCTTCGCCGCCGACGGCAAGGTCCGCTCGCAGACCAACGCCGCCTTCGGGGTCAGCAAGCGGTGCAACGGCTGGGGCAGCGGCAGCGGCGACCTGCACGACTGCAACGCGGCGGTGACCGACGCGGACACCCTCTACATAGCGGGCGGCACACCCGACGCCACGTACCCGCTGCACGTCGACAAGCCCGACGAGGTGATCGCGGTTGACCTCAACACCGGTCAGGTGAAGTGGCGCACGACGGGCCCTGACGGCCGCGTCATGTTCCCGCTGGCCATCGAGGAGGGGAAGGTCGTCGTCTACGTCGACACGGACAAGGGCCTGTCCGCGGCGATGGCGGCCATCCCGACGGGCGGAGGCCGGCCCCAGATATTCCTGCAGAGCCCGAAGAACGCCAAGGGGCCCGAATCCGCCTTCTACACCTCCAGCGTCCGGCTGGCCTGGGGCGAGGGGCGCGTCTTCCTGCTCAACGGGTCCGTACGCAGCCCGGAGCCGAAGAAGGTGGACCACTCCCTGCTGTCCTTCGGGAAGTAGGTCGCGGGACCCCGGCGGGAAGGGTGGCCGGATCCGCGCCCTCCCCGCCCCCGAAGCGTGACGAGCGGCGGCCACCGCCCTATTGTTGCGCGCCATGTGGCCAGGACAGCAGACGCCCGATGGGGACCAGAGCAGGCAGAACCCGGGGCAGAACCCTTACCGGCAGCCGGTTCCCGGACAGCAGGGCGCCCAGACCGGCCCCTACGGACCTGGCGTATTCGGCCAACCTTGGCAGGGCGCCCCGCCCGGTACGCACCAGCAGCACCCGTCCGGCGCGCCGACTCCGCCTCCCGGACCGGCGCCGCGTTCCGCGTCCCGGCGCAAGGCCGCCGTGGCGATATCGGCGACGGTGGCCGCGGGGGTGGCCGTCGCGGTGACCGCCGCGGTCCTCTTCCGGGACGGCGACAGGGCGGACGGCGCCGGGGGGCCGGCTTCCTCCGCACCCGCCTCCGGTTCCCCGTCCGGCTCCGTGTCCCCGGGCGCCCCGGGCACCGTGCAGCCGACGGTCAAGGGCTGGAAGGTCGTGGTGAATCCGAAGCACGGCACCGCCTTCGACGTACCGCCGGACTGGGAGGTCCTGGAGCCGCAGATCTTCAGCGGCTTCACGGACGACAAGGACCCTGACAAGCCGGTGATCGGGCACACCGCGCCCGCCTTCTTCAAGAAGAAGTGGTGCAGTCTGGATGCCAACGGCGACGGCTACGTCAACGACATCGCACTCGCGTCCACCGGTACCAAGGGCGCCGACGGCGCGAAGACCACCGACGAGGTCGCCCAGAAGACGGCGACGGCCTGGGCATACTCCGCGTTCGCATCCCCGGACAAGGAGATCGTCAAGTGGGACAAGCCGGTGGCCTACACAACCAAGGCCGGGGTCAAGGGGAGTTACGTGAAGGCCCGCACCGAGGGCGCCAAGAAGGACCACAAGTGCGCGGGGGACGGCTGGGCGATCGCCTTCGGCTTCAAGAATTCCAAGGGCGACTTCGTCGCCTGGGACTTCTACGGCCGGACGGGCGTCCAGGGGGCCGTCCGCGACGACCTGGTCATGCGCATCCTCAGCACGGTCCGCCTCTCCGGCGACCCGGTCCCCGACCCCCTCCGCAAAGAGACCTCCCCTCCGCCTCCGTAAGCGTGGAGGCAACCCCGGCGGAGTGCCTGCCGCGGGCACGCTGCAAGCCTGCGGACGCTCACTGTCCGGATGAGGGCATCTCGCAGAGTCACGGGCGGACCGGACGGGGATGTCCTACCGTTGGCGGCGCGTGCCGATGGGGGCCGCGAAGCTCCGAAAGCCGTGGGACGGGGGACGTACAGTGCCGATCGGATGCGTCGATCGCGTGGAGCACATGAGGAATTGCGCTCGGTGCTGGCGGGGCTCACGGAGGGGCGGGGCGGTCTGCGCATGGCGGGCCTGGCCACCGATCGTTCTCGGAGACGGCGAGGCCGGCCGGTGATGCGCGAAGCACGCATGCCGGTGGGCTTTCCGCCGTGCGCTGCCGAACTGGGGTGGCCATGCTGACGATCACCAAGGAGTTCCACTTCTCGGCCAGTCACGTTCTCGACCGGCTGCCGAGCCGGCACCCCTGCGCCCGTATGCACGGCCACAACTACGTGCTGGTGCTCGAGCTCCGCGCCCGCAGGGAGGACCTCACCGAGGCGGGGTTCGTACGGGACTACCGGGATCTCGACGCGTTCAAGAGATGGGTGGACGACACCCTCGACCACCGTCACCTGAACGAGGCGATGGGGGGTGCTTCGCCTTCTGCGGAGAACCTCGCCCTGTGGGTCTTCGATCTCTGGACGGAACGGATCCCCGAGCTCGCGGCGGTGAAGGCCTCCGAGACCCCCAAGACCTGGGCCGAGTACCGGCCCCGGTGACGCCCGGCGCGCGTCCCGGGCCGGCTTCCACCGTCAGAAGCGGCCGGGGGAGGCCGGGCCGACGATGCTGAATACGGCGCCGTCGCGGTCCCTCAGGGTGCGTTCGTCGGGGTAGGCGGCGGAGTCCCCGGCGGGGACGGTGCTGCCGCCCAGCTCGGTGGCCGCCTCCACGGCGGCGTCGAGGTCGGGGACCCGGAAGTGGACGCGCCAGCGCGGCCTCAGGTGCGGGTCGGGGGCCTCCGCGAGCGTTCCGCCGTGCAGCCGGGCCACGGTCCGGCCCGCGCGGCGGAGCAGGATGCGGTCGTCCTCCTCGACGTAGGCGACCTCGCAGCAGTTCCCGTGGTCGCAGGCCCACTCCAGGACCTCGCCGTAGAAGATGGCCGCGTCGAAGGCGTTCCTCGTGTGCAGTTCCAGCCAGGCCGGCGCCGCGTCCCCGCCCATACCCCAGTCGGGAATGGCCTCGCCCTGCCAGATGCCGAAGACCGCCCCGTCCCGGTCGGATGCGAGCGCCGCCCGGCCGGTGCCGAAGGACAGGGGGCCGACGGCCACCGTTCCGCTGCGCTCCCGGATGCGTGCCGCTGTGACGTCCGCGTCGTCCACCGCGAAGTACGGGGTCCAGGCGACGGGGATGCTGAGGGTGGGGGGCAGGGCGCCGAGACCGGCCACCGGGACCCCGGTGGCGAAGCCGACGGTGAAGGCCTCGCCGAGGTGGGCGGGCCCGAATTCCCATCCGAGGACCGCGCTGTAGAACTCCTTCGCCGCACCGAGGTCGCGGGCCATGAGGCTGACCCAGCAGGGTGCGCCGAACGTTTCGTGACTCGATGTCGACACGGTGAACCCCATCCGCCGGTGCGCCCCCGGAAGCCCTTCCACAGTACTCGCGGGCGGCTTCCCGGGGGGTCGCGTAGCCGTGCGGGCGCGCTCCGTCAGGTCGGGGCACGCCCGCCACATCCTCGTACCGGGCCGCGGCGGACCCACGGCGACACGCCGTCACGCCTCCGGGGCGAGGCCGTCGGCCACCAGGCCGGCCAGGACCGCCCGGCCCAGGGTGTCGACCGCGGAGCGGGGGCGGACCATCACCGTGAACTCCTTCACCCGGCCCGCGTCGTCGAACTGGAGCAGGTCGATGCCGTGGATCTGCTTGCCCTCCACCAGCGCCCGGAAGGGCAGGATCACCGACGGGGCCTCCTCGCCGTCCGTGCAGGTCTCCGCCGCGCCCTCCAGCCGCCCCAGGTAGCGCAGGTCGTCGAAGGTGCGCAGCAGGACGCCGAAGAGGCCCAGCACGGCGGCCTTGCCCTCGAACGGCTTGAACTTCACCGGGCTGTAGAGCCGGATGTCCTCGGCGAACAGGTCGTCCAGCGCGGCGAGGTCGCGCTTCTCCACGGCGGCGCGGAAGCGTTCGGCGGTTTCCATGGCCCCTCCTCCGATCGGTGATTACTCAACGGGGCGAGTAGTCAGATTTTTGAGTATCGTGCCGGTACGGGCACCGAAAGGGAAGAGGGATACCGGCCATGGCCTTGCGGCACGCGGTACTGGCGGCACTGCTCGACGGCGAGTACAGCGGCTACCAGCTGGCGAAGGCGTTCGACATCAGCGTCGCGAACTTCTGGCACGCCCTGCCCCAGCAGCTCTACGCCGAACTGGCGCGGCTGGAGTCGGACGGGCTGGTCGCGGGCCGGGAGGTGGTGCAGGAGTCCCGGCCCAACAAGCGGCTGTTCCGCGTCACCGACGCCGGGCGGGCCGAACTGGAGCGGTTCGCCGGGGCCCCCTCCAAGCCCTCCTCGATCCGCGACGACCTCCTGGTGAAGGTCCAGAGCGCCGACCGCATCGGCACCGCCCCGGTCATCGAGCAGCTGGAGCAGCGGGCCACCGCCGCCGAGGCCAAGATCGAGCTGCTGCGCACGCTGCTGCGCACCATGCGCGGCGGGATGGACGAGGACGCGTACCTGCTCCGGGGAGAGCGGATCGGCGGGTACCTGACGTGCCTGCGGGGGGTGGCCTTCGAGGAGGGCCACCGGGACTGGTGCCTGCGCGCGGCGGACGTGCTCAGGCGGAGGGAGGGGAGCAACCGTGCGGAGGACTGAGTACCTGCGCTACGTCGCCCTGGGCGACAGCCAGACCGAGGGGCTCGGGGACGGTGACGACACCACGGGCCTGCGGGGCTTCGCCGACCGGCTCGCCGGGCACCTCGCGGCAGCCGCTCCCGGGCTGCTGTACGCGAACCTCGCGGTCCGGGGCCGGCTCGCCGGGCAGGTCCGCGTGGAACAGCTCGCGCCCGCCCTCGCGCTGCGGCCGGACGTCGCCACCGTCGTCGCCGGGGTCAATGACCTGCTCCGGCCGCGCTTCGACGCCGCGGAGGTGGCTGGGGAGCTGGAGGAGGTGTTCGCCGCGCTGACGGTCGCCGGCGCCCGAGTGGCCACCGCGACCTTCCCGGACGTGGCGCGCATCGCACCCCTGGCCAGGCCGCTGGGCCCCAGGGTGACCGAGCTCAACACCCGCATCCGCGCCGCCGCCGGCCGCCACGGGGTGGTGGTCGCCGAGACCGGCCGGGCGGCCGTCGCCACCGATCCGCGCCTGTGGACCGCCGACCGGCTCCACGCCAGCCCCCTGGGCCACGCCCGTATCGCCGCCGCCCTCGCCGAGGTCCTGGAGCTGCCCGGCAGCGGCGGGGCCTGGAAGGAGCCGCTGCCGCCCCGGCCGCCCCGCTCCGGCGCCCGGGCAGTCGCCGCCGAGGCGGCCTGGGCGGCCGGGTTCCTCGGCCCCTGGCTGGGCCGCCGGCTGCGCGGCACCTCCTCCGGCGACGGCCGCGGCGCGAAGCGCCCGCAGCTGCTGCCCGTCAGGGCCGCCTAGGTGTATTGACCACGAGCGTTGTTAACGGGGGCCGGTCTTGATCACGACGAAGACCTCCGGTGTGGTGGAGGTGTCTAAGCTGCACCGCACACGGAGGTCTTCGTGTCCCACCGTAATGCCCGGCTGACCGTTCACGGCAGGCGGATCCTGGTCGAACGCGTCCAGGCGGGACGGCCAGTCGCGCATGTCGCGGCCGAGATGGGCATATCCAGGCCCACCGCCCACAAATGGATCCGCCGGTGGCGGGCCGAGGGCGACGCCGGCCTCGCCGACCGACCCAGCAGGCCGGGCACGACACCGCACCGCACCCCGGCCTCGATGGAGGCCAAGGTCTGCCGACTGCGGACCGAACGCAAACTCGGCCCGGCCCGGATCGGACCCATCCTGGGCCTGCCCACCTCGACCGTGCACCGGATCCTGACCCGGCACGGCCTGAACCGCCTGGCCTGGCTCGACCGCCCCACCGCAGCGATCGTCCGCCGCTACGAACGCGCCCGCCCCGGCGAGCTGGTCCACGTCGACATCAAGAAACTTGGCAACATCCCCGACGGCGGCGGGTGGCGGGTGGTGGGCCGCACGGCAGGCGACCGCAACCGCCAGGCCACCACCACCCTGCGCAAGAGCAGCACACCCGTGATCGGCTACAGCTACATCCACTCCGCCGTCGACGACCACTCCCGCCTGGCCTACAGCGAGGTCCTCACCGACGAACGCAAGGAGACAGCCGCCGGATTCTGGACCCGGGCGAACGCGTTCTTCGCAGCCCACGGGATCACCGTTGAACGCGTCCTGACCGACAACGGCTCCTGCTACAAGGCCAAGCTCTTCACCCAGACCCTGGCCGCGGCCGGCATCACCCACAAACGCACCAGGCCCTACCGGCCGCAGACCAACGGCAAGGTCGAACGCTTCAACCGCACCCTACTCGAGGAATGGGCCTACCTACGGCCCTACACCTCCAACGACGAACGGACAGCGGCCCTGGCAGACTTCCTCCACACCTACAACCACCACCGCAGCCACACCGCACTGGGCGGCATGCCACCCATCAGCCGCGTGAACAACGCTGCGGGTCAATACACCTAGGGAGCAGCCGTCCGCACCACGGCGAAGACCGCCCCCTCCGGGTCCGCGACCATGGCCAGCCTGCCCGTGATCCGGTCCCGCGGCGGTGCGACGACGCGGCCGCCCAGCTCGGTCACCCGGGCGGCGACCGCGTCGGGGTCGGCCACCTCGAAGTACGTCATCCAGTGCGGCCCCCGGTCGTGCGGCAGCGCGCGGCCGACCCCGTGGACGGCGGCGACCGGACGGCCGCCCAGGCGCAGCGTCAGGTAGTCGAAGTCGGCCGAGAGGTCCGGGTGCCGCTCGGCGTCGTGGCCGAAGACGTGCTCGTAGAACTTGCCGACCGTCGAGGTGTCCTGGGTGACCAGCTCGTTCCACACGGGGGTGCCGGGCGCCCCCGCCCGCCGGGTCCCGGGGAGCCCGTCGGCCTGCCAGATCCCGAAGATCGCGCCCAGCGGGTCGGAGCAGATCGCCATCCGTCCCGCGGCCCCGGCATCCAGCGGGCCCACCGCCACCGTGCCGCCGCAGGACCGGATGGACTCGGCGGTGCAGTCGGCGTCGTCCGTGGCGAAGTACGTCGTCCACGCCACCGGAAGATGGCGGTCCGGCGGCATCTCGCCGATCCCGGCGACCTCCTCGCCGTCGAGGAAGGCCCGGACGCACGGGCCGAACTGGGTGGGGCCGGGCTCGTACTCCCAGCCGAACAGGTCGGCGTAGAAGTGCTCCGTGCTCCCGAGGCCGTGCACCATCAGGCTCACCCAGCACGGTGTGCCGGATGTGCGCCGCGAAGCTCCCGATGCCTCCGTCATGTCAGCCGTCTCCTGCCGTCGTGTCCCTGGTCCCCGCAGATGCTTCCACTCCGCGGCATCCGGCGCGCCCCGACCGGCCGCACGACCGGGGCCCGGAACAGAGATGACCGAATCACTGCGGCCCGTCGATGTCCGGCTTGTTACACGGGTTCGAGGGCCGGGAGGAAGATGGGCCCATGACTGCGATTCTCTCGGCCTCCGAACTGAAGAGCGAGCTGGCCGCTCCCCGGCCGCCGGTGCTCCTGGACGTCCGCTGGCAGCTGGGCGGCCCCGACCAGCGTCCCGCCTACGAAGCAGGGCACATCCCCGGTGCCGTCTACGTCGACCTCGACCGCGAACTGGCAGGTCCGCCGGGGGCGGGCGGCCGCCACCCGCTCCCGGACCCGGAGGACTTCGGCGCCGCGATGCGCCGGGCCGGTGTACGCGCCGACGCGCCGGTGGTCGTGTACGACGGCGGTCTGGGCTGGGCGGCCGCCCGCGCCTGGTGGCTGCTGCGCTGGACGGGGCACCCGAACGTGCGCGTGCTTGACGGGGGTCTGGCCGCGTGGACGGCGGTCGGTGGCGCCCTGACCGCCGAGGCGGTGACACCGGCCGAGGGTGATTTCAAGCCAACCCCGGGGGCGTTCGGGCTGCTGGAGGCCGACGACGCGGCCACGCTGGCCCGCACGGGCCTGCTGCTGGACGCCCGCGCGGGGGAGCGCTACCGCGGCGAGGTCGAGCCGATCGACCGGGTCGGCGGGCACATTCCGGGCGCGGTGTCGGCCCCGACCACGGAGAACGTCGGCCCGGACGGCCGGTTCCTGCCGGCCGGGGAGCTCCGCGCCCGGTTCGCGGCGCTCGGCGTGGCGGGGGACACCGCGGTCGGCGTGTACTGCGGTTCGGGGGTTTCCGGGGCGCACGAGGTCCTCGCGCTGGAGGTGGCCGGCATCGCGGCGAGCCTGTACGCGGGCAGCTGGTCGCAGTGGTCCTCGGACCCGGCGCGGCCCGTGGCCACCGGCCCCAACCCCTGACGGTTCCGCGGCCGGTGACGCCCCCTCGGGGGTGCCACCGGCCGGGCTACTCCTGCTTCTTGCGCCGGGTCCCGAAGACGATCTCGTCCCAGCTGGGCACGGCCGCCCGGCGCCCCGGCCGGACCCCGTCGGCCTCGGCCTGCCGGTCGGTGGTACCGGTCAGCCGCTCGCGGTGGCCCGCCACCGTGCGCGGCATCAGCACGTCCGCGTACGCCGCACCGGCGCCGGCCGACGCCGCCGCGGCGGGCGGCTCCTCGGACTCCGGCTCCTCGGCGGACGTCTCCGTACGGTCCGGGACCACCAGGTCGCCCCGGAAGCTCGGGACCGCCTCCAGCAGGCTGGTCAGGGTGTCCCGTTCCTCCTCGGGCTCCGGTGCGGGCGGCGGGGAGGGCCGGTTCTCGGGCCGTTCCAGCTGCCGGTCGAGCGCGCGGTCCAGCGGCCGGTCGCGGGGCAGCCGGGCGATCCTCGGCACGAAGGGGAAGCTCGGCTCCGGGGTGGAGGGCAGGTCGTCGGCCTCGCCGATCAGGGAGCGGGCTTCGTCGTCCACCGCCACGACGAGCCGGCGCGGCGGGTCGTACGACCAGCTCGCCGAGTGCGGTTCGCCCGCCACCCGGTAGACCAGCAGCACCTCCCAGGTGCCGTCGTCGCGGCGCCAGGAGTCCCACAGGACGGAGTCCTTGTCGGCCCCGCGCAGCGTGAGGCGCTCCTGCACGGCCTCGCCGAGCTGCGGGCCGGTGTTCTCGCCGGGGCGGCGTACGGGGGTCTTGCGGGCCCGCTCGGCCATGAAGGCGCGCTCGGCCAGTACCGGACCCTCGAAGCGGCGTACCCGGTCGACCGGGATGCCCGCGAGCTGCGCGACCTCCTCCGCGGAGGCACCGGCCCGTATGCGGGCCTGGATGTCGCGGGGGCGGAGGTGGCTCTCCACCTCGATCTCGATCTGGTTCAGGCGCGCGCGGTCATTGCGCACGGCAGCCCGCAGCCGCTCGTCGATCGGAAGCGTGTACTCCGTGCTGTCCGCAGCCTTGAGCACCAGTCGTGTTCCGTCATTCGAGACGGCCACGACACGCAGTTCGGGCATGGGGACCTCCCGGGTGGTGCCTGCCGACGTCACGTGCGTCGCTGCTTCCGCTAGTCGAGTGTGGCCTGCCCGGGTGCAGCCTGCCACAACCTTGCCGAGTTAAACCGGCGTGTCGGGCATGCGCCCTTGATCGACGTTATGGCACGGTTACCTGTTGGGCACGCACAGTGACGGGGTGGTTACTGTGCGCAGCAGGAGCCCGTGCAATACCGCGGCATCACCGGTCTTGAGCGCCGCTTCTCCATCAGCCGGCCCCCTCTCCCGGGTCCGGACATCCGCGAGGAAGGACGGCCCCAGGGCTCGCCACAGTACTCCATTCGGGCCACCCGGGTGGACCGCCGCGCCGCCGAACTTGTCCCGGGCGGCGGGAGTCGGCCTGCCCGGAATCGGTTCCGCGGCCGGGTCCACCTGCGGACGCGGCCGTTTCCGGGTGTCGCGCTTCACACAATCCGCATGAACGGAACGGACCGCTTCGCTCGGGGCGCCGAGGAGCGGTCCCCCCGGCGCCCCCTGAGCGGGGGTCAGTCCCCGAGGACCCGCCTCAGGTAGTCGTTGCCGAACAGCCGGTCCGGGTCCAGCCGGTCCCGCAGCGCGGTGAACTCGGCGAAGCGCGGGTAGGCCGCGGCGAGGTACTCCGCGTCCCGGGTGTGCACCTTGCCCCAGTGCGGCCGTCCCCCGTGGGCGGTGAAGATCCGCTCGGCGGCGGTGAAGTAGGCCTGGTACGGGGTGCCCCGGTACATGTGCACCGCGATGTACGCCGTGTCCCGCCCGGACGCGGTGGACAGCGCGATGTCGTCCGCCGGGGCCGTGCGCACCTCCACCGGGAAGCTGATCCGCAGCGGGGAGCGTTCGACCATCGCCTTGAGCTCCCGCAGCGCCTCCACCGCCCGCTCGCGCGGAAGTGCGTACTCCATCTCCACGAACCGCACCCGGCGCGGGCTGGTGAACACCTTGTACGGGATGTCCGTGTAGGTCCGCGCCGACAGGGCGCGGCTGGCGACGCGGGCGATCGAGGGGATCGTCGCCGGGACGGCGCGGCCCAGGGAGTTGACGGCCTGGAAGAGGCCGTTGGAGAGCAGCTCGTCCTCGATCCAGGCGCTGACCGCACCGGGCGGGGCGGCGGGGCCCTGGCTGCGGTTGTTGCGCTTGGTGTTGCAGTTGCCGGTGTGGGGGAACCAGTAGAACTCGAAGTGTTCGTTCTCCGCGACGTGCTGGTCGAACTCGGAGGCCACCTGCTCGAAGCGCATGGGCTCCTCACGGGCGGTCAGGAGGAAGAGCGGCTCCACCGCGAAGGTCAGCGAGGTGACGATGCCCAGGGCGCCGATGCCGATCCGGGCCGCGGCGAAGACCTCGGGGTTCTCCTTCTCGGAGCAGGCCATCAGCCGGCCGTCCGCCGTCACCAGCTCCAGTGCGCGGATCTGGGCGGCGATGGAGGCCGAGTCACGGCCGGTGCCGTGGGTGCCGGTGCTGGTGGCGCCGGAGACGGTCTGCTCCATGATGTCGCCCATATTGGTGAGCGAGAGGCCCTGCCGGGCCAGGTCCCGGTTCAGGTCCTTGAGGGCGGTGCCCGCCGCCACGGTGACGGTGCCGGCCGCCCGGTCGACCGACAGGATCCCGCTGAGCGCCTGCGGCCGTACGAGCACCCCGTCGGTCGCGGCCGCCGCGGTGAAGGAGTGGCCGGTGCCGACCGCCTTCACCCGCAGCCCCTCCCCGGCGGCCCGGCGGACCGCCTCCTGGAGCTCGCCGACCGAGGCCGGAGTCACCACGCGCGCGGGCGTGGAGCGGACGTTGCCCGCCCAGTTACGCCACGCGGCCGGTGCGTTCTTCGCTGCTGCTGTCCCCGACGTCGCCATCGCTGACTGGCTCCTCCCCTTGCGCCGGCCTCGTCAGCCGGCGGTATCCCGCGAACGCAACCGCCGCCGCGGCCACTCCCGAGGAGATCGAGACCACGAACCCGCGCTGGGCTCCGGCCGCGTCGATCACCAGACCGGTCGCCGAGGAGCCGACCGCCACCCCGACCGCCAGGCCGGTGCTGATCCAGGTCATGCCCTCGGTGAGCTTCGCGCGTGGTACGTGCGCTTCGATCAGGGCCATCGTGGTGATCATCGTGGGAGCGATGGCGAGGCCCGAGACGAAGAGCGCCACGGCCAGAAACGGAAGGTTCCCGGCCAGTAGGAGGGGGATCATACTCACGGCCATCGCACAGATGCCCAGTACCCAACGGCGTTCGGCCTTGCCCTTGAGGTGGAGCAGGCCGAAGACGATTCCGGCGATACAGGACCCCGCCGCCCAGATCGCCAGGATGAAGCTGGCGGACGATTTGCTGCCCTGCTCGTCGGCGAAGGCCAGCGTGGACACGTCGATGGACCCGAAGATCGCGCCCGTCGCCACGAAGGTGGCCGTCAGCACCTGCAGTCCCGGGGACCGCAGGGCCGAGGCGCGTCCGGTGTCCGGGGCGCGCGGATGCGGGGCCGGTTCCGTGGAGCGCTGCGCGGTGAGCAGCCAGACGCCGACGAGCAGGCAGCCGGCCGCGATCACCGGTCCGGCCTCGGGGAACCAGGTGGTGGACAGGCCGATGGCGAGGATCGGACCGAAGATGAAGCAGACCTCGTCGATCACGGACTCGAAGGAGTACGCGGTGTGCAGGTCGCGCGGGGAGTCGCGGTAGAGCTCGGTCCACCGGGCCCGGACCATCGAGCCGACGCTCGGCACGCAGCCGGCGACGGCGGCGCACACGAAGAGCGTCCAGTCGGGCAGGCCGTACGCCGCCGCCAGCACCAGTCCGGTGACGGCGGCGACGGAGACCACGGTCGCGGGGCGCAGCACCCGGCGCTGCCCGTACTGGTCCACCAGCCGGGAGACGAGGGGGCCGACGAAGGCGGCGGCGAGGGCCAGGGTGCCGGTGAGGGCGCTGGCCATGGCGTAGCGGCCGGTCATCTCCGAGATCATCGTGAGGATGCCGACGCCCACCATGGATATCGGCAGGCGGCCTATGAGGCCGGCGGCGCTGAACCCCTTGGTGCCGGGGGCCGCGAAGATCGCGCGGTAGGGACTGGGCAAGGTCGCTCCGTAAGGGACGTCATCGGCCCATACAGGTTAGGACCGCCGGCAAGGCGCCCGCATGGGGAAAAATCAGCGCTTCGGCTTAGGGTTACCTTACCTACGCCGCGTCCGGGATGCGGACCGGCCGGTTCTCCCCGGCGGAACCCGGGTGGCAGGATTCGAGGCATGTCAGACCAGCTCCGTGCACCCGCCGCGCCGGTGGCCGAAGGCCTCGCCGCCCCCTACGACGCCCTGCTGCTGCTCTCCTTCGGCGGCCCCGAGGGACCCGACGACGTCGTGCCGTTCCTGGAGAACGTCACGCGCGGCCGCGGCATCCCGCGCGAGCGGCTCAAGGAGGTAGGGCAGCACTACTTCGGCTTCGGCGGGGTCAGCCCGATCAACGCGCAGAACCGCGAACTGCTGGACGCCCTGCGCAAGGACTTCGCCGAGCACGGACTGGACCTGCCCGTCTACTGGGGCAACCGGAACTGGGCCCCGTACCTGACGGACGTGATGCGGGAGATGGTCCGCGACGGGCGCCGCCGCATCGCCGTGCTCGCCACCAGCGCCTACGCCTCCTACTCGGGCTGCCGCCAGTACCGCGAGAACCTCGCCGACGCGCTCGCCTCCCTGGCGGAAGAGGGCCTGGAGCTGCCGCGCGTGGACAAGCTGCGGCACTACTTCAACCACCCCGGCTTCGTGGAGCCCATGATCGACGGAGTGCTGGCCTCGCTCGCGGCCCTGCCCGCCGAGGTCCGGGACGGGGCGCACCTGGCCTTCACCACCCACTCCATCCCGAACGCCGCGGCCGACACCTCCGGCCCGGTCGAGGACCACACCGAGGACGGCGGGGGCGGGGCCTACGTCAAGCAGCACCTCGACGTGGCCCGCGCCATCGCGGACGCCGTCGCGGTCGAGACGGGCACCGCGCACCCCTGGCGGCTCGTCTACCAGTCCCGCAGCGGGGCCCCGCACATCCCCTGGCTGGAGCCGGACATCTGCGACCACCTGGAGGCCCTGCACGCCGAGGGCGCGCCCGCCGTGGTCATGGTCCCGATCGGCTTCGTCTCCGACCACATGGAGGTCCTGTACGACCTCGACACCGAGGCCACGGCCAAGGCCGCCGAGCTGGCCCTGCCGGCCCGGCGCTCCGCGACCGTCGGCGCCGACCCCCGCTTCGCCGCAGCGGTACGGGAGCTGGTGCTGGAGCGCGCGGCCCGCGAGCGCGGGGAGCGCCCGCAGGAGTGCTGGGTGGGCGCCCTGGGCCAGAGCCACGACCTGTGCGCGGTGGGCTGCTGCCCGGCCCGCGCGCCCCGGCCGGCGGCCGCCGGCGCGGACAGCCCGTACGCGTAGGGGGAGAGCATGATCCCGGAAGAGCTGAAGACCGAACTGCTGGAGGTGGCCCTGGAGGCCGCCCGGCGGGCCGGGGAGCTGCTGCGCGACGGCCGGCCGGCCGATCTGGCGGTGGCCGCGACCAAGAGCAGCCCGATCGACGTGGTGACCGAGATGGACATCGCAGCCGAGAAGCTGATCACCGGCGTCCTCGCCGAACGGCGGCCCGCGGACGGGCTGCTGGGCGAGGAGGGCGCCGACAGCCCCGGCACGAGCGGGGTGCGCTGGATCGTCGACCCGCTGGACGGCACCGTCAACTACCTCTACGGGCTCCCGAGCTGGGGCGTGTCCATCGCGGCCGAGTACCGGGGCGAGACGGTGGCCGGCGTCGTGGCGGCGCCGATGCGCGGGGAGACGTACCACGCGGTGCTGGGCGGCGGGGCCTGGTCGGGCACCGCCCCGCTGGCCTGCCGGCCGGCGGCGCCCCTGGACCAGGCGCTGATCGGCACCGGCTTCGCGTACGTCCAGACGCGGCGGGCCCACCAGGCCGAGGTCGCCGCGCGGATCATCCCGCTGGTGCGGGACATCCGGCGCGGCGGTTCGGCGGCGCTCGACCTGTGCGACGTCGCGGCCGGGCGCCTCGACGGGTACTGGGAGCGCGGGCTGAACCCCTGGGACCTCGCGGCGGGCGAACTGATCGCCCGTGAGGCGGGCGCGCGGACCGGCGGGCGGCCTTCGGAACCGGCCTCCGGGGAACTGGCGCTGGCGGCCTCCCCGGCGGTCTTCGCGTCGCTCCAGCCGCTGTTGGAGGAAGCCGGAGCCTGGCACGACTGACGTGACGCCGGAGCCGAACCGGCACGACCGGGGGACACGGCGGGGCGACAGCACCGGGCCCCGGGGGGCCGGGGGGGGGGGGGGGGGGGGGGGGGGGGGCGGGGGCCGGGGGGGGGGGGGGGGGGGGGCGCCGCCCCCCCGCCCCGGTCCCCCCCCCCCCCCCCCCCCCCCCCCCCCCCCCCCCCCCCCCCCCCCCCCCCCGCGGGCGCCCCGGGCCCCCCCCCCCCCCCCCCCCCCCCCCGCCCCCCCCCCCCCCGGGGCCCGGTGGGTGCGCCGTGAGCCCGGAGGTGGCTTCGGGTCAGGCGGCCGAGACCGGCACGCCGTGTTCCGCGGCGAGCCGCTGGAGGTCTTCCAGTTCGGCCTGCTCCACATCCGCGAGGTAGTCGTCGCCCGTCTCACGGGCCTTGCTGAGGTCCGACTGCGTGGCCTTGATGCGCTGCAGGAGACCCGCGGTGAATGCGTCCATGGTGGGTGCGCCCCCTCTGCGTGGGTCGGCGGCGGGAGAGCGCGAAGCGGTCCGCCGCGTCAGGGTGTGGTTGGGGTGTGCTCTCGTCCTCCCCGGCACCCTGGGCGCAGAAACCTCGTGAGGCGAGGGAATCCTCACTTCCGCCCCCTACACCCGCCTCCGGAGGGCCCCAGGGGCGCCTTACAGCCGGTTTACGGCCGAAACCGGCAGGATGGAGGCGCAACAGACGTGTGCCCGGTGGGGCTCGAAGGAAGGAAACGACGTGCGCGTACTCGTCGTCGAGGACGAGCAGCTGCTCGCCGATGCGGTGGCCACGGGCCTGCGCCGGGAGGCCATGGCCGTGGACGTCGTGTACGACGGCGCCGCGGCGCTGGAGCGCGTCGGGGTGAACGACTACGACGTGGTCGTGCTCGACCGGGACCTTCCGCTGGTGCACGGCGACGACGTCTGCCGGAAGATCATCGAGCTCGGCATGCCCACCCGCGTGCTCATGCTCACCGCCTCCGGTGACGTCAGCGACCGCGTCCAGGGCCTGGAGCTGGGGGCCGACGACTACCTGCCCAAGCCCTTCGCCTTCACCGAGCTGACCGCCCGCGTGCGCGCCCTCGGGCGGCGCACCACCGTCGCGCTGCCGCCCGTACTGGAGCGGGCCGGCATCAAGCTGGACCCGAACCGGCGCGAGGTGTTCCGTGAGGGCCGCGAGGTGCAGCTCGCGCCGAAGGAGTTCGCGGTGCTGGAGGTGCTCATGCGCAGTGAGGGGACCGTGGTCTCCGCCGAGCAGCTGCTGGAGAAGGCCTGGGACGAGAACACGGACCCGTTCACCAACGTGGTCCGGGTGACCGTCATGACCCTGCGCCGCAAGCTCGGGGAGCCGCCCGTCATCGTGACGGTGCCCGGTTCCGGATACCGGATCTGACCCGGTGGCCTCGACCCCGTCACCGCCCCCGGCGCCACCGAAACCGACCTGGGACCCCGGCGAGCCCGAGGGTCCTTTCCCTTGGCTGAGGCCGACCATCCGGATAAGGCTGACGCTGCTGTACGGCGGCATGTTCCTGATCGCCGGGATCCTGCTGCTGTCGATCATCTACCTGCTGGCCGCCCAGGCCCTGAGGGAGGGCAACGCGCTCCCCTTCAAGATCGTCGGCGGCCAGAAGGTCGAGGTCTCCAGCACCACCTGCTCCGGCGTGGGCATCGACCAGTCGATCGACCAGTTCAACGCCGCGATCGCGCAGTGCATCCTCGAGCAGCGCAGGCACGCTCTGGACGACCTGCTCAGCCGGTCCCTGATGGCCCTGCTGGGCCTCAGCGTCATCGCCTTCGCCTTCGGCTACGCGATGGCCGGCCGGGTGCTCTCGCCGCTGGGCAAGGTCACCCGTACCGCCCGCCGGGTGGTGGGGTCCGACCTGACCCGCCGGATCGAGCTGGACGGGCCGGACGACGAGCTGAAGGAGCTCGCCGACACCTTCGACGAGATGCTCGACCGCCTGGAGCGGGCCTTCACGGCCCAGCAGCGCTTCGTGGCCAACGCCTCGCACGAGCTGCGGACCCCGCTGGCGATCAACCGGACGCTGCTGGAGGTCCACCTCTCGGATCCCGGAGCCCCGGTGGAGCTCCAGCAGCTGGGCAAGACGCTGCTGGCCACCAACGAGCGCAGCGAGCAGCTGGTCGAGGGCCTGCTGCTGCTGGCGCGCAGCGAGAACCAGATCGTGGAGCGCAAGCCGGTCGACCTCGCCGAGGTCGCCTCGCGCGCCCTCGACCAGGCCCGCGGCGAGGCGATCGCCAAGGGCGTGGAGATCCGCGGTCACCAGGCGCCGGCCGTGGTGCAGGGCAACGGCGTGCTGCTGGAGCGGATCGCCCTGAACCTGGTGCAGAACGCCGTCCGGTACAACGTGCCGGACGGCTGGGTGGAGGTCACGACCGAGGCCCAGCCCGGCCAGGCGGTGCTCGTCGTCTCGAACACGGGTCCCGTTGTTCCCGCGTACGAGGTGGACAGCCTCTTCGAGCCCTTCAGACGGCTGCGTACGGAACGAACGGGCAGTGACAAGGGTGTGGGGCTCGGTCTGTCGATCGCGCGCTCCGTGGCGCGCGCACACGGCGGCCGCATCCTCGCGACCCCCCGCGAGGGCGGTGGCCTGGTGATGCGTGTCACGTTGCCCCTTTGAACCACCCGGGTTCTGTTCGCCCTGGGCGCAACGGAACGGCGGCCTCCACGGGGCGGTTCCTGTGTGATCGATCACAGTGTCGAGTGTCGGGTCATGCGCGTTGTGTGACCCCAAGCTGGCCGGAAAGCCCGGGAAGTCCGGGTTTCCGGCCCCCCGGATGGCGGGAAATACACGGGGTGGCGTTCGTGCAGGACGGCCCCCCGACCGTGTACGGTCCCGCTCGACATCCCGGCCACGGAGTCCTTCGGGTGCGCGGCCGGGTGTCGATTGAGTAACAGACCTTGATGTGAGGCAAAATCTCCGCCTCAGGTCGGGCACAAGTCCGGCCTCTCGCGCGTTACGTGCGCTGAGACACCGCTAAATCCCAGAGGGGGAGAGCGAAAAAATGGCAACGGACTACGACACTCCGCGCAAGACCGACGACGACGTCGACAACGACAGCATCGAAGAACTCAAGGCCCGGCGCAGTGACAAGGTCACGTCGAGCGTCGACATCGAGGACTTCGACGGCGCCGAGAGCCTGGAGCTCCCGGGGGCCGACCTCTCCAACGAGGAGCTGGCCGTCCGGGTGCTGCCCAAGCAGGCCGACGAGTTCACCTGCATGAGCTGCTTCCTGGTGCACCACCGCAGCCAGCTGGCGCGCGAGAAGAACGGCCAGCCGATCTGCCGCGACTGCGACTGAGGACGGCCGTGACCGGCTCGACGCCCTTTCGGAAGCGACGTTTCCGGAAATCTGGCGATCCGGAGGCGCAGGCGCGCGCGGTGACCACGGGCCCGGAAACGGGTTCCGCGGACGCCGGCGGCCGGGCCCCCGGGACGACTGTGGTGCCGTCCGACACCGCCGCGGCGGTGCCGTCGGCCGCAGTGGCGGACGAGGAGTCCCGGGGCAGGCCCGGGACGCGTCGGATGCAAGCCGTCAAGAACGGTGTGCGCAAGGGCGGCGAGAGCGCGAAGGCCGCCGCCCTGTACATCACCGACCTGATCATCGAGAACGCCCCGCGCGTTCCGGTGCGGGACCTCGCCGCCCTGCGGGCGCAGTTCCCGGACCTCGGTCCCGAGGAGCTGGCCGACAAGCTGGTCGCCGGGGCCGCCAACGCGACCTCCACCGTGGGCGCGGGCATCGGCGCCGCGGCCATGCTGCCCGTGCCGCCCGCGATGCCGGCGGAGCTGGCCGCGGAGATCACCGGGGTCGCGGCGATCGAGCTGAAGCTCATCGCCGAGCTGCACGAGGTCTACGGGCAGCGCCCGCCGGGCGGCCTGAAGGACCGCAGCCTCGCCTACCTGACCTCCTGGACCCAGGAGCGCGGGATCGACCTGACCAAGCCGACCACGCTGAACGCGGCGCTCGGCGGGCAGATGAAGCGCGAACTGCGCCAGCAGATCATGAAGCGGATGATCCGCAACCTGCCGAACCTCATGCCGTTCATGGTCGGCGCGGCCGTCGGAGCCGTCATGAACCGCCGGGACACCAGGAAACTCGCCGAGAAGGTCCGTGGGGACCTCCGCGCCCGCGCCGTGCCCTGGGGCGCCCTCCCCGCCCTGCCGCCCCTGGAGCGCCCCTCCGGGCCCCTTCCCGAGGCCACCAGGGCCGCACTCGAGGGCCGCCGCCCGGACCCCGAGGGCTGAACCGCACCCGCCCCGGCCCGGTCAGGCGGCCGCGGCTGCGGTCTTCGCCGCGCGTACGGCCGCCGCGAGGGCCTGGGGCTCGCGCGTGGAGAGGTACACGTACGGCGTCGGGTCCGCCGGGTCGGTGACCTCGATCCGGACCGCCGTGGGGACGTAGCCGCGCAGCAGCATGAAGGCCCGGGTGTCGGCCTTGTACGTGCGCCAGGCGCGGGCCTCCTCGCCCTCCAGCACCTCGGGCTCGCCCAGGGCCGTGACCGGGATCCGGGCGTCGCCGGCGGCGAGGGCGCCGTTCACCACGCGCACGCGCGCGGAACCGTACGAGCTCACCAGCATCCCCGCCGCCGCGCCGCCGCCGACCAGGCCCGCCAGCGACGGCAGGGCGCCGAGCGGCAGGAGCATCAGCGCGCACGCCAGACCGGTCAGCGCGGCGATGGCCCACCAGGAGCGGGGGGCGGAGAGGCGTTCGTCGTGGTGCGCGGGAGAGAGCTGCATGGGACCAAGCCTCCCACGGGGCGACCGGTGGGTAGCCGCGCGGGTAAGGTCAGCGGCTGTGAGTGGACGAGACACAGCGTTGACACCTCCGGCCGATGCCTCCGCACCGGTCCGGCACCCCGATGCCCCCGCGCCCGGGGAGCTCCTCGGCGCGCACTACGCCCACTGCTTCGGCTGCGGCGGGGGCCAGCCGCACGGGCTCCATCTGGAGGCCCGCGCGGGTGAGGGCGTGCGCGTCACCGCCGAGTTCACCGTCAAGCCCGCCCACCAGGGCGCACCCGGTCTGGCCCACGGCGGCGTACTGGCCACCGCGCTCGACGAGACGCTGGGCTCCCTGAACTGGCTGCTGCGCGTCATAGCGGTGACCGGCCGGCTGGAGACCGACTTCGTACGGCCCGTGCCCGTGGGCACCGTGCTGTACCTGGAGGCCGAGGTCACCGCCGTCGCCGGCCGGAAGATCTACTCCACGGCCGTGGGCCGGATAGGCGGGGCGGACGGCCCCGTCGCCGTCCGCGCCGACGCGCTCTTCATCGAGGTGAAGGTCGACCACTTCATCGACAACGGTCGGCCCGAGGAGATCCGGGCGGCGATGTCCGACCCGGACCAGGTCAGGCGCGCACGCGCCTTCGAGGTGAACCCCTGATGTCCCAGAACAACCGCGCACCCCGTCATGAGGTCGACGTGCTGATCCGCCGCGTCGACCCGGAGGTGCCCCTTCCCGCCTACGGACACCCCGGCGACGCCGGCTGCGACCTGGTGACCACCGTGGCCGCCGAGCTGGAGCCGGGGGAGCGGGCCGTACTGCCCACGGGCGTCTCCATCGCCCTGCCCGACGGGTACGCGGCCTTCGTGCACCCGCGCTCGGGCCTGGCCGCTCGCTGCGGGCTCGCGCTCGTGAATGCCCCGGGGACGGTGGATGCCGGGTACCGTGGGGAGATCAAGGTGATCGTGGTCAATCTCGACCCGCGCGAGAGCGTCCGGTTCGAGCGCTTCGACCGCATTGCCCAGCTGGTTGTCCAGCGGGTCGAGAAGGTGCGCTTCCACGAGGTGGCGGAGCTTCCCGGCTCGGCCCGGGCCGACGGGGGGTTCGGCTCCACCGGCGGTCATGCGGCCGTGGCCGGATCCGGGGCTGGTCAGCAGCAGGGTGGGAATGGCTACGCTTCGGTCGTATCCGACCGGGAAGGACAGTGACGTGTTCGGACGTCGCAAGAAGAACGACTCCGCCAAGGACGGCGGCGCGGCCGAGCAGGTCGTGAACGGCGTGGCTGCCGACGAGGGGAACGGCGACGAGTCCGCCGCCCCGCGCAGGCTGAACCTGCCCCCGGCCCCGCGGCCCGACGGCCCGTGGGACGTCTCCGAGGTGCCCGGCAACCCGGCGGACGGCCGGGTCGACCTGGGCGGCATCCTCGTACCCGGTGTCGAGGGCATGGAGCTGCGCGTCGAGGTCGCGGGTGACGCGATCGTGGCCGCCACCGTCGTCCTGAACGACAGCGCCGTGCAGCTGCAGGCCTTCGCCGCCCCCAAGAAGGAGGGCATCTGGGGCGAGGTCCGCGACGAGATCGCCTCGGGCATCACGCAGCAGGGCGGCATCATCGACGAGGTCGACGGCCCGCTGGGCTGGGAGCTGCGCGCGCAGGTCCCCGTACCGCTGCCCGACGGCCAGACCGGCGCCCAGCTCGTGCGTTTCGTCGGCGTCGACGGCCCGCGCTGGTTCCTGCGCGGCGTCATCTCCGGCCAGGGCGCGGTGCGCCCCGAGTCGGCCGGGGTGCTGGAACAGATCTTCCGGGAGACCGTCGTCGTCCGCGGCGACGGCCCGATGGCCCCGCGCGACCCGATCGTCCTGAAGCTGCCGAACGACGCCCAGATGGTGCCGGACGGCGTGCAGACGGCCGAGGAGCAGGACGGTTCGCGCTTCTCCGGCGGCATGGGCCAGCTGGAGCGCGGCCCGGAGATCACCGAGGTCCGCTGACCCCGTTCCCGGACCAGGGCGTTTTCCGGCCCGCGGGCCCGGTTCCCCCCGGGGGGAACCGGGCCCGCGGGCCTTCGCGTGCCCGGGACCCGCGGGGCCGCGTCAGGAACGCGTCAGAGATGTCCGGCAGACGCCCTTTCGGTACGTGAACAGCGGGAACGTCCCCGAGAATGAGCGCATGGCACGCGGCATACTCAGGATCCACCTCGGTGCGGCGCCCGGTGTGGGCAAGACGTACGCCATGCTCGCGGAAGGCCACCGCCGGGTCGAGCGGGGCACGGACTGCGTCGTCGGCTTCGTCGAGCACCACGGGCGGCCGCGCACCGAGGCGATGCTGCACGGGCTCGAACAGGTGCCCAGGCGGGAGCTGTCCCACCGGGGAGCCGCCTTCACCGAGATGGACGTGGACGCCGTGCTCGCCCGCCGTCCCGCCGTTGCCCTGGTGGACGAGCTCGCGCACACCAACGTCCCCGGCTCGCGCAACGGCAAGCGCTGGCAGGACGTGGAGGAACTGCTGCGCGCCGGGATCGACGTGGTGACCACTGTCAACATCCAGCACCTGGAATCCCTCGGGGACGTGGTGGAGACGATCACCGGGGTGCGCCAGCGGGAGACCGTGCCGGACGAGGTGGTGCGGCGGGCCGACCAGATCGAGCTGGTCGACATGTCCCCGCAGGCGCTGCGCCGGCGGATGGCGCACGGCAACATCTACCAGCCGGACAAGGTCGACGCGGCCCTCTCGAACTACTTCCGGCCGGGCAACCTCACCGCGCTGCGCGAGCTGGCCCTGCTGTGGGTCGCCGACCGGACCGACGAGCACCTCCAGCGGTACCGGGGCGAGCACGGGATCCGTTCGACCTGGCAGGCCCGCGAGCGGATCGTGGTGGGCCTCACCGGGGGGCCCGAGGGCCGTACGCTGATCCGCCGGGCCGCGCGGATCGCCGCCAAGGGCTCCGGCAGCGAGGTCCTCGCCGTCTACATCGCCCGCAGCGACGGGCTGACCTCGGCCTCGCCCAAGGAACTCACCGTGCAGCGGACCCTGGTCGAGGACCTTGGAGGAACGTTTCACCATGTGATCGGCGACAACGTCCCCGAGGCGCTCCTCGCCTTCGCCCGCGGAGTCAACGCCACCCAGATCGTGCTGGGCTCCAGCCGGCGCAAGCCCTGGCAGTACGTCCTGGGACCCGGGGTGGGCGCCACCGTGGCCCGCGACTCGGGCCCCGACCTCGACGTGCACATCGTCACCCACGAGGAGGTGGCCCGCGGGCGGGGCCTGCCCGTGGCCCGCTCGGCGGCCCGGCTCGGGCGGCCGCGGATCGTGGCCGGCTGGGTGGCCGGCGTGGTCCTCCCCGCACTGCTCTGCGCCCTGCTGACCAACATCGACGCCGATCCCGGCCTCGCCAACGACATGCTCCTCTTCCTGGCGCTCACGGTCGCGGCCGCGCTGCTGGGCGGCCGGTGGCCGGCGCTGGCCTCGGCGGCCTTCGGCTCCCTGCTGCTGAACTACTTCTTCGCCCCGCCCCTGCACCGGTTCACCGTCTCCGACCCCAAGAACATCACGGCCATCGCGGTGTTCTTCGGCGTCGCCGTCTCGGTGGCCTCGGTGGTGGACCTCGCCGCCCGGCGCACGCACCAGGCCGCGCGGCTGCGGGCCGAGTCCGAGATCCTGTCCACCCTCGCCGGGAGCGTGCTGCGCGGCGAGACCGCCCTCGACGCACTGCTGGAGCGGGTGCGCGAGACCTTCGCGATGGAGTCGGTGGCCCTGCTGGAACGGGCCGGCGAGGTGGAGCCCTGGACCCCGGCCGGCAGCGTCGGCCCCTGCCCGGCGGCCCGGCCCGAGGACGCCGACGCCGACATGCCGATCGGCGACCACATGGCCCTCGCCCTGTCCGGGCGGGTGCTGCCCGCCGAGGACCGCCGGGTGCTCGGCGCCTTCGCCGCCCAGGCGGCCGTGGTGCTGGACCGCCAGCGGCTCGTCGGGGAGGCCGAGGGGGCCCGGCGGCTGGCGGAGGGCAACCGGATCAGGACCGCGCTGCTCGCCGCCGTCAGCCACGACCTGCGTACGCCCCTGGCGTCCATCAAGGCCTCCGTCAGCTCCCTGCGCTCCGACGACGTGGACTGGTCCGAGGAGGACCGCGCCGAGCTGCTGGCCGGCATCGAGGAGGGCGCCGACCGGCTCCACCACCTGGTGGGCAATCTGCTGGACATGTCCCGGCTCCAGACCGGCACCGTGACACCCCTGATCCGGGAGGTCGACCTCGACGAGGTGGTCCCGATGGCAATGGGCGGCGTACCGGAGGACAGCGTGCTGCTCGAAGTGCCGGAGACCCTGCCCATGGTGGCGGTGGACCCGGGGCTGCTGGAGCGGAGCGTGGCCAACGTGGTGGAGAACGCCGTCAAGTACAGCCCGCCGGGCCGGCGGGTCCTGGTCGCCGCCAGCTTCCTCGGCGACCGGGTCGAGCTCCGCGTCGTCGACCGCGGCCCCGGGGTCCCCGACCAGGCCAAGGACCGCATATTCGCCCCGTTCCAGCGCCACGGGGACGCCCCGCGCGGTGCCGGCGTGGGCCTGGGGCTCGCGGTCGCCCGGGGCTTCGCCGAGGCCATGGACGGCACCCTCACCGCCGAGGACACCCCCGGCGGCGGACTCACGATGGTGCTCACCCTGCGCGCGGTGCCGCGCGGCGGCCCGCCGGACCCCTCCGGAACCGAACCGACCCAAGCCGGGGACCTCCCCGAACGACAGAAAGCAGGTCCCCGATGACCCGGGTGCTCGTGGTGGACGACGAACCGCAGATCGTCCGGGCCCTCGTGATCAACCTCAAGGCGCGCAAGTACGAGGTCGACGCGGCCGCCGACGGGGCCGGCGCCCTGGAGCTCGCGGCCGCCCGCCACCCCGACGTGGTCGTCCTCGACCTCGGCCTGCCCGACATGGACGGTGTCGAGGTGATCAAGGGGCTGCGCGGCTGGACGCGGGTGCCGATCCTGGTGCTCTCCGCCCGGCACAGCTCCGACGAGAAGGTCGAGGCCCTCGACGCCGGAGCCGACGACTACGTCACCAAGCCCTTCGGCATGGACGAGCTGCTGGCCCGGCTGCGCGCCGCCGTCCGCCGGGCCGAGCCGTCCCCCGGGCCGGGCGGGGACGAGGTGGTCGTCGCGACCGAGGGCTTCACGGTGGACCTCGCCGCCAAGAAGGCGGTGCGCGAGGGGCGCGACGTACGCCTCACCCCCACCGAGTGGCACCTGCTGGAAGTGCTCGTGCGCAACCGCGGGAAGCTCGTCAGCCAGAAGCAGCTCCTCCAGGAGGTCTGGGGGCCCACCTACGGGACGGAGACCAACTACCTGCGGGTCTACATGGCCCAGCTGCGCCGCAAGCTGGAGGCGGACCCCTCCCGCCCGCGGCACTTCGTCACCGAACCGGGCATGGGGTACCGCTTCGAGGAATAGCGCGGGGCTTCGAGACGCGGCGGGGGCGCCGGTAGGCTTCCCGTATGAGTGCTGAACCGCGTCCCGAGAAGCCCGCGAAACCGGCCAGGCCGGCGGGCCGGTTCCGCCGGATGATAGAGCGGCTCTCCACATCCCAGGAGGAGCTGCATTCGGCGGAACTGCAGGAGGACGCAGAAGCCGCGGGGTGCACGCGGATCTGCGACTGCCACGACCGCCAGATAGTGAAGGTGACCGGCACGCTGCGCACGGTCACCCTCCGCCCGCGCGCGGGCGTCCCCGCCCTGGAGGCCGAACTGTTCGACGGCTCGGCCGCGCTGGACGTGGTCTGGCTCGGGCGTCGCTCGATCGTGGGAATCGAGCCCGGCCGGCGCATGATCGCCTCGGGCCGGATCTCGATGAGCCACGGCCGCCGGGTGCTCTTCAACCCGAAGTACGAACTCCGACCGCTCGGACAGGAGCACTGACCGGTGACGTCACTCGACAAACCGACCACGCCGGACCCGGGCGCCGTGCCCTCCGACGACCAGAAGGCGGTCACCCAGGCCGCGCTCTTCGACGCCTTCGGCGGCGTCCGCGGCACCGTGGAGACGATGCTCCCCGGCCTGCTCTTCGTGATGATCTACACGATCAACAAGGACGTGAAGATGTCCGCCATCGCGGCGGGCGTCGTCGCGGTGCTGCTGGTCGTCGTCCGGCTGCTGCGCAAGGACACCGTCAAGCACGCCTTCAGCGGTGTCTTCGGCGTGGGCGTCGGCGTGGCCTTCGCCCTCTTCACGGGCAGCGCCAAGGGCTTCTACCTGCCCGGCATGATCTACGGGGTCGGCCTGGGCCTGGCGTTCACGGTCTCGGCGCTGGTGGGGTTCCCGCTGCTGGGGGTGATCCTGGGGCCGGTCTTCAAGGAGAACCTCTCCTGGCGCACCCGCAACCCCGGGCGCAAGAAGGCGTACACCAAGGCCAGCCTGGCCTGGGGACTCATCTTCCTGGCGAAGTACGCGATCCTCTTCCCGCTGTACTGGTGGGGTGACGAGACGCAGCTCGGCTGGGTGCTGATCGCGCTGAAGCTCCCGCCCATGGTGCTGGCCGTGTACTTCACCTGGGTCTTCCTGGCGAAGGCGCCGCCGCCGATCGACGTGATCGCCGAGTACGAGGCCGAGGAGCTGGCCGCCCGGCAGAAGCGGGCCTGAGCCGCGGCACGCGGGAGGGGCGGGGCGGCCATCCGGTCACCCCGCCCCTCCCGCGTGCGGCGCTGCCGCCCGGGCCCGGGCGGCAGAGGGTCCTACGCGCTCAGTGCCGGGCCTGGAGGAGGTCCTCCAGCTGCTCCTCGCGGGCCTGGGCGGCCACGAAGAGCAGCTCGTCGCCCGGCTCCAGGGTCTCCTCGCCGTGCGGGGTGAGCACGCGGTTGCCGCGGATGATGGTGACCAGGGAGGTGTCCTCGGGCCAGGTGATCTCGCTGATCTGGGTGCCCGCGACCGAGGAGTCGGGCGGCAGGGTCAGCTCCACGAGGTTGGCGTCGCCGTGGCTGAAGCGCAGCAGCCGCACCAGGTCGCCGACGCTGACGGCTTCCTCGACCAGGGCCGACATCAGGCGCGGCGTGGAGACGGCGACGTCGACGCCCCAGGACTCGTTGAAGAGCCACTCGTTCTTCGGGTTGTTCACGCGGGCCACCACGCGCGGGACCCCGTACTCGGTCTTCGCGAGCAGGGACACGACCAGGTTGACCTTGTCGTCGCCCGTCGCGGCGATGACCACGTTGCAGCGCTGCAGCGCCGCCTCGTCGAGCGAGGTGATCTCGCAGGCGTCGGCGAGCAGCCACTCCGCCTGCGGCACCCGCTCCACCGAGATGGCGGTCGGCGCCTTGTCCACGAGGAGCACCTCGTGGCCGTTCTCCAGCAGCTCTCCCGCGATGGAGCGGCCCACGGCCCCGGCTCCGGCGATCGCGACCCTCATGCGTGTGCCTCCTCGGGACCCTCGGCGCAGGCCGCCTCGACCTTGTCGATCTCGTCCGTGCGCATCATCACGTGGACGAGGTCGCCCTCCTGGAGGACGGTCTGCGAGGTCGGCAGCGTGGCCTCGCCCAGGCGGGTGAGGAACGCCACGCGGACGCCGGTCTCGTCCTGCAGCTTGCTGACCTTGTGCCCGATCCAGGCCGGGGAGATGTGCACCTCGGCGAGCTGCACGCCACCGCTCGGGTCGCGCCACAGCGGCTCCGCACCCGAGGGGAGCAGCCGGCGGAGCATCTGGTCGGCGGTCCACCGTACGGTCGCGACGGTGGGGATGCCGAGACGCTGGTACACCTCGGCGCGCTTGGGGTCGTAGATGCGGGCGGCGACGTTCTCCACACCGAACATCTCGCGGGCGACGCGCGCGGCGATGATGTTGGAATTGTCACCACTGCTGACGGCGGCGAAGGCGCCCGCCTCCTCGATCCCGGCCTCGCGGAGCGTGTCCTGGTCGAAGCCGACACCGGTGACGCGGCGGCCGCCGAAGGAGGCCCCGAGCCGGCGGAATGCGGTGGGGTCCTGGTCGACCACGGCGACCGTATGACCCTGCTGTTCCAGGGTCTGCGCGAGGGCGGAGCCCACTCTTCCGCAGCCCATAATGACGATGTGCACGGCCGTCCTTCCGGCTGACAGCGGCTCGCTGGTTTCCAGCCTCATTGCATGCTCTGGCTAATCAGGGTCTCAGACCATGGCCCAAGCTACACACGGGCGGTCACCAGCGTGACCATTTGGGGTCCGGCAGGTGCTTCATTGGCGGCGCATTGGTGCGGATCGGAGGCAGGGGGTTCGTCAGCCACATTTCGAACGCTTACGATCCTCTGCGTGTCCAAACTGACCGACGTGCCCAAACGGATCCTGATCGGCCGGGCGCTGCGCAGCGACCGCCTCGGGGAGACGCTCCTCCCCAAGCGGATCGCCCTTCCCGTGTTCGCATCCGACCCCCTCTCCTCGGTGGCATATGCCCCCGGCGAGGTGCTGCTGGTCCTGTCCATCGCGGGTGTGTCGGCGTACCACTTCAGCCCCTGGATCGCGCTCGCGGTCGTCGTGCTGATGTTCACGGTGGTCGCCTCCTACCGGCAGAACGTCCACGCCTACCCCAGCGGCGGCGGCGACTACGAGGTGGCCAACACCAACCTCGGACCCGCGGCGGGCCTCACCGTGGCGAGCGCTCTGCTCGTCGACTACGTCCTCACCGTCGCCGTATCCATTTCCTCCGGCGTGGAGAATCTCGGCTCCGCCGTCGATTTCGTCATCGAGCACAAGGTGCTCTCGGCGATCGTCATGATTCTGCTGCTCACGCTGATGAATCTGCGCGGTGTGAAGGAATCCGGGAAGCTCTTCGCCATCCCGACGTACGTGTTCGTCGGCGCCGTGTTCGCGATGATCGCCTGGGGCGTGTGGCGCGGCGTCGTGCAGGGCGAGACGATGGAGGCCCCGACCGCAGGCCTGGAGATCAAGGCCGAGCACCAGGGGCTGGCCGGATTCGCGCTGGTCTTCCTGCTGCTGCGGGCCTTCTCCTCGGGCTGTGCCGCCCTGACCGGTGTCGAGGCGATCAGCAACGGCGTACCCGCCTTCCGCAAGCCCAAGAGCAAGAACGCCGCCGCCACCCTCGCCCTCATGGGCGCCCTGGCCGTCACCATGTTCTGCGGGATCATCGGCCTGGCCATGGTCACCGGCGTGAAGATGGCCGAGGCCCCCGCGACCAACCTGCTGGAGAACGGCGTACCGGTCGGCGACGGATTCGTCCAGCACCCCGTGATCTCCCAGGTCGCCGAGGCCGTCTTCGGCAGCGGAAGCTTCCTCTTCATCCTGCTCGCCGCGGCCACCGCGCTCGTCCTGTTCCTGGCCGCGAACACCGCCTACAACGGCTTCCCGCTGCTCGGCTCGATCCTCGCCCAGGACCGCTACCTGCCGCGCCAGCTGCACACCCGCGGCGACCGGCTCGCCTTCTCCAACGGCATCGTGCTGCTCGCCGGCGCCGCCATACTGCTGGTGTGGCTCTATGACGCCGACTCCACCAAGCTGATCCAGCTCTACATCGTCGGCGTGTTCGTCTCCTTCACGCTGAGCCAGATCGGCATGGTCCGGCACTGGAACCGCCACCTGAAGAACGAGCGCGACCAGGCCGCCCGCCGCCGGATGATCCGCTCGCGGGCGATCAACACCTTCGGCGCCTTCTTCACCGGCATGGTGCTGGTCGTCGTCCTCGCCACCAAGTTCACCCACGGGGCCTGGGTCGCCCTGCTCGGCATGCTGATCTTCTACGGCACCATGACCGCGATCCGGAAGCACTACGACCGGGTCTCCGCCGAGATCGCCGCCGACGACGGCCCCAGCGACGACAGCGTGCGGCCCTCCCGGGTCCACTCGATCGTCCTGGTCTCCAAGGTCCACAAGCCGACCCTGCGCGCCCTGGCCTTCGCGAAGCTGACCCGCTCGGACACCCTGGAGGCGCTCAGCATCAGCGTCGACCCGACCGAGACCAAGGCCTTGCGGGCCGAGTGGGAGCGGCGCGGGATCAACGTCCCGCTGAAGATCCTCGACTCGCCCTACCGCGAGATCACCCGCCCGGTGGTCGAGTACGTCAAGGGGCTGCGCAGCGAGAACCCGCGCGACGCGGTCAGCGTCTACATCCCCGAGTACGTCGTCGGGCGCTGGTACGAGCACCTGCTGCACAACCAGAGCGCGCTGCGGCTCAAGGGCCGGCTGCTGTTCACGCCGGGTGTGATGGTCACCTCGGTGCCCTACCAGCTGGAGTCCTCGGAGCTCGCCAAGCGGCGGGCGAAGAAGCGCCAGGAGTGGAACGCCCCGGGCGCGGTGCGCCGAGGCCCGGTGGACACCCCGAGGCCGCGTCCGAAGGAACCGGCGAAGTAGCGTCGGCGTCGGCGTCGTCGGCGGCGGCGGCGTCGGCGTCGGCGTCGGAGCGGCTGCGTCGGAGCGGTCGGGTAGCCGATGGCGAAGTGGCCGCGATGGCGCCGCGGACCGGTGGCGAACCGGTGGCGAACGGCCGGAGGAGATCCACGTAAACTGGTGGGTCGGTCCTCCGGCCGTTTCCTTTCTTCGATCCACTTCCTTGGAGCCTCCTCACCATGACCGAGCAGAACGAGAAGCAGTCACTGGTCGGGGAGGAGTACGAGGTCGAGGTCGGCCCCGTCGCGCACGGCGGCCACTGCATCGCCCGTACGGCGGACGGCCGCGTCCTGTTCGTCCGCCACACCCTGCCCGGCGAGAAGGTCGTCGCCCGTGTGACGGAGGGCGAGGCGGACTCCCGCTTCCTCCGCGCCGACGCGGTCAAGGTCCTGACCGCCTCCAAGGACCGGGTCGAGGCCCCCTGCCCGTACGCCGGCCCCGGCAAGTGCGGCGGCTGCGACTGGCAGCACGCCAAGCCGGGCGCCCAGCGCCGGCTCAAGGGCGAGGTCGTCGCCGAGCAGCTGAAGCGGCTCGCCGGGCTCACCCCCGAGGAGGCCGGCTGGGACGGCACCGTCATGCCCGCCGAGGGCGACAAGCTGCCGGCCGGCCAGGTGCCGCAGTGGCGCACCCGCGTCCAGTACGCGATCGACGAGACCGGCCGGGCCGGCCTGCGCAAGCACCGCTCGCACGACATCGAGCCGATCGACCACTGCATGATCGCCGCCCAGGGAGTCTCGGAACTCGGCATCGAGAAGCAGGACTGGCCCCAGATGGCCACCGTCGAGGCCATCGCAGCCTCCGGCTCGAACGACCGCCAGGTCGTGCTCACCCCCCGCCCCGGCGGCCGCCTTCCGCTGGTCGAGCTGGACAAGCCGGTCTCCGTCCTGCGCGTGGAGGAGAAGGACGGCGGGGTGCACCGCGTCCACGGCCGCCCCTTCGTCCGCGAGCGCGCGGACGGCCGTACGTACCGCGTCGGCATGGGCGGCTTCTGGCAGGTCCACCCCCAGGCCGCCGACACCCTGATCAAGGCCGTCATGCAGGGCCTGATGCCGCGCAAGGGCGAGATGGCCCTCGACCTCTACTGCGGCGTCGGCATCTTCGCGGGCGCGCTCGCGGAGCGCCTCGGCGAGACGGGGGCCGTCCTCGGCATCGAGTCGGGCAAGCGCGCGGTGGAGGACGCCCGCCACAACCTGGCGGACTTCCCCCGGGTCCGCATCGAACAGGGCAAGGTCGACACGGCCCTCCCGAAGACCGGCATCACCGAATGCGACCTGGTCGTCCTGGATCCGCCCCGCGCGGGCGCGGGCAAGCAGACGGTCCGCCACATCGCGAGCCTCTCGGCCCGCCGCATCGCCTACGTGGCCTGCGACCCGGCGGCCCTGGCACGCGACCTGGGCTACTTCCGCGAAGCGGGCTACAAGGTCCGCACGCTGCGCGCCTTCGACCTCTTCCCGATGACCCATCATGTCGAGTGCGTCGCGATCCTCGAGCCGACCGGAAAGGGCCTCTGACCTACAGGTTAGGGCGGTGTGCGTTATGGGCGTTGTGTGCGTTACGGGCGATATCGTGACGCTCATAACGCACGTTTGACGCGCGCCGTCGACGATGCCTGACGAATCGTCAGGCGCGTGAAGGGTGCCCCTCCCGGGAGATTACGATCTTGCTGCGGGGGCGCCCCTCCGTGTGGTGGCGACCAAGTGGGTCGGCGTCTGCCCCGCGCTGGTACCTTGCCCCTCCCCGGGCACCTCTTTCATGACGCTCTCCCCGTACGAGGATGAGCGCCGCCTGGGGCAAGGGCGCCCCCGCGAGGTGCTGTGACGGCCCCACTTCGCCGACTTTGGCCGCCCGTATGCGGCCGGCCCAGACGTAGATCCCCGGGCCGGATGGTTCACTCAGGATTTGGGGTCAGGTTTCGTGGCCCGAGCGGAGTTCGGCCAGCAGGCGGCCGATGTCCGTGAGGACGGTTCCCTGGAGGGTGTGTACCGCCGGCGTGGCATCAGCGGCTGCGCGTTCCTGCTGTTCTACCCGGTCGAGTTCTGCCCCCGCGTCGGCGATCAGGCCGTCCAGGTGCCCGGAGTCGGTGGGGGACGTCTGGCCGATCTCCTGCATCGCTGTGGCTGCCCTTCGCAGCAGCGTGCTGGAGGCGGTCCGGAAGGACGTCGGCAGGTTCTCGATTTCTCCGCTTTCGAGGGCGTAGTCGACGGTGCGGGTCAGGGAGCGCAGGTGGTCCATGGCGCGTTCGGCGACGGTGACGGCGTCACGGGCACGGGGCAGGGCAGCCTCGGCGCTGTCGACGGCGCGACGGGGGTGGAGGCGGCTGTTCTCGATCTCGCTGTCGATGCTGGTCCGGATGCGTTCGCATTCGGCGGCGAGTTTGCGCCAGTCGCGGCGCCAGTGCCGGATGCGCTGGGTGTCGGGGTCGTTCCCTTCGAAGATCTCGGCCAAGTCGTCGAGGCGGCGGCTCATCGCGGTGTACAGGTCGGCGACGGCCTGTTGCCGGTGATGGACGTGGCGGGCGGGCGCCAGGACAAGGTGGGCCGTGAGACCGCATAGCGCACCGAGGGCCACCGAGGCGGCCAGGTGGCCGATGTAGTCGATGCGTCCCTGGCCGGAGGAGAACGCGAAGAAGCCGACGATGGCGACCTGGGTGCCCTGTTGGCCGAACCGCTCGATCCTTCCCAGGCAGAGCGCGATCAGGGTGAGGAGTCCGAACGTCCAACCGTGAATCCCCGCCGTGGCAGCCAGGGAGGCCGCGAGTGCCGCGCCCACCGCCATCGCCAGCAGATACTGGACGCAGTCACGCACCGAGCGGTACACGGTGGCCTGCAGGGCAACCAGGGCGGTGAACGGTGCGAACGTGGAAACGGTCGGCGGCAGCAGATAGCGGGCGATCACCCACGCGGCCATGGCCGCGACCACGGATTTGGCGCCGAGGATGAGATCGTCACGCTCGCTGCCCGGGCCCCGTGCGGCCCGCCGCAGGTATTCGATTCTTCCCGCAGCGGCCGCTCGTACCCGGCTGCGTCTCTCGCCCGGTCTGGGCACAGTCGATCACCTCGCCAGAGCGTGTTCCCCTCGGGCCGAGATCAAACGTCGGCGGCGCGGAGTGGGATGGTCAGGCGGCCGTGGCCCGGGGTACGGGCTCCTTCTGGTCACGCTCGATCTCGGCGCGTTCCTGCGCGATCTCCCGGGTGAGGAAGAAGTTCAGGATGGTACGGATGGCGGCGATGGCCGCGAGCTGGCCGATTTCGGTGAAGCTGGGGGCGACCGCCGTGCGCAGGACGTCGCCCGCCAGCTGGAATTCCAGTCCCAGGACGAGGAAACGGCCGAGGCTGAGGCGGATCTTGTTGTTGAACTCGCCGATGAGGGAACGTCGTCGCAGGCCGGTCGTGGCAAACCGGGCGAAGGCCCAGATGGCGCCGGTGAAGATGATCAGCGCACCCGCGGCCTCGATGAGGTGGACCAGCCATCCGATCATCTCCCGCACTCCCGACTCGGACACCAGCTCACCTGACATGTTCATGGGCCCGCTTCTACCTGCGGTTGTGTGCCTACACGGTTCGGGGCGGTGTCTCTTGCCACACCCGGCGGACGTACGAGAAGCGGCTGGGGGTGCATGAAACGGGGCTGGTGAAGCATGCGCGGAGGATGGAATGCGTGATGTACGAGCAGGACTCGGGCCGGTCGGAGCATAGGGAGTGTGAGCTGCCGGACGATGCCTGCCAGTCGGCCCTCAAGCGGCTGCGCGACCTCAGCGACGGCGAGTTCGCCTGGATTCGGCTGACGGATCCCGCCGAGGGGGAACTCGTCCAGCTCACCGAGGAGCTGGGCCTGCACCCGCTGGCCGTCGAGGACGCGATGCACGGACAACAGCGCCCGAAACGCGAGCGATTCGGCGACGTGCTGGCCGTCGCGCTGAAGACCCTCCGATATGTGGAAGAAGAGACGGCGGTGGAGACCGGTGACATCATGATCTTCGCCGGACCTCACAGCGTTCTCACCGTGAGCCACGGACCGATCGACCCCTGCGCCGAGGCCGCGCGCAGGCTCGACGCAGACCCGGACATGCTGCGCCTGGGTCCCTGGGCTGTCCTGCACGCCGTGCTGGACGTCGCTGTCGACGCGTACAGCGACGCCGCCCGCACGGTGCGCGCCACGCTGAACCGGCTCGAAGACGAGGTGTTCTCGACTTCCCGCGTCGACCACACCCAAAGCATCTACTCCCTCAAGCGGGAAGTCCGTGAGTTCCGGGACGCCGTGCAGCCGCTCGTCCCGGTGGTCCAGAGCCTCCTGAGCGGCCCGGGCGCGAAGGAACAGCCGCCGAAGATCGCGCCGTATCTCCGGGACGTCGCCGATCACCTGCACCGTACGGACATCGAGGTGCGGACACTGGACGAGCTGCTGGACTCAGTCCTCGGGGCTCAGCAGGCGCGTGTGGGCACCTGGCAGAACGACGACATGCGGCGTATCTCCGCGTGGGCGGCGATCTTCGCGATTCCCACGATGGTCGCCGGCGTCTACGGCATGAACTTCGAGCACATGCCCGAGCTCGGCTGGACCTACGGCTACCCCCTCGCCGTGGGCCTCATGGCGCTCGCGTCAGGCGCCCTCTACCGGGCCTTCCGCCGCAACGGCTGGTTGTAGAGCACCGCGGCCGGGTGCTCGCCCCGGCCGCGGTGGCCCCGGTCTCCGCCTCTCGGGGGAGGGCCCGGGTTCTCACGTGCCCTCGCTGACATGAGTGGCGCCGCGATGGAAAGCCGCCAGGTATGACACACACATCGAAGCCAGACTCCCGCGAGGACGACAAACGCGGTGAATCCGGCCGCGAGAGGACGGCGGGGCCCGGCCCGCAGGTGGAAGAGCAGGCCCCGGATCAGCTCACCGAGCTGCCGAAACGGTCGTGGGAGGCGGTGCTGCGCGGCACCGTGAAGGAGTTCAAGGACGACGAGCTCGCCGACCGGGCTGCGGCGCTGACCTACTACGGGGTGCTCGCCCACTTCCCTGCCCTGCTGGTGCTGGTGTCCCTGCTGGGCCCGCCCGCACGCCCCTTGAACTTTCGGGTCCTCGAACATGCGGTCCAGCCTGACCGGAGCCTGCTTGGCAGGCTCGGAAGCCCCCGAGTGCCCTCGATGCCGAAGGCCCCGCGATGGGCTACCGAGCGGACTCTCCCGCCCGCCTCACTCTGCTCGAAACGGTCATGCCGTACCCGGTGCCCGGATCAAGGTCCTGCGCGGAGCCGTTACCACTGAGGGCGAGGAGCAACTGGACGCCGCCTTCTCCCGCTCTCTGACCGCGGCAGGGCTGCAACTGATCGTCCACCTGGGCTCCCTCGAGTGCGCCGACTCCACGCTGCTCGGCCTACTCCTGGCAGCACGCGCCCGAACAAGCCTCCACGTTGTCCCCCCCCGGCCCCTCCCCGGACCGCCGTATGAGCGGCACAGGCATTCGCGACGTCCTTCGCCCCCACGGCAACCTCACAGCCGCGCTCACCGCCAATGCCGCCAACGGACCGTCAGAAACGGGCCCGGTTCCCCCGCCGGCCAGAGCTGACAGCCCGCCGCTTCTACCTGCCCACCGTTCTGCAGACGGCGCCCCATCGACCCGGTCGGCGATGACGGGCCTATCCAGCTGGACGGGACGCGGTCCGGTCAAATCCAGCTGGCTGGTGCGCTGCAGGCGAAGTATCTCTTTGAGCATGGTGGAGCCGGCGACGGCCCAGACCGCTGACGTACAAGACCACCCTGCGTAGGCCCGGCTCGGCCGCTTGCCCGGTGATCTGCGACATCGCGCGGCTCGTCACCAGCTGCTCCACACGGAACCCCCATGCTCCCAGCTCGACGGACGCAGCGGACCGAGCCGGACCCTGCGTGCGATGCAGCCAAGGCCCTGGACCGGTCAACCGAGGCGAGCCTGTCCGTCTGAGCTCGGCTCTCCTCCATCGGGGGCCGAGCGGTCGAGCCGGGCTGTAACGGGTGTGGCTGCGATGCCGTGCAGGACCACAGAGAGCAGCACGGTGAAGGTCACCACGGCCCACAGCTCGCGGGCCGGGGCGGCGAAGTCTGCTTCACCCAGTGCGTACGCGAGGTAGAAGAAGGAGCCGATGCCTCGGATGCCGAACACCGCGATGGCGATGCGCTCCTTTCCCACGGCCGCGCCCCGCATCTGTACGGCCCAGCCGACGACCGGGCGGATCAGCAGGAAGAGCACGAGACCGAGAACGGCTCCGCGCCAGGTGAGTGCGGCGAGGCCGCCGTCGGCGATGAAGCCGCCGACGAGGAAGAGGATGACGGCGGTGAGCAGCCTTTCGACCTGGTCGGTGAAGGCGTGCATGACACGGTGATACCGGTGGGCGCGCTCCGCGTTGCGGATCGTGCAGGCGGCGACGAACACGGCGAGGAAGCCGTAGCCGTGCAGGAGCTCGGTCAGCCCGTAGGCAGTGAAGGTCGCGGCCAGCGCGACGAAGCCCTCCCGGTGCTCGGAGAGCCGCAGTGCTCTCCAGGAGGCCTGGAAGAACATCCAGCCGAGGAGCCGCCCCACACCGAGCCCGACCACCAGTCCCACCACGCTGCGTACCAGGATGTCGCTCCATGCCCAGTGCCAGAGCCCATCGGTGGACCAGCCTGTCGGAGAGGCTGTGGTCAATGTGATGGCCGCCAGGACGAAGGGGAAGGCCAAGCCGTCGTTGAGTCCGGCCTCGCTGGTGAGCGCGAAGCGGACTTCGTCCTCGTCGTCTTCGGTCGGCTCCCCCACGCGTACTTCGGCGGCCAGCACCGGGTCCGTGGGAGCGAGGGCGGCCGCCACCAGCAGGGCCACGGCCGGCGGCCACCCCACCAGCCACCCCGCGACGGCCGCGGTGACCAGGATCGTCAGCGGCATGGCCGAACCCAGCAGCCGCCACGTCGTCGACCAGGCCCTCCAGCCGGGCGGCCTGTTGATGGCCAGCCCCGCCCCCATCAACGCGACGACGACGCAGACCTCCGTGAGGTGCTCCACCACACCGCGGTGCCGGACGGGATCGAGCGCGGGAAGCGCGTCGAGCGGCAGCAGGAACACCAAGAACCCCGCTGCCAGGAACACCATGGGCAACGACAGGGGCCGCTTCGCCAGCGCGGTCGGGAGTACCGCCGCGCACAGAGCCCCCAGCCCCACACAGGCGTACACCACATCGATCCCCGTCAAACCCGGCAAGCCGATCCCCGTTCCCGTACGAAACCGTCGCTGGGTCCCCTACCCGATCTTTACCCGGGCAGCCGCAACACCCCACCGTGCCCGCAGAGGGGCCCGACGACCGGTTCGTCTACCTCTCCGGCGTCCTGCCCACGGCCTGGCAGGCTGTCGAGTACGCGGTGATCCCGAGGCAGCGGTTCGGCGTGGACCGCCTGTCCGCGCTGTACCTCGCCATCGACCTCTGCGTACGCGGTACGGCATCACCCCGCGGGCGGCACTGCTCCGCTGAGCCGTCGCGCCACCGCGCACGGGACGGGCGGGCAGTCCGTCGCGGGCGGGGCAGTCCCCCTCGGGCCGGCGGTCAGGCGCCCGGGAGGAAGAGGCAGAACAGGTGGCCGTGGGGGTCGCGCAGGACCCTTACCCTTTCCTGCGGTTGGTGTTCCTCCACGGTCGCGCCCAGCGCGCGGGCCCGCTCGATCTCCGCCTCCAGGTCGTCGACCTCGAGGTCCAGGTGCGCCTGCATCTGCTGGGTGCCGGAGCGCTGTGGCCACACGGGGGGCGTGTGGTCGGTCTCCAGCTGGAAGCTGAGGCCGGGGCGTTCCTTCTCCGGGGCGCGCAGGCGTACCCACTGCGGCTCCCGCTCGACCTCTTCCCAGCCGAGGAGGGCCCGGTAGAAGTCGGCCAGGGCGGGCGGATCGGGAGTGCCGAGAACGAAGGCACCGAGCGTCGTCGTCATGCTCCTCCCCCTGCCCAGGAAGCGGCCTCTAATCCGGGCGCCGGTTCAGGTCGCACGAAAGGGCAGGGGTGCGGGGTCCCTCGGCGGGAAGACGGTCACGTGTGGCTTTGTGCCCGAACGCCGGCTGAAGAGGAGGAGCAGGGATGTTGGTGAAGGGCTTGAAGGGTTTCCGTGGATTCATACTCCGCGGGAACGTGGTCGATCTGGCGGTCGGCATCGTGATCGGAGCCGCTTTCACTGCCGTGGTCAACGGCTTCGTGAAGGCGTTCCTCACCCCGCTGGTCGGTCTGGCAGCCGGGGTACGGGGCAACTTCACATCCCGGACCTTCAAGGTGGCGGGCACGGACTTCCCGTACGGCGGCTTCATCGACGCGGCCATCAGTTTCGCCCTGGTCGCCGCCGCCCTCTACTTCCTCGTCGTCCTTCCGGTGAACAGGCTCCACGAGCGGTTCGCACCGCACCAGGACATCCAGGCCGACAAAAGGGACTGCCCCGCCTGCCTGAGCCCGGTCCCCGTCCGCGCACGGCGCTGCGCGCACTGCACAGAGGAGCTCACTCCCGGCCCGGAGGCACCGCAGTACCCGCATGAAGCGGCCGCGCATCCGCGCGAGCGGGCGTAGGGCACGTGCCGATCCGAGGGAGGGCCTCCCGCAGTCGCCCCTTCCTGCTCCTGGCCGCGGCCTTCACCCTCTCCGGCTTCGCCACGTACTGTCGTCATGAGCCTCATCCCGCTCCTCCCATAGCGAGGCGCGAACGCGGCAACCGCCGCCTGGGCCCTCGGACTCGGCGGCGCCGGCCAGACCCTCGGCCGCACCCTCCACACAGGCCTGTCGACCCGGACGTCCGTCACGACCCGTACGGTCGCCCTCGTTACCCTCGGCGGCGTGACCACGGCAGCGCTGGCCCTCATCCCGGGCCGCATGCCCCTCTTGGTCTTCCTCGCGGTCATCACCGGAGTCGTCCGAGGCAACCTCACCCCTCCTCCAGGCCACTGCCGTCACCGGCCGCTGGGCACCACCCACTACGGCCGCCTTTCCGGACTCCTCGGCGCACCCGCCCACATCGCGGCAGCCCTGGCCCCCTGGGCAAGCGCAGCCCTCGCGGCCCCATTCGGCGGCTACCCCCGCCTTGGACTGTCCGAGTGGCCAGCAGTCCGACAATTTTCGGTCAATTGGGCTGGAAACGCATTGTTTCCGGGGTTTCCCGAAACAGGAGAACCTGGGGGCGAGGGAAGAGGGCACGGGCAGAGCCGAGGGGGAGCCGCCATGTCCGGACCGCTGTACGTTCCCGTCCTGCCGGCCAAACCGCACGCTCTGGCCGCCTACCAGCACTTGGACCCGGCTGTGCAGTCGGCCGTCACACCACTCTGGAACCTGCCTCCGCGGCCGGGCCTTCCGCCGGACGCCCTCCGCGTGCAGATCCGGCGTGACGCGCACGCCGTGAGCAGGAGGCAGCGCCACCATCCTGCCTGGCTCGACGCCCCGTTCGCCGACGCCGGACAACTCACCGCACTGTCCTCCGTGTTGGCGGAACTGGGCGGACTGGGCCCGTTGCGGCCGGTCACCGGCCCCGACCGCCCCGCTTCACACCAGGCGGCTTCCCTGGCACAGGCCCGGACAAGCGGGAACGGCCTCGGCATACGGGTTGCCGTGCCCAGGGAGTGGGACGGCGCCGCCGCCTTCGCCGTACGCGGTCTCCTGGCACAGGCGGATCCGGCCGTCGAGACGGACCTCCTGCTCGACCTGGGCGCCGTCCTGGCCGACCGGGCTGAGGCCGCGAAGGAGGCCCTGCGCGCCCTCGACGCCCTGATGCCGCTGACCGCGTGGCGCACCGCCGCCGTCCTCAGCGGAGCGTTCCCCGAGGTGACCGCCGACAAGCTGGAGCACGGCCTGCGCGCCGAACCCCGGAGGGACTGGCACACCTGGCGCGAGCTGTCGGACAGCGACCGCGGGTACGTGTCCTGGTTGAGCTACGGCGACTACGGCATCCAGCCCGTCCGGGCCCTCGCACGCGAGGCGTCCGCCGGTCGTGGCGGCCCGCCCTGGGGAACGCTCCGCTACACCACCGAGGAGTCGTTCGTCCTCGCCAAGGTCCTCGCCCGCGGCGAGGATCGCACCACGGTCAACCGGGCGGCAGCCCGGCAGCTCACCGAGCTGCCGGGCTTCCGGGGCGCGGGGGCCGGGGCGGGGGAGAGCTGGCTGCGGGACTGCCGGGACGGGCGGGGTGCCTCCGGGACGGGCAACGCGACGGTCTGGCTCCGTGTGGGAAACGTCCAGCACATGTCGTACGTCGTCCGTTGCCTGTGCGCATGACCCGGGCTCACCGCCCCCTTCCGTGCGGGAGCGGTCAGGTGAAGAGCGGATCCAGCATCGCCTCCCCGGCCGGCACCCGCCAGGCCGGCAGCCGCACCGTCCGGGCCACTGGCGCGGGTTTCGCCCCCCGCCCCCCGGACGGCAGCCCGATCAGCAGGTCACCGCGTGCGTGGACGAGCCGCAGATGGCGGGCGGGATCCTGCTCGGGCAGGGGGCCCGTGTCGATGAGCACCGCCGTGTTCTCCCCGTCCACCGTGAACAGCAGGTCCACCGTGTGCCCGCCGACCACCGCCGCGCGTTCCAGGTCGGTGATGCCACGGGTACCGAGATACTCCTGGAGCCGGTCGGCGAGCTCCTCGCGGAATCCGGGCGCCGCCGGGGGACCGGCGACCGTGTCCCGGTCTGCGGAGGCCCCCGCGCGCAGCACGGTCGAGCGTTCCGCGAGCAGGGAGGGCAGCCCCGCCTGCCCCTGCCAGAAGCGATGGCTCCCCACCGTGATCAGCTGCGACTTGGCCCGGGTGACCGCGACGTTCCAGAGGTTGACCTGGCTCGCCACCCAGTGCGTCGTCTTCGGCGGGGTGTTGTCCGTGGCCACCGGGCTCAGGACCATGACGTCGCGCTGACCGCCCTGGAAGGCGTGCACCGTACCGACCCGGACCCGGTCGTCACCGGCCCACACCGGGGCCAGCGCCTCCTTCTGCGCGCGGAAGGGCGTCACCACCCCGACCGTGGCGTCCTCGGGCAGCCGTGCCAGCAGCTCGTCCACCGTCCGCCGCACCTGGTCCGCCTCGGCCCGGTTGCGCCAGGACCGGCCGCCGCTGCCGGCCGCGGACTCGCCGTACGGCACGTCCACCCAGCCGAGCACCGGAGGCGGATCGGCCGTCCCCGCCGGATCGACCGGCGGGACCTGCCTGCGGACATCGGTGAGGACCTGCAACTGGCCGGCGTAGCAGTAGCCGTTGACCACGTCCGCGATCTGCGGATGGCACCGGTAGTGCTCGTCGAGCAGCAGCGCCGCCTCACCGTGCTGCGCCGCCGCGTGGTACGAGGCGTACACGTGGTAGGCCAGCCGGTGGTCCTCCAACTGTGCGGCGGTCAGGCCGGCCCGCACTCGGGCCTGCCGTTCCTGCTCCGGGCTGATCCCGGGAATGTGGCCGAGCTGCATGGGGTCGCCGATGATCAGCGCCCGCTTCGCCCGGAACAGCAGTGGCAGCACCGATGGGATCGAGCACTGGCTCGCCTCGTCGATCACCACGAGGTCGAAGAGCTTCGGGGCGAGTTCGAGCTGGCGCACCGAGTGCGTACTGATGGCCCACGCCTTCAGGTGCGCCATCAGGTTGCGCTGGCTCTTCTGGAATCCCGAGCGCCGACGCAGCGCCTGGAGCCGCTGGTTCATCAGCGACCGGCCCCGCACGATGCCCTCGGCCGCCACGGCCTGCGCCAGCTCCCCGGACACCGCGGAGGACGCCGCGGCGCTGTCCAGCCGGGCCTGCTTCAGCGCCTCTTCGTCCCAGGCCAGATGCGCCGGTACGAGCTCCCGCAGGGCCCGCTCCACCGCCACGGCCTCCGCGAGGCCGAGCAGCAGCTCGGGCGGGGCAGGGCGCTCCGCGGCCCAGGACGGCCACGAAGCCTCGGATCCGCCGCCGGACGAACCCGCGAGGGCTGTGAGGGCCCGCCCCCGGCGCCACCTGCCGAAGGTCAGCCATCCGGCTCCGGCGGCCCTCCGGGCGCGCTCCTCCCAGCGGGCGAGCGCAGCCGGCTCCTCCGCCGACCAGGCGCCCTCCAGCAGCCGGACGGGCAGCGCGAGCCCGTCCGCCCGCCGGGCCCGCTCGCGGACCAGCTCCAGCAGGCGCGCCTCCTCGCCGATCCGCCCTGCCGCCTCCGCCCGGAGCGCAGCCGTACGCGCGTGACGGTTGCGCAGCTCACCGGCCACGGTCGCGGCACCACGGGCCGGGGCCGCTGCGGGCCGGGCCAGCAGTCCGGCCAGCTTCTCGGCCTCCCGTTCCCGGGCTTCCACGTTCCCGGTCCGCATGAGCAGGCCGGGCGAGATCTCGTCGCAGCGCTCGGCCACCACGTTGACGGCCTCGTTGTTCGTGGACGCGACCAGTACGGACTGCCCGGCGGCGACGGCGGTCGCGACCACTGCCGTGACCACCTCGCTCTTGCCGGTACCGGGCGGGCCGGTCGCGACGGTGAGCCGGCGGGTCATCGCCGAGGAGATCACCTGCTCCTGGCTCTCGTTGCACGGGCCGGGGGAAACCACCCTCACGGCCGCCCCATCACGATCCGTCCCGTCACCGCGGTCGCCGCCACCGGTCAGGAGGGCTTCCAGCGCGGTACCCGCCATCTGTCCGGAACGCGTGGACATCTGGAGCAGGTTGTCGACCAGGCCCTCGGTCGCGACCCGCTCCATGCCGGAAGGCGCGAGCAGCACGGCGGCGTTGTGGGCGCCGGGCCGCAGCGAGTCCATCACGGACCGCTCGCTGAGCGAGGACAGGTCGAGGGGCTCCAGCTCCGGAACGCCCAGCTCGGTCAGGAGCTCCCGTACCGCCTTGACCATCTGGCTGCCGTTGCCCTCCTGCCAGCTCGGCTGCCAGCGGGCCAGCAGCTCGCCGGCCTCGTCGTCGGACAGCAGCTCGGTGATCACGCCGGTGTGCAGGGACGGGACCCCGCTCGGACGCAGCAGGTCGCGGCCGTTCTCGTCCGGGGTCAGCTCCATCGGCTGGACCAGCAGCGGCGCGATCCGCACCGCCGCCCGCCGGCGGCCGTCCCCGCCGCGTTCGGGAAGGGTGATCGCGGGATACCCGTACCAGAACTCCTGGAGCCCGGCCCCGTCGGCTTGCGCACCCGTGTTCTTCGGCTCGGGCAGCTGCCCGGGGGCGGGGAAGGAGTGCCCGAGCCCGGACTGGATCGACTCCGGGCCCTGGCCCAGCAGGAAGTACGCCCGGCCCCGGCCGCCGTCGCGGTCGGGCAGCATGCCGGACGCCGCCTGGGCGCCGAGGCAGTGCGCGTAGTACCGCAGGAGCCGCTGCGGGTCGACGCCCTCTCCGGCGTCCTGGGCGACCAGCTGCCGCGCCTTCAGCAGGGCGGGGGAGACCCCGGACCGGGCGGCGGCACGGTCCGCGTCGCGCGGCGCGTCGGGAAGACGGACCGGACGGGCGACCGAGCGGGCGAAGGGCAGTGAACGGGTGGCCCGGATCGTGGACTTGGTCGGACGCTGCTCTTCGGGGACGCCCTTGATCACCATTTGCGCGGTCAGGTACTCGAAGAGGTCGTCCGGGGTGATCCAGCCGCCCTCCTTGATCCGCCCGCTCCGCAGGCCTTCCACGATCTCCCCGGTGAACCGGGAGGTACCGAGGGAGGACCCCTTCGGCGCCATGGCGGACGCAGCCTGGAGAGCGTCGGAGGCGGTGATGAAGTACACGCCGGTCGGGCGCAGCAGCGTACTGGGCGCGGGCCGGTCACCGGTGTCCGCGTCCCTGCCGCCCTTGGCCGTCCACCCCTGCACGACGGACCCGCTGGAACAGCAGTCCAGCAGCACCAGCTTGGACGCGGCCCGGCATGACGTGAGCATCCGTTCCAGGAACTCGGCCGGGACGGCCGTGCCCGGCAGGTCGTCCGGGTCGGCGTCCCGGGTCAGGAAGTACAGCTGCCCGTCGGCCTCGCAGAACTGGCCGTGCCCGCTGAAGTAGAGCAGCGCCGTCTCGCTGGACTGCCGGTCCTCCAGGAACTGCTCGACGGCGTACAGCATTTCGGCGCGGGTCGGCTCGGCGACCATCGCGCAGTCGTTGTACATGCCGATCTCGGTGCTTTCCAGCACCGCCCGCATGTAGTGCAGGTCGGCCCGGACGGGCGGCAGGTCGTGGTAGTGCTCGCTGTCGTACGTGGATACGCCGATGAGCATGGCGTACCGGTCGTTGCCGCTCACTGCGCGCCCGGCCCCGCCTCGCCGCCGTCCGCGTCCTCGTCACGGGTGTCGGACGCACCGTCGGCGAGGAACCTGTCGATCAGCTCGCTGTCGGCCCGGGCCTCCTTGCCGGACACGCTCAGCGTCGTCCCGTCCGCCCGGGTGATGACGATGGTCCGCTGGGGTACGCGGGCCAGCCAGACCTGGATGCTCGCCGCGACGAGGGAGCCCCCGCTGAAGATCAGCCCGACCAGGTCCGTGACCGGGCCACCCTTGTCGGACTCGTCCTCGGGCCGAGGGCGCGGGATATCGAGCGCGGCCCGCGGATCGGCCTCGGCGAGGGCGGCGAGCAGCTCGCGCGCTTCGCGCCGGGCGCGCAGCGGGTCCTCGTCGACGATGGCGATGCGGTGGCCGGCGCCGGCCGGGTCAGTGGTGGTGCTCACGTTCTTCGTCCCCCTGCGTCTTCCCCGTGCGGCTGACACACGGACGGGCGAGCGTACCGAAAACCCCTGGCAGCGAACTCGCCAGTTTCCGGAAAATGCCTGGTCATTGGCCTGAAACCGCCAGCTCGGCCCATCTGGTGCCATCGGGGTACCCCGACGTGCGGTGTCGCCGCCCGGCCGGATTCCGTGTCAGGCCGCGAGGAACCGACTCGGTGGCCCGTGCCAGGAGACACGCGGTTCTTCGCGGGCTCGGGTTTCCTGTTCCGCCTGCTCCAGGCGGTAGACCACGTCGAGCGGGGAGCCGACCGCAGGCACAGGGGGAGGCATGTCGTCATGCGACCGGGGGCAACGATGGGAGACGGAGGACCAGCCGCTTCCCGCGCCCTCTCGGAGTCCGGCAGAGGTGTTCAGGGGCCGTGGCGGTGATCGCTCCGAGCCGTCCGGCGGCCGTTTTCAGCCGAGTGCCTTCGTCACTGTCTGCGATCACGGCTGATGCGCGAGAATGGCCGGCGATGACCGCCACCACCAGCACCCCGCAGCCTCGACCGGACGGGTACGGGCCCTTCGCCCATCTCACCGTCCAGAACACGGCTCTCTACCGTCATGTGATGCGGGTGTTCGTCACGGCCAAGGAGCGGTTCGCGGTGCACCTGCGGCCCGAGGACGTGCACGCCGCCCTGCCGGGCGAGGTGCGGACCGCCGACCTGGATGCCGTGGTGAAGGCGCTGGACAGTCTCGTCGGCTGGGGGAATCTGCGCGCCGATCCCGATACCGCGCGGGTCACCGCCGTCGAGGACTTCTACCGGAAGCGCTTCATCTACCAGCTCACCCGCGCCGGAGAGGCCGCCGAGGAAGCCCTCGGCGTCTACGACGAAGCGCTCGGGCGGCGTGGCGCCCTGCAGGCCGTCGCCCTGCACGACATCGTCACCCAGCTGCGGGCCCTGCTCGTGCTGGCAGCCGAGGAACAGCCGGATCAGGCCAAAACCCACCTGGCGCTTGACACGCTGGCGAGCCGGTTCACCGCACTTGCCGACAACGCCCGCGCCTTCATGGGGTCCCTGCAACGGACCATCGACCTCCACGACGTCGAGGAGGAAGTCTTCCTCGCCTACAAGGACCGGCTCATCCAGTACCTGGAGAGGTTCATCCAGGACCTGATCACCCTCGGCGGGCGCATCGCCCGGCTCATCCTGGAACTGGAAGAGGGCGGCGGCATCGGGCCGCTGCTGCGGGCTGCCGCACGGCGTGAGGCCGCCGACGCGTCGCCGGAGGAGGCGGGGCAGGCGGAGCGGGAGGCGTACGAGCGGTGGGCGGGGCGCTGGTCCGGGCTCGCCGCGTGGTTCATCAGCCGGGAAGGGCGGGAATCGCAGGCCCGGCTGCTGCGCGGGCGGGCCCTCGGCGCGATTCCGCAGCTCCTGGCCGTCGTACGGTCGCTGAACGAGCGCAGGGCCGGCCGCTCCGACCGGTCCGCCGACTTCCGTACCCTTGCCCGGTGGTTCGCCGAGGCCCCCGACGACGACTCCCGGCACCGGCTGTGGCGCACCGCCTTCGGGCTCTACCCCGCGCGGCACCTCACCGTCGACGCCGAGACCCTGGCCGCCCGTGCGGCCCGTCCGGTTCCCGCCGCGACGCCGTGGTCGGAGGCCGAGCCGCTGCGGATCAGCCCCCAGCTGCGCCGTACGGGCAGCTACGAGCGGCGTGGCAAGCCCCGCAAGGTCGAGGACCGGGGGGAGCCGCGTCGCAGGCTCGCCGAGGTGGCCGCCAAGCAGGCCGCCGAGACCGCGGCGGCCCGCTCCCGGCTCGTCACCGGCGGGATCACCCGGCTGTCGGGGCTCGGTGAACTCGATCCCGTGTCCTTCGGGCTCTTCCTCCAGCTGCTGGGCGACGCGCTGGCCACCTGGCGGCCGGGCATGCGGCACACCGTGGCGACCAGCAACGACGGCTCCATGGAGATCCGGCTCAGCGCGCTCGCCGACGGCGGAACCGCGGAGATACGGACCCCTGAGGGTGTCTTCCGCGGTCCCGACCACCTCATCGAGATCCTCGACCTGACGGACGGCGGCGGCGCCCGATGAGCACTCCGCTCGCAGAGGTGCTCGACGGACAGCACGCCGCAGATCTCCGCAAGGCGGCCCGCGCCCTGCTCAAGCAGCCCCTCCTGCTCGCCCGCGGCCGGTACGCCGACGAGTTCCGCCTCGTCCGCCGGCACGCCTCCGAGCTCCGCGAATGGTTCGACCGCAACACCGGTTGGGCCCTCCAGACGGATGCCGAGGCCGCCCGCCTGCGCAAGATCCCCGGCGTCCTCACCGACCCCACCCACCCCGCGCGCGAGGCCACCCGCGCCGCCGCCCCCTTCACCCGCCGACGCTACGTGCTGCTGTGCCTGGCGCTGGCCGCCCTCGAACGCGGCGAGGGGCAGATCGCCCTCGGCCGCCTCGCCGACCAGGTCGTCCTCGACGCCGCCGACCCCCACCTCTCCCGGGCGGGCATCCAGTTCACCCTGGACCGCCGCGACGAGCGCCTCGACCTCGCCGCCGTCGTACGGCTCCTGCTCAGCCTCGGAGTGCTGCGACGCGTCGCCGGTGACGAGGAGGCGTACGTCAGCGGAGCCGGCGATGTTCTCTACGACGTGGAACGCAGGGTGCTGGCGGGCCTGCTCGCGGCCCGCCGCGGCCCCTCCACCGTGCACGCCGAGACCCTCGGGGACCGGCTGGCCGAACTCGTCGCCGAAACCGCCCTGGACAGCGACGAACTGCGCTTCCGAGCGATGCGGCGCTCGCTGACGCGCAGACTGCTGGACGATCCGGTGCTCTACTACGACGAGCTGAGCGACGCCGAACTCGGTTACCTCACCCGGCAGCGAGGCTTTCTCACCTCCCGCATCACCGAGCTGACCGGACTCGTTCCCGAGGTGCGGGCCGAGGGCATCGCCATGGTGGACCCGGACGACGATCTCACCGACGTCCGGATGCCCGAGCAGGGAACCCACGGCCATGTCACGCTGCTGCTCGCCGAGCACCTGGCCGGGGCGGGCGGCCCGGTCACCGCCGATCAGCTGGCGCTCCGGGTCCGGGAACTCGCCGCCGAGCACGGCGGGTTCTGGGCCAAGTCCGCGCGGGAGCCGGGCATGGAGGCCGAACTCGTCGCGCAGGCCGTCGCCCGGCTCGCCGCCCTCGGCCTGGTCTCCCGCACCGCCTACGGCGTGGCGCCGCGTCCCGCCCTCGCCCGGTACGCGGTCGGCGCGACCGTACTCCTTGAACCAGGCACCGCACGTATGCCCGCGCAGCGAAAGGCCCGCACGCCGTGACCCGCCTCCCCGACCCGCTGCGCTCCCGCTGGCAGCCCCTGCGCATCGGACTCGTCGATCTCTTCCACTACGACGTGGAGGAATTCCACTTCCGGGACGGGCGCCTGCTCCTGCGCGGGAACAACGGCACCGGCAAGTCCAAGGTGCTCGCCCTGACCCTGCCGTTCCTCCTCGACGGCGACCTCGGCTCCCGCCGCGTAGAACCCGACGGCGACCCGGGCAAGAGGATGGAGTGGAACCTCCTCCTCGGCGGCGAGCACCCGCACTCCGAGCGGCTCGGCTACACCTGGATCGAGTTCGGCAGGCTCGACGAGGCCAGCGGCGAGCGGCACTTCCGTACGCTGCTCTGCGGGCTCAAGGCCGTCAGCGGGCGGGGCATCGCCCGGCACTGGTACGCGCTCACCCGCCAGCGTGTCGACCACGGCCCGGAGGCATCCGCCGAGGGGTCCCTCAGCCTGCTCGACGCCACGGGCACCGCGCTGTCCCGGGACCGGCTCGCGGAGGCCGTCGCCGGGCACGGCATGGTGTACGACCAGGCCAAGACCTACCGCAGGGCCGTCGACGAGGCCCTCTTCGCACTGGGCGAGCAGCGTTACGGCGCCCTGGTCGACCTGCTCATCCAGCTCCGCCAGCCCCAGCTGTCCAAGCGCCCCAACGAGGCCGCGCTCTCCCGCGCCCTCACCGAGGCCCTGCCGCCGATGGATCAGGCGGTCATCGCCGATGTGGCCGAGGCCTTCCGGTCCCTGGACGAGGAGAAGGAGGAACTGGCCGCCGCGTCCGCCGCCGAACGGGCCGCCTCCGCCTTCCTGGAGCACTACCGGCGCTACGCCCGTATCGCCACCCGCAGGCGCGCCCGCCTCCCGCGCGGTGAACACTCCCGCTACGAACACCTCCAGCGGGACCTCGCCGAAGCGCAGGCCCAGCAGACCCGGGCCGAGGAGGAGCGGGCGGAGGCCGAGCAGCGGATCGCCGCTCTGGAAGAGACCCAAGCACGTCTGCGGGCCCAGGACAGCGCCCTGCGCGAGGGCCCCGAGATGCGCAACGCCCGGGAGCTGGAACAGGCGGCGACAGCGGTCGAGCGGACCGCCCACGCCCTGGTCCGGGCCCGCGACGACCGGGATCAGGCCGCAGGTCTGCACACCCGGGCGCTCGGGCGGCTCGGAGCCGCCGAGAACCGGCTGGACGCTGCCGGCCGGCGGGCCGAGGAGACCCTGCGCCAGGCGCAGGAGGCGGCCGACGCCGCGCGGATCGAGCTGCCCGCGGACGACCGGCTGCCCGAGCCCGAACTGCGGCGCGCGGCCCAAGAGTCGACGGACCGCGGCCAGCGCGTGCTCGCCCACGCGGAGGGCCTCTTGGCGGAGGCCGAGCACGCGGTCGAGGGGCGGCGCCGGGCTGCCGTCCGGCTCGACGAGGCGGACACCGACCTGGACCAGACGACGGCGGCACTCGGCCGGGCGGAGGAGGCCGCGGCCCGCGCCGGGCAGGCCCTGCTGGACGACGTACGGGAACACGCGCGCACCTGGACCGAGCTGGCCTGTCCCGACCCGGCCGGCCTGCTCGACGAGCTCCAGGAGTGGACGCGGCACCTCGACGGGCCCTACCCGGCCCGCGTACACGCGGCGCGCGCCCACAGCGCAGCCTCGGTGCGGCTGGCCGACCGGGCGGCCGGAGCCGCACGCCGGACATCGGAGCTGACGGAGCGCACCGGCCGGGTCCGCGCGGAGCTGACCGCGCTGGAGGCAGGCGGCCGCCGCACCCCCCAGCCCCCGCCCACCCGCACGCCGGGCCTGCGCGAGCGGCTTCCGGGCGCCCCGCTGTGGCGGCTGGTGGACTTCGACGGCGGCCTCCCGGACCGGGAGCGCGCCGGGCTGGAGGCGGCACTGGAAGCGTCCGGGCTGCTCGACGCCTGGATCCTGCCCGACGGCTCGGCGCTGACCGCGGACGGGCACGACGTACTCCTCTCCCCGGCGGCCGGCCCGGTGGCGGGGCCCTCGCTCGGGGGGCTGCTGCGCCCGGCCGTGGACGGCGGCGACGTGCGGGCCTCGGCGGTGGGCGAGGACACGGTGGTGCGGCTGCTCGCCGCCATCGGTGCGGGAGGGGACAGCGGGGCCGCCACCTGGGCGGCGACCGACGGGCGGTTCCGGGTCGGTGCGCTCACCGGCCGCTGGGCCAAGCCCGCCGCCGAATACGTCGGCGAGGGCGCCCGGGAGGCGGCCCGGCGGGCCCGTATCGCGGACCTGAGCGCGGAACTCGACTGCCTTCAGGAGGAGTTGGACGTCACCCTGGCGGAGGTGGAGGAGGTGGCCGCGCGTCGCCGTACCCTCGACGGTGAGCTGGCCGCGGTACCCGACGAGAGCACCCTCACCCGCGCGCATGCCCAGGTGACGGCCGCCGCCGAGGCGGTACGCAGGACCCGGCTGCGACGCGAGGAACGCGCCGTCGACCTCACCGAGGCGGCCGGGCGGGCAGAGCGGGCCGTCACCGACCTCGCCGGGACGACGGCCGAACTGGGCCTGCCCGCCGACCGGGAAGGCCTGGCCGCCGTACGCCGGGCGCACGGCTCCCTCGCCGTGGCCCTGGCCGCCCTCTGGCCGGCGCTGCGTGAACGCGCAGAGGCGGCCCGCCAGGCCGAGGAGGAACGCGCCGAGGCCGTACGGGCGGGCGAGCGGACCGCCGAACTCGCCCTGAGGGCCGAGGAAGCCGGACGGGAGGCGGCGGCGGCGGACGAGCGGCACACCACACTGCGGTCCACGGTCGGCGCGGCCGTAGCCGAACTTCAGCGACGGCTCACCGAAACGGCCGAAGCCCTGCGCGCCTGCGAGGCCGACCAGAAGGCCACCCGGCAGCGCCATGCCGAGGCCGGACGGGAGGCGAGCAAGGCCGAAGGCCACATCGAGCGGCTCGGGAAGAACCTCGCGGAAGCGGCGCGGACGCGCGCCGAAGCCATCGCGGGGCTGCAACGGTTCACCACCACCGGACTGATCGCGGTCGCCCTGCCCGGCCTCCAGGTGCCCGGCGCCGGCGACGGCCCCTGGGCGGCAACGCCCGCCATCGCGCTCGCCCGTGCCATCGAGGCGGGTCTGTCGTCGGCCGATGACTCGGACGGTGCGTGGGAGCGCGTACAGCGCCGTCTGAGCGAGGAACTCAAGACCCTCCAGGACACACTGTCCCGGCACGGCCACACCGCCTCCGCCCGCATGGTGGAGGACGGCATGGTCGTCGACATCGTCTACCAGGGCCGCGAGCGGGCCGTCCCCGAACTCGCCGAGGCGCTCGCCGCCGAAGTCGGTGAGCTGACCCGCATCCTGTCCGCCCACGAACGGGAGATCCTCGAAACCCACCTGATCACCGAGGTCGCGGGCACCCTCCAGGAGCTCATCGGGGCCGCCGAGCGTCAGGTGCGTGACATGAACGCCGAGCTGGAGGACCGCCCCACCTCCACGGGCATGAAACTGCGGCTCGTCTGGCGGGCGTCCCGCAAGGCCCCCTCCGGACTCGCCCAGGCCCGAGAGCGCCTGCGCCAGTCCGCCGACGCCTGGACGGCGGAGGACCGTGCCGCCGTCGGCGAGTTCCTCCAGGCCCAGATCGCCCGGCAGCAGACCGACGACACCTCCGGCAGCTGGCTCGAATACCTCACAGCCGCGCTCGACTACCGGTCCTGGCACGAATTCGGGGTCGAGCGGCACCAGCACGGCCGCTGGGTCCCGGCCACCGGCCCGGCCTCGGGCGGCGAGCGAGTCCTCGCCGTGTCCGTGCCGCTGTTCGCCGCGGCCTCCTCGCACTACGCGAGCGCCGGCAGTCCGTACGCGCCCCGCCTGGTCACCCTGGACGAGGCGTTCGCGGGCGTCGACGACGACTCGCGGGCCAAGTGCCTGGGTCTCCTCCAGGCCTTCGACCTGGACGTCGTCATGACCAGCGAGCGCGAATGGGCCTGCTATCCCCAAGTCCCCGGCATCGCCATCGCCCAGCTGTCACGGATCGACGAGGTGGCGGCGGTACTCGTCACCCGCTGGGAATGGGACGGCACACGGCGATTCCGCCGCGAGGACCCGGTGCGGCCGCCGGATCTCGTGGACGCGGCGGCGGAAGCGGCCGGACCGGAGCCGCTGTGGAACTGACGCCCGCCGCCGCGCCCGTCGACCACGCCAGGCTGCGCCGCCTGCTGGGAGACCCCGGCCTGTCATGGTTGGTCGACCGTGCGCGCCGGCGCCTGGAGCGTGAACAGCCTCTCACCGGTCCGGTTTCACTCAGCGCGCCCACCGCGTCCCAGAGGGCGTCGGCCGAGCGGCTCCTTGGCCGCTCTCCCGGCAGCGGCCGCTCCCTGAGCGTCCGGCTCGACGAGGTGGACGCCGTCCTGCGCCGCAGCGGTATCAGCCCCGGCGGCCTGGCCCCGGCGGTGGTGGCCCTCACCGGGCCGATCGTCCTCCTCGGCCCGGCCCGTGAGGCGCAGGAGCGGGCCTGGCAGGAGGCGTACGCCCCGATCGACGCGCTCGCGGACCAGGTTCCGGCGCTCGCCGCCTGGGCGGCCCGGCTCCGGGGTGACGGTCTCGTACGGCGCCTCGCCGGCGGTCCCGCCGCAGCGCGTGCCCTCCTCGGCCAGGCCGCCGTCGCCCTCGGCTCCCTTCCCGTGGACCCGCCCTCGTCGCTCCCCGCCTTCGCGGCCCGGCGGCTCGGCAGTGCCCACGCCCTGGACGACGGCGCACCGTTGGCGACGATCACCCTGTCGGGCATCCGGGCGCTGACGGGATTCCCCGACGGGACGGGTGCCGCATGGCGTCGGGAGGCGTGGGCGTCGGCGGGTCTCCTGCGCGACGAGTTGTCCTCGACGGTCCTCACCCTGAACCTGAGGGGCACGCCCGCGCTGGACTGGATGGCCGACGCCGGCGAGCCGTCCGTGCTGACCCTCCGTCAGCTGATCCGCAGGCCACCCGCCCCGGCGGCCCCGGCCGTTCGGATCTGTGAGAACCCGGCGGTACTCGCTGCGGCCGCTGAAGCGTACGGCCCGCGCTCCGCGCCACTGGTGTGTCTCCAGGGGCAGCCGTCCGCTGCCGCTCTCGTCCTCCTCCGCCACCTGCACGAAGGCGGGGCGGCGCTCCACTACCACGGAGACTTCGACTGGGGCGGCCTGCGCATCGCCTCGGCCCTGCTGCGCCGCGTTCCCTGGCGGCCGTGGCGTTACACGGCAGCCGACTACCGCGCCGCAGCGATGGCGGATGCTGACGGCCTGCCGCCACTCGCCGGACAGCCGGCCGAGGCTCCCTGGGAACCGGCCCTGCGGGAGGCCCTCTTGGAGCTGGGAGTCCGCGTGGAGGAGGAGACGGTACTCGACGTGCTGCTCTCCGACCTCGCGTGAGGGCAGTGGGGCCGAGAACGCCCGCGGGCGGCGGACGCCGGCCTGGGGTCGGGGTACGCCGCCTCGGGGTGGACCTGGTCGGGGTTACCTCGGGTCGCGGTTGAACTTAGACGTGGACCAGCGGTAGCCGAGCACCGTGAGGGCCAGGCACCAGGCGAGGGCGAGCCAGCCGTTGTTGCCGATCTCGCTGCCGAGCAGCAGTCCGCGCAGGGTTTCGATGGCCGGGGTGAACGGCTGGTACTCGGCGACCGGCTGGAACCAGCCCGGCATGGCGCCGACCGGGACGAAGGCGCTGGACAGGAGGGGCAGGAGGATCATCGGCAGGGCGTTGTTGCTGGCGGCCTCGACGTTCGGGCTGATCAGGCCCATGCCGACCGCGATCCAGGTGAGTGCCAGGGCGAAGGCGGCGAGCAGTCCGAACGCCGCGAGCCACTCCAGGGCGGTGGCGCCGGTGGACCGGAAGCCGATGGCCGCGGCGACGGCGCCGACGAGGACCACGCTGGCGATCGCTTGCAGCACGCTGCCGACGACGTGTCCGACGAGCACCGAGCCGCGGTGGATCGCCATGGTGCGGAAGCGGGCGATGATGCCCTCGGTCATGTCGTTGGAGACGGACACCGCGGTCCCCACCACGGTGCCCCCGATGGTCATCAGCAGGATGCCGGGGACGAGGTACGCGATGTACTCGGAGCGGTCCGCGCCGCCGCCGCCGATGCCCGCGCTCATGACGTCGCCGAAGACGTAGACGAAGAGCAGCAGCAGCATGACCGGTGTGAGCAGCAGGTTCAGCGTCAGGGACGGGTAGCGCCGGGCGTGCAGGAGGTTGCGGCGCAGCATGGTGGACGAGTCGCGCACGGCGAGGGAGAGGGAGCTCATCGGCCGGATTCCTTCGGCTGGTCGGGAACGCGGGTGCCGCCGGTCAGGGCGAAGAACACGTCGTCGAGGTCGGGGGTGTGGACGGTCAGTTCGTCGGCTTCGACGCCGGCCGCGTCGAGCCAGTCGAGGATGGAGCGCAGCTCGCGCTGGCTGCCGCCGCTGGGGATCTGCAGGGCGAGGGATTCGTCGTCCGGGGTGGCTCCCCGCAGGGCGAGGGCGGCGGACCGGTACGCGGCCGGGTCGGTGAAGCGCAGGCGGACGTGCCCGCCGGGGATGAGCCGCTTGAGCTCCTCGGCGGTGCCCTCGGCGGCGATCTTCCCGTCGTTGAGGACCGCGATGCGGTCGGCGAGTTCGTCCGCCTCCTCCAGGTACTGCGTGGTGAGGAAGACGGTGACGCCGCCGTTGACGAGTTCGCGGATGATGCCCCACATGTTGTGGCGGGAGCGCGGGTCGAGGCCGGTGGTCGGCTCGTCGAGGAAGATGATCCTGGGCCCGCCGACCAGCGTCATGGCGATGTCCAGGCGGCGCTTCATGCCGCCGGAGTAGGTGGAGGCGGGCTTCTTGGCGGCGTCGGTGAGGTCGAAGCGCTCCAGCAGCTCGGCGGCGAGGCGCTTGCCCTGGCCGCGGGAGAGGTGGTGCAGGTCCGCCATGAGGAGCATGTTCTCCTCGCCGGTGATCAGCCCGTCGACGGCGGAGAACTGCCCGGTGACGCCGATCGCCGCGCGTACCGCCTGCGGGTCGGTGGCCGGGTCGTGGCCGGCGATGCGGATGTCGCCGGAGCCGGCGCCGGGGGAGACGAGGGTGGAGAGGATCTTGACGGCCGTGGTCTTGCCGGCGCCGTTCGGGCCGAGCAGGGCGAAGACGGTGCCTGCCGGGATGTGGAGGTCGATCCCGTCGAGGACGAGCTTGTCACCGTAGGACTTTCGCAGGTTCGAGGCCCAGACGGCGGCGGGCGGCTCCTGGGCATGGTGTCCATTAGTCGTGGACATGACAGAAGTCGGCATGTGGTCCTCCCTTTCGGAGGCTGGAGTGACGGGGGACGGGCCGGTGTTCAGCCCCGGGCGCGCACGATGTCGACGTTGCCGTGCCGGGTGCGGACGAGGACCCTGACGGTGTCCTCGGCCTCTCCCGGGGCCTGGGACGCGGTGAGCGTGTTGCGCACCTGGCCGACGCCCGCGTTGATGTCGAGCCAGGCTGCCGTACCCTCGCGGATGCCGACCTCGACGGCCCCGTACGAGGTCTCCAGCTGGACGGTGCCACGGGCCACGTCCCCCACGCGCAGGGTGCCGTGGGCGGTGGTCGCGGTGACCGAGTCCTCGGCGCGCTGGATGGCGATGTCGCCGTTCGCGCCGCTCACCCGCAGCTCCCCGGTCGCGGCGCCCACGGTCGTGGTGCCGTGCGAGTTCTTCAGGACCGCGGGGCCGTCGAGCAGGCCGATGCGCAGACTGCCGGAGCTGGTGGTGATCTCGGCCGCACCCTCGACCCGGTCCACGGTAATCGAGCCGTGCGACGCGGTCAGGTGGAGCGGGCCGGTCGCGTCGAGGCGGACGTCGCCGGACGAGGTCTTCACGCGGACCTCGCCGAGCCGGCCCTCGCCGAGCACCTGGGTCCAGGCGCCGGTCATGTCGATGTCCGAGCCCGTGGGCAGTGCGACCGTCACGTCGACGATGCCGGTGCGGCCGAACATGTTCGACTTGGGCGTCCTGACGGTCAGTGCGCCGCCGGCGTACGTGACCTCCGTCTGGGCGGCCGTCCGTACGTCCAGGTCCTTCTTCGGGTCGCGGGGCCGTACGTCGACGACGGTGTCGGGGCGGTCGTCGCCGGCCGTGAACTGGATGGAACCGGCCTCCACGCGTGCGGTGACCGAGATCGGTTCGGGAGTGTCGAAAGAAGGCATGGCTGTCCCGTCCTCTTGGGTCTTCGGGTCGTCCCCGCTGGTGGGACGTGGTGTGGGTGAAGTCGTGCGGGTGGGAGGGGCGCGGAGTCAGCGCACCCAGCCCGTGAAGTTCTGCCCGATGGTCCGGGCCTTCTCCGTCGGCCTGGGCTGGGCGCCGCCACCTCCGCCGACCGCGGCCGACACGGCCCGGACCAGCCACGCGTTGACCGACAGGCCCTCGCGGCTCGCGGCCTCCTCGGCACGCGCCTTGAGGTGGGCCGGCAGGCGCAGGTTGACGCGGGCGGTGCCGCCCTCGTCGCCGTCGGCCGGGGCCTCGGCCCTGAACGCTTCGACGGGCGCGGCCGGTTCTGCGGGGGCGCCGCGGTCGGCGGGCGGCAGCGACACCACGAAGTCGGGGTTCAGCCCGCGCAGCCGTACGTCGACCGATCCGGGGGCGATGTCACGGGTGATCTCGTCCATCGCGGCGGAGAGCACGTGGAGCATGGTGAGCCGGGTCGCCGACTCCAGGGGAGCGGTGAGCCGCTCGGCCAGCTCGCGGGCGTCTTCGCCGCCGGCTTCGGCGGCCACCGCGAGCTCGCGGCGAAGGGTGTCGACATACGGCGTGAGGTCCATGACGTCATCATGGCATCACTTTGGCACCATACGCAAGCCCTGGTGGCGTCATGGGGCATGGTGGGGGCGACGGGACCCCTCTGACCTGCGGAAATGTGTGTCTGATGCGCTGAGCGGTGGTGGTGTCACGCGGGTTGAGGGCTCGGGGATGGCGCTATGTGGCACCGGGTGGCGTCAGATGGTGCCACCCGGCGCCATCGGTTGGCGCAACCAGAACGCCGTCAGCGCCGCTGCCCCGGGACCCGGAACCGGAGCCGGCAGATCACCGCATCGGTGTCCCGGCGTACGGCGTGGGCGAGGACCGCGCCCCGCTGGTTCTGCAGGAGCCGCTGCCACAGACGGGCGGGTTCGGTCTCCGGGATGAGGACGGTGACCTGCGTGCCGGGCCGGGACCGGGAAAGGGCGTTGACGTATGCGGACACCGGCCTGCCCAGCGAGCGGGTCGGGGAGGCGATGCCGATGAGCGCGACGCCGGGGTTCCACAGCTCCCAGTCACGCCGCAGCGCTTCGGCCGCAGCCCGGTCCTCGGACGCCGGGTGCGTGACCGTGACGGCGTACCTCGTCGCCGAGGGAGCGGGCGGCGGTGAGCGCCTGACAGGTCAGTCGGGACAGGCCCGAGACCGGAACGACGACCAGCGAGCGCGTGCGGCGCGGCGGCTGCGGGATGCGGCCGAGCTCCCGGCGGGCGCCGATGCCGTCGTAGGCGCGGCGGACCCGCCCCATGGCCCAAACCAGCAACGGCAGCGCGAGGACGATCAGCCAGGCGCCCTCGGTGAATTTGGTGGCGGTCACCACGACCGCGGAAGCGCCGGTCAGCAGCGCGCCAGAGCCGTTGAGCGCGGCCTTCGCCCCCCACCCCAGCGGCTGCTCCGCGTACCAGTGCCGCACCATGCCCACCTGGCAGATGGTGAAGTGAGCGCCCGGCCGGTGCCCGGCCCGCACGCTCACCGCACCGCGGAGGGGAAGGCGTCCCGCGTGGTCAGCGAGGCCGCCAGCAGCCGCACCAGGTCGTTGCACCGGTACAGCGGCCTGCCCTGGGCGTCCAGCCCGGACAGCTCCAGCAGGGCGCGGTCCACCAGGGCGTCCAGGGCCGACTCCGTCTCCTCCTCCGCCGAGCCCAGCACCAGCGCCGCGTACTGGGCGGAGAAGGGCTCCCCGTCCCAGTCGGCGAGTCCTGTCAGCGCGGCCAGCTCGGCGCCGCCCACCCGGCGCACGCAGTGCACCAGCGCCTCGCGCACGCTCACGTCCCCGTACGCAAGCTCGCCCAGCGGGCCGTCCGGATCGGCGAGCCGGGCCGCCAGCCGGGCCACCGGCCAGTGCGGCCGTGCCGCGAGCCGGGCGCCGGTCACGGAGAGGGCCAGCGGCAGCCCGGCGCAGTACGCCACCAGGTCGTCGGCCGCGTCCGGGTCCGCCTCCAGCCGGTCCCGGCCGACCAGCGAGGCCAGCAGTTCCAGCGCCTCCTCGTCGTCGACCGGGGTCAGCGCGATGGTGTCCGCGCCCGCCACCCGGGCCAGCCGGACCTGACTGGTGATCAGCACCGCCGCCTCGGGACCGCCCGGCCTCATTGGCGGGTTATCGCTCGCCGTGCGCCTCCGGGAGTGCGCCGATATCCGCAGGTCAGGGCGGGCCGTCGGTTCAGACGGGCAGGCCCGTTGGTTCCTTGACGCGCTTCATGATGATCTGGGAGTTGACCTCGGTCACCCCGGACAGCGCCGTCAGCCGCTCGATCCACAGTCGTTCGTATGCGCGCAGGTCCGCGACCGCGATGCGCAGCAGGCAGCCCGGACTGCCGAACAGGCGGTACGCCTCGACGACGTCGGGGATGTCCTGGAGCGCCGCCTCGAAGGCCTCGACGGCGTCCCGGTCCCGGCGGACCTCCACCGACACCAGCACCTCGAACCCGCGGCCCACCGCGTCGGGGTCGATCACCGCGCGGTACCCCTGGATCACCCCGTCCTGCTCCAGCTGCCGCACCCGGCGCATACAGGGGGAGGGGGTCAGGCCCACGCGCTGGGCCAGCTCCTGGTTGCTGAGCCGGCCATCGCGCTGGAGCTCGCGCAAGATTTCACGATCAATCGCGTCCATGGCGCAATTATCGCTCGCCCTTCGCCGCAGGTGAGCTGGAACACGCAATCGTATTGCGCGTAGATCTCACTATCATTGCCCTCTCCAGAAAATCTGTACGAACTCCGGCCGGGGGTCGGTCCACACGTGAGGGAAGGGTGGCCATGGGGCGCATCGTCGTCATCAGCACCGGCGGGACGATAGCCAGCCGGTGGAAGGGCTCCGGCTTCGCCGCCGAAGCGGACGGCCGCGAGGTCATGGCCACCGCACCGCTGCCCGAGGGCGTCACCGTCGACGTCGTCGACCTGTTCAGCGTCAACAGCCCCCGCCTCACCACCGCCCACCAGCTCACCCTGCTGCGCACCGTCCACGAGGTCCTCGCCGACCCCGGCGTCGACGGCGTCGTCGTCACCCACGGCACCGACACCCTCGAGGAGTCGGCCTTCCTCGTCGACCTCCACCACCACGACGCGCGCAGCGTCGTCTTCACCGGCTCGCAGCTCCCCATGGGCTCCGCCGACGGCGACGGCCCCGGCAACCTCTACGACGCCCTCCTCACCGCAGCGACCACGCGCGGTCTGGGAGTCCTGATCACCTTCGCCGGCCGGGTGCACGCCGCCCGCGGCACCGTGAAGACCCAGGCCGTGGCCCTGGACGCCTTCGCCGACCCCTCGAAGGAGCTGCTCGGCAAGATCGGCTTCGGCAAGGTCGCCGTGCTGCGCCGGCCCGAGCGCCCGGCCGCCCTCGCCCTGCCCGCCATGCCGGAACTGCCGCCGCGCGTGGACATGGTGATGCACCACGCCGACGCCGACCCGCTGCTGCTGAACGCCGCCGTCGAGGCGGGCGCCCAGGGCATCGTCCTCATCGGCACCGGCGCGGGCAACGCCACCCCCGAGATCGTCGACGCCGTACGGGCCGCCGTGGCCCGGGGCGTCCTCGTCGCCCTGACCACGCGGGTCGCGGCCGGGCCCGTCACCGAGATCTACACGCACGGCGGTGCCGTCGACCTCGTCGCCGCGGGCGCCGTCCCGACCGGCACCCTGCGTGCCGGCCAGGCCCGGATCGCGGTCCTGGCCGCGCTGCTGTCCGCCACCGACCCGGCCGAGCGGACGCGGACCCTGCGCGCCGCCCTCGGCACGCCGGACCCGGTGCTCGTCGACGCGTAGGGTTCCGCCGCCGCACCGCTCCCGGGCCCCATAGGATCCCTGCAACGGACACGACGTCGCGGGGGGACGCGGACATGGAGCCCGGGATCATCGGCATCCGACTGGCCTCGGCGGCCATCGGCCCGCTCGTCAAGAAGCTCTTCGTTGCCGAAGGCCCCGGGGCGGGCCTCGTCGACAAGCCGGTCCGGATCTCCGGATACGTCTCCTTCACCGGCGAGAAGCGCTCCCTGACGGAGTCCGACCTGCGCACGCTGGCCGCCAAGCTGGTCGGCCAGGCCCTGCGCACGGGCGAACGTCCCATCGCCGCCGACGAACAGCACGCGGTGGCCGACGCGCTGGCCGCCACCCTGCACGCCCTCGGCGACCTCACCCTCAGCGACGTGGACGCGGTCCGCCTCGGGGCCGCCGACTTCGCCCGGGAACTGCGCCGCGCCGCCGGCCGCCCCGAACGGGAACTGAGCGCGGACGGCACGTACTTCTACGAACGCCTCCTTGAAGCCGCCTGCCTGCACATCCTGCACTTCTTCACGCAGCGCTCCACCTTCGTCGCCCACGCCCTGGTGGCGCAGACCCGGGGCATCGCGGAACTGACCGCCAAGGTGGACGAACTGATCCGCCGCGACCCGCTGCCCGGGGCTCAGGACGCGGCGTTCGAGGAGGAGTACCTGCCGTACGTGGCGCGCAGGCACGCGAAGCTCACCATCTACGGCATCGACCTGGGCGACTCCCCGAGCCGCTGGCCACTGGACGCGGCGTACCTGAGCCTGGAGGTGACGGCGGTCGGGCGCTCCGCGGGAGCGACGTCGAAGTCCTTCCTGGCCGCCCTGGACGCGCTGGGGACGGACCTGCGAATGCCGGCGTCGGATCAAGACGCCCGCGTCGCCGAAGCCCTGGCCAAGGAGCCCGAACTGACGGCCCACGTGCTGGCTCTCGCCGGTGCCCCCCAGCCCGCCGACCAGGCCCTGGCCGGCAGCCGCCGGGTCCTGCTGCGCGGCGAGGCCGGCTCCGGCAAGACCACCCTCGTCCAGTGGCTGGCCGTGTCCGCCGCCCGCCAGGACCTCCCGCCGCAGATGGCGTACCTGGAGGACCGCATCCCCTTCGTGCTGCCCCTGCGCACGCTGACCCGGCACGGCGAACGGCTGCCGGAGCCGCGGGAGTTCCTCAACGCCGCCGGCTGCCCGCTCGGCGGGAGCCAGCCCGACGGCTGGGCCCACCGCGTCCTGGCCTCCGGTCGCGGCCTGGTCCTGATCGACGGCATCGACGAGGTCCCCGACCGCGAGCGGGAACGCGCGCGCACCTGGCTGCGGGACCTGATGGACCTGTACGACGGCGACAACCGCTGGCTCGTCACCTCCCGCCCCTCGGCCGTCGGCACGGACTGGCTCGCCGAGGACGGCTTCACCGAGCTGACGCTCTCCGCGATGGGCCCCGCCGAGATCGCCACCTTCATCAGGCGCTGGCACGCGGCCGCCCGCCAGGGCACGGACCGGGACGAGGAACTGGAGGCGTACGAGGCCCAGCTCCTCGCAGCCGTCCGCCTCAAGCCCGACCTCGGCCGCCTCGCCACCAACCCCCTGATGTGCGGCCTGATCTGCGCCCTCCACCGCGACCGGCGCGGCTACCTCCCGCACGGCCGCAAGGACCTGTACGAGGCCGCGCTCTCCATGCTGCTGAGCCGTCGCGACCGCGAGCGCGACCTGCGGGTCCCGGACCTCCGTGAGGAGCCGCAGCTCGACCTGCTCCAGCGGCTCGCTTACTGGCTGATCAAGAACGGCCGCACCGAGATGGACCGTTCACGGGCCGAGGACATCATCGCCCGCGCCCTGCCCGCCGTCCCGGAGGCGGCGGCCCTGGGGGAGGCGCCCGCCGTCTTCGAACACTTCCTCCAGCGCAGCGGGCTGCTCCGCGAACCGGCACCCGGCACGGTCGACTTCGTCCACCGCACCTTCCAGGACTTCCTCGGCGCCCGCGCCGCCGTCGAGGACGGCGACTTCGGCCTGCTGACCGCTCGCGCCGCCGACGACCAGTGGGAGGACGTCATCCGGATGGCGGTCGCGCTCGCCCGGCCCGCCGAACGCGTGACGGTCTTCCGCGACCTGCTCGCCCTGGGCGACGGCTCCACCGACCGGCGCGTACAGGCGCGCGTCTACCTGCTCGCCGCCGCCTGCCTCGAACACGCGACCACCCTCGCCCCGGACGTGCGCGCGGAGGTCGAATCGCGTACGGCCACCCTCATCCCGCCACGGAACCAGGAGGAAGCCCGAGCCCTGGCCGAGGTCGGCCCCCTGGTACTGGGCATCCTCCCGGGTCCCTCGGGACTCGCCGGCGGGGACGCCTACCACGTGGTGATCACCGCCTCACACGTCGCGTCGCCGGCCGCGGTTCCCTTCCTCGCCCAGTTCGCCCGGCATCCCTTCACGCCCGTCCGTTCGCAGCTCGTTTGGGCGTGGTCGCGCTTCGACCTCGGCGACTACGCGGACGAGATCATCGCCCGCCTGGAGCCGGCCGGCCTGCTCTACACCGTCCAGTCCGATGAGCAACTGGAGCAGCTGGAGCGCATCGGGCTCCGCCCGGCCGGTCTGGACGTGAGGCACGGTGTGTCCTTGGCGGCCCTGTCGGACTTCCTGGGCAGCTGTCGCCCCTCCCGGCTCGTGCTTCTGGGCTTCCCTGCGGCCGACCTGACCTTCCTCACGGCGCATTCCGCACCGCGCGCCCTCTCCATCATGGACTGCCCGAACCTGGCGGACCTGACCGCGATCGGCGGGCTGCCGCTCGAGCAGTTGGACATCACCACCTCCCGGACGGACTTCGACCTCCGCGCGCTTACAGAGCTCGGGCAGTTGCGGACCCTCACCGTCGACGGTCCTGCCGGGATGGCCTGGACCGTGCGGGACCTGCCCCCGAACGCCCCCTTGAGCGCCCTGTCCGTCTCCGGCGAGACAGCCAGGACACACACGCTCGAGGGGCTCGGGAGCTTCCGCGAACTCCGCCAGCTGGCGCTCAACCCGGCGTCCGGTCCGGTGTCGGTCGCCGACTGGCAGGAGATCCGCGCCTTGCCCCTCGACTTCCTCACGGTGCCCGCCGCGTCGCTCGACATGCTCCCGGCGGACGCGACCCTGCCGAGTGTGGTCAGTCTGCACCTCTCCAGCAGCGGGGACGGCGCCCTCCGGAAGGCCATCCAGCGGCTGCCGGCCCTCTTTCCCCGGCTGACGTTCTGCCAGTTCGTCGGAGACCTCAGCGCGGAGGGGGACATCGACATCGCACCCCTGGCGGCACTGACGGAACTGGAGGAGCTCTTCATCGAAGCGGACAGAGACCGTGTCCGCGGCACCGACCTGCTGCGGAACGTGTCCTTGGGCTGCTTCCCGACCGACGGCTGACCGCCCTGTAGGCCTGGTGCTCCGGACCCGCACAGGCGCGGCTCAGTGACCGAACGCCCCCAGGATGCGGTCCGCCGCCGACGTCGCCGTGACGGAGCCCTCCCGGACGGCCGCCTCCAGGGCGGGAGCCAGCTCCCGCACCGCGGGATCGGCCCGCAGCCGCTCCAGCAGGGCCTCGCGGACCATCGACCAGGTCCACTCCACCTGCTGCGCGGCCCGCTTCGCCGCCAGCCGGCCCCCCGTCTCCAGGACGGTCCGGTGCTGCTCCAGGCGGTTCCAGACCTCGTCCAGACCCGCCGACTCCCGCGCGCTGCACGTCAGCACCGGCGGGGTCCACGCGGCGTCCGCCGGGTGCATCAGGCGCAGCGCGCCCGACAGTTCCCGGGCGGCGGCCTTCGCGTCGCGCTCGTGCGGGCCGTCCGCCTTGTTCACCGCGAGGACGTCGGCCAGCTCCAGGACGCCCTTCTTGATGCCCTGCAACTGGTCGCCCGTACGGGCCAGGGACAGCAGCAGGAAGGAGTCCACCATCCCGGCCACCGTGGTCTCCGACTGGCCGACGCCGACCGTCTCCACGAGGACCACGTCGTAGCCCGCCGCCTCCATGACGATCATCGACTCGCGCGTGGCCCTGGCCACCCCGCCCAGCGTCCCCGCCGACGGGGACGGCCGGACGAAGGCCGCCGGGTCGACCGCGAGCCGCTCCATCCGGGTCTTGTCACCCAGGATGGAGCCGCCCGTACGGGTCGAGGACGGGTCGACCGCGAGGACGGCCACCCGGTGCCCGAGGCCCGTCAGCATCGAGCCGAACGCGTCGATGAAGGTGGACTTGCCCACCCCCGGCACCCCGCTGATGCCGATCCGGCGCGCCCTGCCCGTGTGGGGCAGCAGCTCTGTCAGCAGCCGCTGCGCCAGGACGCGGTGGTCCGCCCGGGTGGACTCGACGAGGGTGATGGCACGCGCGACGTGCGCGCGCTTCCCGTCGAGCACGCCCTTCGCGTACACCTCGATGTCGATCTTCGGGGGCATACCCGGCGCCGCCTACAGCCCGTGGCCCAGATCCGCGGCCAGCCGCGTCACCAGGTCGTGGGCCGCGTCCGGGATGACCGTCCCCGGCGGGAAGACCGCCGTCGCGCCCATCTCCAGCAGCGTCGGGACATCGGCCGGCGGGATCACCCCGCCGACCACGATCATGATGTCCTCGCGCCCCTCCTCCGCCAGCTGCTCGCGCAGCGCCGGGACGAGGGTCAGGTGGCCGGCCGCCAGCGACGAGACGCCCACCACGTGGACGTCCGCCTCGACGGCCTGACGGGCCACCTCCGCCGGGGTCTGGAACAGCGGGCCGACGTCCACGTCGAAGCCCAGGTCCGCGAAGGCCGTCGCGATCACCTTCTGGCCGCGGTCGTGGCCGTCCTGGCCCATCTTCGCGACCAGGATGCGCGGACGGCGGCCCTCCGCCTCCTCGAACCGGTCGACGAGCGCACGGGTGCGCTCCACGGACGGGGACTCGCCTGCTTCGGTGCGGTACACACCCGAGATCGTACGGATCTGGCTCGCGTGTCGCCCGTACACCTTCTCGAGTGCGTCCGAGATCTCACCGACGGTCGCCTTCGCCCGCGCCGCGTCCACCGCCAGCGCGAGCAGGTTGCCCTCCAGGCCCTGGCCGGCGCCGCGCTCGGCGGCGTTCGTCAGCGCGCGCAGGGCGTCCTGCGTACGCGCCTCGTCGCGCTCCTCGCGCAGCCGCCGCAGCTTGGCGATCTGCTGCGCGCGCACCGAGGAGTTGTCGACGACGAGGACGTCGATCTGCTCGTCGTTCTCCACCCGGTACTTGTTCACGCCGATCACCGGCTGGCGGCCGGAGTCGATCCGCGCCTGCGTACGGGCGGCGGCCTCCTCCACGCGCAGCTTGGGAATGCCCGCGTCGATGGCCTGCGCCATCCCGCCGGCCGCCTCCACCTCCTGGATGTGCTGCCAGGCCCGGCGCGCCAGGTCGTACGTCAGCTTCTCCACGTACGCGCTGCCGCCCCACGGGTCGATCGACCGGCAGGTCCCCGACTCCTGCTGGAGCAGCAGCTGGGTGTTGCGGGCGATGCGCGCCGAGAAGTCCGTCGGCAGCGCCAGGGCCTCGTCGAGGGCATTGGTGTGCAGCGACTGGGTGTGACCCTGGGTCGCCGCCATCGCCTCGATGCACGTACGCGTCACGTTGTTGAAGACGTCCTGCGCGGTCAGCGACCAGCCGGAGGTCTGCGAATGCGTGCGCAACGACAGCGACTTGGCGTTCTTCGGGTCGAACTGCCGGACCAGCTTCGCCCACAGCAGGCGAGCGGCGCGCAGCTTCGCGACCTCCATGAAGAAGTTCATGCCGATCGCCCAGAAGAACGACAGGCGCGGCGCGAACGCGTCCACGTCCAGCCCGGCGCCCTGACCCGCGCGCAGGTACTCCACCCCGTCCGCGAGGGTGTACGCCAGCTCCAGGTCGGCCGTGGCCCCCGCCTCCTGGATGTGGTACCCGGAGATCGAGATCGAGTTGTAGCGCGGCATCTTCTGCGAGGTGAAGGAGAAGATGTCCGAGATGATCCGCATCGAGGGCTTCGGCGGATAGATGTAGGTGTTGCGGACCATGAACTCCTTGAGGATGTCGTTCTGGATGGTCCCTGCGAGCTTGTCGGGGGAGACGCCCTGCTCCTCCGCCGCCACGATGTAGAGCGCGAGGACCGGCAGCACCGCGCCGTTCATCGTCATCGACACCGACATCTTGTCGAGGGGGATCCCGTCGAACAGCTGCCGCATGTCGTAGATCGAGTCGATCGCCACACCCGCCATGCCGACGTCGCCCGTCACGCGCGGGTGGTCGCTGTCGTAACCCCGGTGCGTCGGCAGGTCGAAGGCGACCGACAGGCCCTTCTGCCCGGACGCCAGGTTGCGCCGGTAGAAGGCGTTGGACTCCTCGGCCGTGGAGAAACCGGCGTACTGCCGGATCGTCCAGGGCTGGTTCACGTACATCGTCGGGTACGGCCCGCGCAGGTACGGGGCCATGCCCGGGTACGTGCCCAGGAAGTCCAGGCCCTCCAGGTCGCGCCCGGTGTACAGCGGCTGCACGCCGATGCCCTCCGGGGTCTCCCACAGCAGGTCGCCGGCGGCGGCCCCGGTGGACTCCTTCACCGCCGCCCGCCACTGGTCCTCGGAGGCACCGCGCGGGGCCGCGCCGAGGGCGAGCTCGGAGAAATCGGGGATGCTGCTCACTGCGCGACTCCCATCCGGTCGAGTACGGAGGACAGCACGGCGACCGCGTCGCAGCCGGCGAAGACGTACTCGTCCACGGCGCCGGCCGAGGTGCCGGGCCTGCCCGCGAGGAACACGGTCGTCGCGCCGGCCCCGCGCAGGGCGGAGGCCACCGCCCCGGCCTGCTCCTCGTACAGCGCGTCGCTGGAGCACAGCACCGCCACGCCGTCCGCGCCGCTCGCCGCGTACGCCTCGGCGGCGCCTGCCGCGTCCACGGACACCGGGTCGTGCACCGGCTCGATGCCGCCCGCCTGGAAGAGGTTCGAGGCGAACGTGGCGCGCGCGGTGTGCGCGGACGCCGGGCCCAGCGCGGCGAGAAAGATCCGCGGCCGGGCGCCGGTGGCCTCCAGGTGGGCGTCGCTGCGGGCGCGCAGCGCCTCGTACGCCTCGTCGCGCCGCACCCGGGGCAGACCGCCGGACGGCGACGCCGGCAGGGGCTCGCGCACCAGGGGCTTCTCCGACAGCAGCGGGAACTCGCTGACGCCGGTGACGGGTTCGCGGCGGGTGGCCAGCTTCTTGGAGCGTGCCGCCCAGGTGGCCGCGAGGCGCTCGGCGACCAGCCCGGAACGCAGCGCGGCGGCCTGTCCGCCCGCCCGCTCGACGGTCTGGAAGAACTCCCAGGCGGCGTGGGCGAGTTCCTCGGTGAGCTGCTCCACGTAGTACGAGCCGCCCGCCGGGTCGATCACCCGGGCCAGGTGCGACTCCTCCAGCAGGACGGTCGAGGTGTTGCGGGCGATGCGGCGCGCGAAGGCGTCGGGCAGGCCCAGCTCGCTGTCGAAGGGGAGCACGGTGACGGAGTCCGCGCCGCCCACCCCGGCCGCCATGCAGGCGACGGTGGTCCGCAGCATGTTCACCCACGGGTCGCGGCGGGTCATCATCACCGGCGAGGTGACGGCGTGCTGCCGCTGGGCGCCCGCTCCGGGAGTGCCGCAGGCCTCGGCGATCCGGGCCCACAGCCGCCGGGCGGCACGGAGCTTGGCGATGGTCAGGAACTGGTCGGCGGTCGCGGAGTAGCGGAACTCCAGCTGCCCGAAGGCGGCTTCGGAGCTCAGCCCGGCCTCCGTCAGGGCGCGGAGGTACGCCACGCCGGTGGCCAGGGACAGCCCCAGCTCCTCGGCGGCCGAGCCGCCCGCCTCGTGGTAGGGCAGCGCGTCGACGGTCAGCGCGCGCACGCCCGGCCAGGAAGCCGCCGCCTCACGGGCGATCTCTGCGGCGGGGGCCGGGTCCAGGGCCTCGCCGGTGCGGGCCTCGTGGCCCAGCGGATCGATGCCGAGCGAGGCGCGGGCGGCGTCCGGGGCGGTGCCGCGCTCCGCGAACAGGGCGAGCAAGGCCCTTGCGGCGTCGGCGTATTCGGCGCCCGCGTCCAGGGCGACCGGGGCGAGGTCGAGGTAGACCCCGTCCAGGGCCCGGCCCAGGCCCTCCACCGGGATGCCGTGGTGGCCGACGGGCAGCCACAGGGAGGTCGTGCCGTTCTCGAGGTCGGCGAGGGCCGCCTCGTTCACCCGTACCGGATCACTGCCCGCGATGCGCTGGCGCACGTCCCAGCCCGAGGCGCTGTTGCCCTCGGGAGTACCGCCCCGTACGAAGGGCGCGAACCCCGGGAACCCGGTGTCGGGGCAGTCCGCGTCGGGGCGCGCCGTGTACAGCGGGCGGGTGATGAGCCCGTCCTCGAGCGTGGTGGACAGTGCTGCTTCCGCTGCCTCGCCGGTTACTTCCTTGCCCGACTTGCGCAGTACGCCCTCGACGAGGCGTTGCCACTGCTCATGTGTCGCGTCAGGAAATTCGGCGGCCAGGGAGAGCCCGTCGTCAGGCAGGACCGTCATGGCTCGAATGCTAGGGGGGCCTACTCGGCGGTACCAGAACCATCGGATGTGATCTCGCCCTCTCAGATGAGCCGGCCCAGGCCGTGCGGCGTGCGCGCCAGGCCCGCCACCGTGCCGCACGATCCAGCCTCGCCGGCGTGTGAGGCGCGGGGTCTGGGGCGGAGCCCCGGGGAACGGTGGAAGGGCGGACAGGGGACGGCCCCGCGCAGCGGCGGCCTGCGCACCCCCACCGGGCCACGGTCATGGCCAGCGCGTTGCGGGGCCATGAAATCCAGCCAGCCGTTTCCGGCCGCCCGGCGCGGAGAAACGCCAGGTCAGCAGGGCTCACCGGCCGGCCCCCGAGCCCTCCGGCGGGGATTGACCCACCGCGGGGCCCTGACACGCTCCGAGCCATGACCGCGAACGACCTCCTCGCTCCGCGGCTCCACACCCCCGGCCTCCGTACCGCGCCGGGCACGTGTCCGGGCCGCTGTCCGGCCCGCATCGGTGCCTGACACTCCAGGCCGGCCCTTACTCCGCCGCCCTGCCGGCCCCGCCCCGCTCCGCCGTGCCCGAAGACCCGGAGCCGTTTCCGGCGGTGCCGGACCCCTGGACGTGCCGCGCCGCCCTCCGGCGATCCCCTTCCCCCCACGCCCCGCTTCCCGGGGTGCCACCGGCGGCTCCCCGCGGACAGAGCCGGCACCCGCCGGTGTCCGCTCCGCCCGCCCACCCGAAACCCGCCACACCTCCGAGGAGTCCCCGTGCCCGCCGCAACCACCCCCGCCCCCATCACCACCGTCACCCGCCTCGGCGGCGAGCTCGCCGCCACCACCGTCGCCGAGATCCGCGCCGCCCTCCTCACCCACAAGGTCGTCTTCTTCCGCGGCCAGGACCACCTCGACGAGGCCGGCCACGAGGCCTTCGGCCGGCTGCTCGGCACGCCCGTCGCACACCCCACCGTCCCCTCCGCCGACGGCCGCTACGCCCTCGGCATCGACTCCCACCACGGGGCCCGCGCCAACCAGTGGCACACCGACGTGACCTTCGTCCCGGCCTACCCCGCCTTCTCCGTCCTGCGCGCCGTCACCGTCCCCCCGTACGGCGGCAACACCCTCTGGGCCAACACCGCCACCGCCTACGCCCACCTCCCCGAGCCGCTGCGCGCCCTCGCCGACGGCCTGCGCGCCCTTCACTCCAACGAGTACGACTACGCCGCCCTGCGGCCGGACGGCCTTCCCGAGGCCCTCGCCCAGTACCGCGAGGTGTTCACCTCGACGGCCTTCCTCACCGAGCACCCGGTGGTCCGCGTCCACCCCGAGACCGGCGAACGCACCCTGCTCCTCGGCAACTTCGTCCAGCGGATCCAGGGGCTCACCGGCCGCGACAGCCGTGCCCTCCTCGACCTCTTCCAGGCCCACGTCGAGAGCCCCGAGAACACCGTCCGCTGGCAGTGGCGGACCGGCGACGTCGCCATCTGGGACAACCGCGCCACCCAGCACTACGGCGTCGACGACTCCGACGACCACGAGCGCGTCCTGCGCCGCGTCACCGTCGACGGCGACGTCCCGGTCGGCCCCGACGGGGTGGCCTCCCGCCTGATCAGCCCGGAAGCCGTCCCGGAGCCCTCCTTCGGCATCGCCTCCGGCGCCTCCGCCACCACCGCCTGACCGCCAGAACGGAGCACCCCGTGCCGCCCAGACTGCTCGCCCTCACCGGCAGGGCGCCGCCGACGGCTTCAACATCATGGCGCCCGTCCTGCCCACCGGCCTCACCGACTTCGTGGACCACGTCGTGCCGGTCCTCCAGGCCCGCGGCCTCTTCCGCACCGAGTACGCGGGGGGCACCCTGCGCGAGCACTACGGTCTGCCGCGCCCCGCCAACCGCCACACCCGGCAGGGGGACGGGAACGCTGCCCGGGCGGCCCTCAGACCGGGAGCGAGTTGCGGTGGGAGCGCCGCCTGGCCGCGCTGAGCAGGGCCTGGATCTGGGCGCCCGCCTGGTCGACGTCGTCGAGGACGGAGGGGAAGGGCAGTCGCACGTCGCGGTGGCCGGCGCGCTCCTCCAGGCGCAGGGTGATCCCGTACCGGTCCAGGGCGAGCGGCAGCGCGCGCACGACGGCGGCCGAGGGCCGCGGCCGTACCAGCCGCAGCAGCAGGGTCACCAGCTCGGGGTGGTCGTCGAGGAGGTGGGTGAGCATGCCCGCCTCGTACGGGGCGAGCGGGTCGGGCCAGGCCCCGTCCAGTTCCTCCAAACCGATGTACGAGGTCCCGCGCGCGGTCTCCAGCACCGCCCGGCCGTACTCCACGCAGGTGGTGGTCCCGGGGGCGGAGTCCTCGCCGGCCCAGGGCGTCAGCAGGTGGCCCAGGACGGTGACGCGGGCGCGCACCCGGTCGCGTACGGGCGTCGGGGCGATGTCGGTGAACTCCAGCCGGATGGTGGGGAGTCCGGTGCCCGGCAGCGGGGCGGGGTGCCCGGCCAGGGGGGCGGCGGGGTGCAGGTGCAGCCGTCCGAGCACGTCCCCACCGTCCAGGTTGCGGACCTCGTGGCGCACCCCGTCGACGACCACCGTCATCGAGTGGGCGGCGGCCAGGACGGAGCGGACCAGCTCGGCCTCGGTGGGCCGGGCGGCGGAGGTGGCGGCGGGGGCACCGGGCAGGCGCATGCGGATCTCTCCCTCATCGGAGATTGACTTAGGTATGCCTAACCTAACCCATCGGTGAGGCGGGGAGTACCCCGCGCCCCAGCCGGGCGAGCGTCTCGGCGATCCGCACGGTCGAGAAGCCCAGCGTATGCCGCTGGAACTGGTAGACCTCCGGGGAGAGCGGGCTGAGCAGGGCGTCCACGCTCACGTCGGGGTCGTCGGCACCGGCCTCCACCAGCAGGCCTCGCACGTGTGCGCGCCAGTGCCGGTACGCGCCGCCCGTGAACCGGGCCGGACCCGGGCCGATGCCCAGGGCCAGCGGCAGGTGCCGCTCCAGGTGTTCCAGGGCCGCGGAGTAGAAGGCCGCCAGCCGCTGCGCCGGAGGAGCGCCGGGCCCCAGCGGCGGCGGGCCGAACGCGAGCCGCCCGCCGAGGATCCGCTCGTGCTCCTCCAGGAGGGCGCCGGCCACGGAGGCGGGATCGGGGAAACGGCGGTAGAGGGTGGCCCGCCCGACCCCCGCGGCCTTGGCTATGTGGTCCATCGTCACGCTGCGCGGATCCCGCTCGGTGAACAACTGCTCGGCGGCTGCGAGGATCTGGGCGCGGTTGCGGATCGCGTCCTCGCGCAGCGGGGGCCGCCCGGCGGCCGTGATGTCGCGTAGCGTGCGGACCTCGTCGCCATTGGTCATGGCGGCGACCCTACGTGCTCCGTGTCGGTGTTGGGCTGAACGGGTGAAACACGAGAGGATGGGTGGATGCACATGAAGCGCGCGGCCGAGGCGGCCCGGTGAGCAGGTACGACGTCACCGACGAGCAGTGGGAGGGGCTCGCGCAGGTGGTCCCCCTGCGCAGCCGCAACGAGTGGCCCTCCCGGGTGGACCACCGCACCATCCCCAAGGCTCCCGGACCGGCCGCGGCGGAACAGCGGCGCTTCGTGGTGATCCGGGTCCAGATCTTCGCCGACGCGCGGGAGGTGGCGGAGTACCTGATCGCGCAGATCCCCGTACTGCTGGACCTCACCGGCGCGGACAGCGAAGTGGCCAAGCGGATCCTCGACTTCAGCAGCGGTGTGGTCTTCGGCCTCGGCAGCGGCATGCACCGCGTCGACCGCAACGTCTTCCTGCTGGCGCCGGTCGGCACCGAGGTGGAGGGAATCGCGGCGGCGGCCGTCCCCCGATCGTAGGAAGGTCGCGGCGGCGGAACGGTTCGGCGGTCACCCGGCCCGCCCGGCGGACCGTACCGTCCGGCCATGGACGCCACCCTGGACACGGCGAGGCCCGGTGCAACCGCCGCCGCCCCGACCGGTACGCCCGCCGCCGCCCCGACCGGTGCAACCGCCGCCGCCCCGACCGGTACGCCCCCGCGCGACGAGACCACTGACAGCCCGTTACGCCCGCCCCCCGCCCGCGGCACCCGTTCCGGCAAGCCGCCGCGCCCCGCCGGAGCCACCGCCTCCGGCGGCGCTCCCGCCGACGCCGCCCCACCCCGCCCGGCCGTCACGCAGCTGCGGCTGTCCGCCTTCGGGACCCACCGGGCGGCCGTGTTCCCGCTGGGCCCCGTGACCCTCTTCACCGGCCCCAGCGGCAGCGGCAAGTCCCAGGCCCTGGCCGCCTACCGGGCGCTGGCCCAGCTCGCCTCCGGAGCCACCCTGAGCGAGGCCTTCCCCGACGCGCGGGCCCGGGTGCCCGAAGGGGCCCGGCCCGGCCCCGGCGGGCGGCGCGGGTTCCACCTCGGCTGCACGGTCGACGGCCCGTCCGGCCCCGTCCACCTCGACCTCGCCGTCCAGGCCGAGCCCGTGCTGCGCATCGCCGGCGAACGGCTCTCCCAGGACGGCCGGATCCTCCTCACCACCGCCCTGCGCGACCCGCGCCGCCGCACCGTCGAGGCCGCCTGGTTCACCGGCGGAACCGTCGGGGTGACCCGAGCGCAGCTGCCCGACGACCGGCTCGGTACCGGCCTGCTGCCCCTGCGCGTCGCCGGGTCCACGGCCGGGCAGCGGCGGGTGCTGGCCGCCGCCGAGCAGGTGGTGGTCGCCCTGCGGGCGGTCTTCCCCTGCGATCCGCGTCCCGGCCGGATGCGGGCGCCCGTCCCGCCCGGGGAGGGCCGGCTGCGCACGGACTGCGGCAACCTGGCCGACGTACTGCGCCGGACCCGCCACGAATGCGGCACCCGCCACGCGCTGCTCGCCGCGGCGGCGCGGGCCGGATGCGCCGGGCCGGTGGCCGGGCTCGACGTGCGGGCCGTCCCCGACGGCACCGGCCTCGTGGCCGCCGTACTGGACCGGGGCCCCGCCCTCCCCGCCACCGGGCTGGACCGCCTCGGCGCGGGGGAGCTGCGCTTCCTGGCGCTGGCCCTCGTCCTGCTCACCGGACCCGGCGTGCTGGCCGTGGACCCGGCCGCCGAACTGCTCTCCGCCCGCCAGGCCCTCACCGTCCTCGCCGACGGCCTCGACCGGGGACTGGACCGCCGGCAGGCCGCCGAACTGCTGCGCCTGGCCCTGCTGTCGGGCGGACGCGGGCACATCCGGCTGGTGGCGGCGGTCGGCGAGGACACCGCGGGAACCGGACGGGGACTCCCGGGCGTCTCGGTGGTAGACCTGTCCCCATGAACGACGCCGCACCCACGGACGACGGTCCCGCTCACCAGCAAGGCGAACGCCTTCACCAACTCCAGCGAAGGCTCGCCGACTTCGCGGCCGCCCGGCACTGGGCCCCGTACCACACGCCCAAGAACCTGGCCGTGGCGCTGAGCGTGGAGGCCGCCGAACTGGTCGAGATCTTCCAGTGGCTGACGCCGGAACAGTCGGCGGCGGTCATGGAAGATCCCGAAAGCGCACACAGAGTGGCCGACGAGGTCGCCGACGTGATGGCGTATCTGCTGCAGTTCTGTGAGGTTCTCGGGGTGGATGTGCTGGATGCGCTGGCCGCGAAGATCGAGAGGAACGAACACCGCTTCCCGGTAACCGGGGCTTCGACACCAGATTGTCACTCTTCGGAGTGATGGCGTCGTCCACAACCATGTTTGTGTCCACAGATTTCCGAATACCCCTGGCTTTACTGACTCGCTGCCTTCACTCTGGGTAGTGAAGCATGAGGGGATGTCGTGCGGACGGGGGACGGCATATGGATGCGGTACGGCTCATCGCGGCCGGCCGGCACGCGCTGGCACGGAGCGGGGCGGCATGGGGCATCGTGGGCGAGGCCTGGCAGGCCCAGGCGCTCGCGCAGGGCATCGGGAGCTGGCTGGCCGTCAGCGGGCCGGCCGAGCTGAGGGCGGAGGCGCGGGGACTGGGGGAAGCCGGCGGCAGGGGCTGCGGGGTGGTGGACCGGGCGGCCCTGCTCGGTGAGGGGAGACCGCCCGAACAGCCCCCGAGAGCGGCGCAGCTGAGCGGAGTGGCCGACCTACGGCAGACGCTGCTCGGGCTCCAGGAGCTGCTCGGCGAGGTCGGCATAGCCCTGGTCGGGGTCGCCTGCGCGACGGACGAGGAGGGCCTGTACTGGCAGTGCATAGAGTCGATCGACGCGGCGGACGAGTCCAGCGACCGGGTACGAGCACTGCTGCGCCGGATGACGTTCGTGCCGGAGCGGGGTCCGGCTTCGGGAGTCGGCTGAGCCGGGAGTGAGCGGCAGGATCGGCGCCACCGGGCCCGGCCGCGGCTGAGGGTCCCGGCGCGGGCGACGGGACCCCCGCGCGGTCAGCGGGACCGGTCCGAGCGGAGCTCGCCCTCGTACGCGCGGGTAGCGGGAGACGCCGGGGGAGTACGGTCCGCGGAGTGCTGGAGGTCGGCGTCGAGCTGCGAGAGGTCGGCGTTCAGCGCCGCCATCAGCTCCTCCATCTGCTGCAACAGGCCCTTCGGCGCCCCGCCCCGGGCGGGCGCCGCGGGCTCCTGGCGTGCGTCGTCGTGTGCTGCCTGTCCGGTCTGTCCTGGATGCTCGGGCACGGACTCGTGGGACATGGCGGCCTCCTCGGCCCTGGCCCTTCCGGTGCGGAAGGGGGCGGTGGACGCATCGGCGGGAGGCCGCCGGCGCGCGGGCCGGGCGGTCCGGCTCCGTCCGAGCCAACGATCTCCATCGCCGCTGGTCACTGGCGGGGCGGGGGGCGGGTCTCCCGGTTGACGCGGATTCACCCGGCAGGGGTGGTCGGGGCAGGATGGGGAGCATGGATCTCCGCATTTTCACCGAACCGCAGCAGGGCGCCAGTTACGACACGCTCCTGACCGTCGCCAAGGCCACCGAGGACCTGGGCTTCGACGCGTTCTTCCGCTCGGACCACTACCTGCGGATGGGCTCCACCGACGGCCTGCCGGGCCCCACCGACGCCTGGATCACCCTCGCGGGCCTGGCCCGCGAGACGAGGCGGATCCGGCTGGGCACGCTGATGACGGCCGGAACCTTCCGGCTGCCCGGCGTCCTCGCGATCCAGGTGGCGCAGGTCGACCAGATGTCCGGCGGCCGTGTCGAACTGGGCCTGGGCGCGGGCTGGTTCGAGGAGGAGCACAAGGCGTACGGGATCCCCTTCCCGGCGGAGCGGATGGCCCGGCTGGAGGAGCAGCTGGCCATCGTCACCGGCCTGTGGGCGACCGAGCCCGGCGCCACCTTCGACTACCGGGGTGTCCACTACCAGGTGGAGAACTCCCCGGCGCTTCCCAAGCCCGCCCAGGCCAAGGTGCCCGTCCTCATCGGCGGGCACGGCGCGCGGCGCACCCCGCGCCTCGCCGCCCGGTACGCCGACGAGTTCAACATGCCGTTCGCCTCGGTGGAGGACAGCGGCAGGCAGTTCGCCCGGGTCCGGGAGGCCGCCGCCGAGGCCGGGCGCAAGGCGGACGAACTCGTCTACTCCAACGCCCTGGTGGTGTGCGTCGGCAAGGACGACGCCGAGGTGGCCCGCCGGGCCGCCGCCATCGGACGCGAGGTGGACGAGCTCAAGGCCAACGGCCTGGCCGGCTCCCCGGACGAGGTGGTGGAGAAGCTCGGCACCTACTCCGCCATCGGCTCCTCGCGCGCCTACCTCCAGCTCCTCGACCTCGACGACCTGGACCACCTGGAGCTGATCTCAGCCCGGGTGCTGCCCCAGCTCGGATAGGGGACCGTGGAACCATGCCCCGTGCGACCGGCCCGCTCGCCGAAGTCCTGACCCGCAGGGTCGTGCTCCTGGACGGCGGGCTGAGCAACCAGCTCGCCGACCAGGGCTGCGACCTGTCCGGGGGGATGTGGACGGGCCGGGTGCTCGCCGAGCGCCCCGACCAGGTGGCGGCCGCCCACACCGCGTACGTCCGGGCCGGGGCCGAGGTGCTGATCACCGCGAGCTACCAGGTCGGACAGGACCCCGCCCTGCTGGAGCGGAGCGTGCGGGTGGCCGGCGGCGCGGCGCGGGCCGCCGGCCACGAGGTCTGGGTGGCCGCCTCGGTGGGCCCGTACGGGGCGGTCCTGGCGGACGGCTCCGAGTACCGCGGACGGTACGGGCTGGGCGTGGAGGAGCTGGCCGCCTTCCACCGGCCCCGGATCGGGGCGTTGCTGGCGGCGGGCCCGGACGTGCTGGCGCTGGAGACCGTCCCGGACGCCCTGGAGGCCGCGGCCCTGCTGCGGGTGCTGGCGGGGACGGGGGCCCGTGCCTGGCTCAGCTACACCGTCGCGGGCGGCCGCACCCGGGCCGGCCAGCCCCTCGCGGAGGCCTTCGCCCTGGCGGCCGCCGCGCCCGAGGTGATTGCGGTCGGCGTCAACTGCTGTGATCCGGCCGATGTGCTGCCCGCCCTGGAGGCCGCCGCGTCCGTCACCGCGAAGCCGCTGGTGGCCTACCCGAACGACGGCTCCGTCTGGGACGCGGCCGCCGGCAGCTGGAACGCCCCCGCCGCCCCGGTCCCCTGGCCGGTCCGGGCCTGGCGCGCGGCCGGAGCGCGCCTCATCGGCGGCTGCTGCCGCATCGGCCCGGACGGCATCGCCGCCCTCGGCGCCCAGCCGGCCTGACCGGGACCCGGGCTCCGGGACCCGGGCTCCGGGCTCCGGGACCTGTGGCGCGGCCAGGGCAAGGGCCTGCGACCGACTGTCACTCGATCGGGTGAACGCCCTTTCTGGTCGGCTGCCGCTGGGATAGGCAGGAGAGATGAAGCGCACCAGCAGGACGGGCGCCGCCGCCAGGCGCCGCATCACCCGCTCCAGGGCGTGCGGGGAGAAGAAGCAGTTCGCGAACGAGGCCGCGGCGGAACGGGCCGCGAGCGAGATGAACCGGATCCAGCCGTGGCAGCACGAGCGGATCGCCTACCTGTGCCCGTACAGCGGCAGCGAACCGCACTGGCACATCGGCCGCCCGCTCAACATTCCCAAGCAGCGCTGAAGGCACGACGCCCCATGGAGGTGCTCGCAGGACGGTGGCCGAATCACCTCAGGGGGTGGTCCGGCCGCCGCACGTCGGCTGGACCCGGTCGTTGTGCAGGGTCCGACACCCCCTACGGGCGAGAGGAACCCCCATGGGACGCAGGAAGCCCAACAAGCCGGGGCGCGGCCGCCAGGCGCAGTACACGCTCCAGCAGTTGCAGCCCCCCGGCTACGACGAGTGGCTCCGGGTCGACCCGAAGTCCGCCGAAGCCGCCGACGATCCACGCCTGTCCCCGGACGCCGTCGACCTCGTACGCCGCCTCGGGCGCCTGCGCGCCTTCTACCCGGGCCGCATCCCCGTCCAGGCCGTGCACCTCGACGTCGCCATCGACGAGGGCACCGTCCTGCTGCGCCAGGGCGACACGGTCGCGCCGCTGCCGGTCGGCGTGGCCGCGGAGATGCTCGGCGCCGACCCGGCCGGCGACCAGGTCCGCAGGAGCCTGCACGAACTGCACGCCCACGGCGGCGTCCTCGTGGACACCGGCACGGAGGCGACACTCCTGCGGATCGTCGCCCAGCGCCCCGAACGCCCCGGCGATCCCTGGGTGTTCGCCGACTCCCCGGAGGAGACGCTCGTCCCGAAGGTCTGCGTGCCCGCGTACCCCGGTGACATCAGCCTCGACGAGTTCGCCGCCCTGGCCTTCATCAGGTCCCACATGGCCGGGGGCACCGAGGCCGACCCGGAGGAGTTCGCCCGGCACGAAGGCGTCGGAACCGTCGAGCGGGCCCGCGAGCTCTTCGGGGCCGTCGCCGAGCTCGCCGGGGTCAAGGGCTGCTCGGCCTGCCCGTCCGGTCACATCTGCACCCGTGATCCCGGCCCGTCCGACGACTGATCCCGGGAAATCCGTTCGCCCCGGCGATGCCGCCCAGGTCATGCTGGAGCGCATGTTCCTGACGATCAGCACCACCGGCACGACGGAGAATCCGGCCACTGACCTGGGATTTCTGCTGCACAAGCATCCCGGGAAGGCGCAGGCGTTCTCCACCTCGCACGGCACCGCCCACGTGTTCTACCCCGAGGCCACGGCCGAGCGGTGCACGGCCGCGCTGCTGCTCGAGGTGGACCCCGTCGCGCTCGTGCGGCGCGGTCAGGGCAAGGGGTCGGGCGGAACGCCCGACGCCGCCCTCGCCCAGTACGTCAACGACCGCCCGTACGCCGCTTCCTCGCTCCTCGCCGTGGCGCTGAGCGCGGTCTTCCGCACCGCCCTCAAGGGGCAGTGCGCCCTGCGGCCCGAGCTGCCCGGGCAGCCGCTCCCGCTGCGGATCGAGGTCCCGGTGGTGCCCGCCCGGGGCGGCCCGGAGCTGGTGCGCCGTCTGTTCGGGCCGCTGGGCTGGGAGAGGGTGGAGACCGGCCCGATCGTGCTGGACGAGCGGTTCCCGGAGTGGGGCGACAGCCGCTACGTGCGGCTCGTGCTGGAGGGCCGGCTGCGGCTGGAGGACGCCCTGCGCCAGCTGTACGTACTGCTGCCGGTGCTCGACGACGCCAAGCACTACTGGATCGCCCCCGACGAGGTCGACAAGCTGCTGCGCGCCGGGGACGGCTGGCTGCCCGCGCACCCCGATCACGCGCTCATCACCGCCCGCTACCTGGCCCGCCACAAGCGCCTCACCCAGGAGGCCATGGAGCGCCTGGAGCTGGCCCGGCTGGCCGAGGCCGACGGGAGCGAGGCCGAGGAGCTCGACAACGCCGTCGACGACAGCCCCGTCGACGACACCGCGGACGCCGCCGCGGACACGGCCGACGGAACTCCGGACGCGCTGGAGCGGGCCGTGCCGCTCGCCGTGCGACGGCGTGACGCGATCCTCGGCGCACTGCGCGAGGCCGGCGCCCAGCGGGTGCTCGACCTCGGCTGCGGCCAGGGCCAGCTGGTGCAGGCCCTGCTCAAGGACCCGGCGTACACCGAGATCGTCGGCGTCGACGTGTCGGTGCGGGCGCTGACGACGGCCGCCCGGCGGCTGCGGCTGGAGCGGATGGGGGAGCGCCAGAGCTCCCGGGTCCGGCTGCTCCAGGGCTCGCTCGCCTACACCGACAAGCGGCTGGCCGGCTATGACGCGGGCGTGCTGAGCGAGGTGATCGAGCACGTGGACCTGCCCCGGCTGCCGGCGCTGGAGTACGCCGTCTTCGCCGCGGCCCGGCCCCGCACGGTCCTCGTCACCACCCCGAACGCCGAGTACAACGTGCGCTGGGAGTCCTTGCCCGCCGGACACGTCCGCCACCGGGACCACCGCTTCGAGTGGACCCGCGAGGAGTTCCGCGCCTGGGCCGGCCGCGTCGCCGTCCGGTACGGCTACACCGTCGTCCACGTGCCCGTCGGCGACGAGGACCCCGAGGTGGGGGCGCCGACCCAGATGGCCGTCTTCACCACCGCCACCGAGAGCCCGAAGGAGGCCGAGGCAGCATGAGCACCACCACCGAGCGCGCGGGCCACCGCGTACTTCCCGTCACCGACCTGTCCCTCGTCGTCCTCATCGGCGCCACCGGATCGGGCAAGTCCACCTTCGCCCGCAAGCACTTCAAGCCCACCGAGATCCTCTCCTCCGACCACTGCCGGGGCCTGGTCGCCGACGACGAGAACGACCAGAGCGCCAGCAAGGACGCCTTCGAGGTCCTCCACCACATCGCCGGCAAGCGGCTGGCCGCCGGCCGCCTCACCGTCGTGGACGCCACCAGCGTCCAGCGGGAGTCCCGCCGCGAGCTGGTCCGCCTGGCCCGCGAGCACGACGTCCTGCCCATCGCGATCGTCCTCGACATGCCCGAGGCGGTCTGCGCCGAGCGCAACGCCGCCCGGCCCGACCGGGCGGGACTGCCGCGCCGGGTCATCCAGCGGCACCGCTCCGAGCTGCGCCGCTCCCTGCGCGGCCTGGAGCGCGAGGGGTTCCGCAAGGTGCACGTCCTGCGCACGGTGGAGGAGGCCGACTCCGCCGAAGTGGTGCTGGAGAAGCGCTTCAACGACCTCACGCACCTCACCGGCCCCTTCGACATCATCGGTGACGTCCACGGCTGCTCCTCCGAGCTGGAGACCCTGCTCGCCGAGCTCGGCTACGAGGACGGCGTCCACCCCTCGGGCCGCACCGCGGTCTTCGTCGGCGACCTCGTCGACCGGGGCCCCGACAGCCCCGGCGTGCTGCGCCGCGTGATGGGCATGGTCAGGTCCGGCAACGCCCTGTGCGTGCCCGGGAACCACGAGAACAAGCTCGGCCGTTACCTCAAGGGCTCCAAGGTCCAGCAGACCCACGGCCTCGCCGAGACCGTCGAGCAGCTCTCCCGCGAGAGCGAGGAGTTCGTGCAGGAGGTCAGGGAGTTCATCGCCGGTCTGGTCAGCCACTACGTCCTCGACGGCGGCAGGCTCGTCGTCTGCCACGCGGGGCTGCCCGAGAAGTACCACGGCCGTACCTCCGGCCGGGTCCGCGCGCACGCCCTCTACGGGGAGACCACCGGCGAGACCGACGAGTTCGGCCTGCCCGTGCGCTACCCGTGGGCCGAGGACTACCGGGGCAAGGCGGTCGTGGTCTACGGCCACACCCCCGTCCCGGACACGGCCTGGATCAACAACACCATCTGCCTCGACACCGGCGCCGTCTTCGGCGGCCGGATGACCGCCCTGCGCTGGCCGGAGCGCGAACTGGTCGACGTACCGGCCCAGAAGGTCTGGTACGAGCCGGTCAAGCCGCTCGCCGCCGAGGTGCCCGCAGGCCACGAGGGGCGCCCGCTCGACCTGTCCGACGTCCATGGCCGCCGGGTCGTGGAGACCCGCCACCTGGGCAACGTCGGCGTCCGCGAGGAGAACGCGGCCGCGGCCCTGGAGGTCATGAGCCGGTTCGCGGTGGACCCCCGGCTGGTGCCGTACCTGCCGCCGACCATGGCGCCGACGGGCGCCTCCCAGGAGGAGGACGGCGCCGGCGGGCCCTTCCTGGAGCACCCCGCCGAGGCCTTCGCCCAGTACCGGGCCGACGGCATCGGCCGGGTGGTGTGCGAGGAGAAGCACATGGGGTCCCGCGCCACCGTCCTGCTCTGCCGGGACGCGGACGTGGCCCGCGAGCGGTTCGGGGTCGAGGACGGCTCCACCGGCTCCCTCTACACCCGTACCGGCCGGCCCTTCTTCCCGGACCGGCAGGTCACCGAGGAGTTCCTCGCCCGGCTGCGTGCCGCGGCCCACGGGGCGGGGCTGTGGGAGGAGCTCGGCACCGGCTGGCTGCTCCTCGACGGGGAACTGCTGCCCTGGTCCCTGAAGTCCACCGGCCTGCTGCGCAACCAGTACGCGGCCGTGGGCGCCGCCTCCCGTACCGTCCTCCCGGCGGCCGTCGCCGCGCTGGAGGCGGCCGCGGCCAGGGGCGTGGACACCGGGGCGCTGCTGGAGCGCCAGCGCGGGCGGGCCGCCGACGCCGCCGCCTTCACCGAGGCGTACCGGCGCTACTGCTGGACCACCGACGGGCTGGACGGCGTACGGTTCGCGCCGTTCCAGCTGCTCGCGGCGGCGGGCCGGTCCCTGGCGGCCGTACCGCACGACGAGCAGCTGGCCTGGCTGGACCGGCTCGCGGACGCCGACGAGCGGACCGCCGGCCCGCTGCTGCGCCGGACCCGCCGCGTGTACGTGGACACCGGCGACGAGGAGTCCGTCCGCGCGGGCACCGGCTGGTGGCTGCGGCTCACGGCCGAGGGCGGCGAGGGCATGGTCGTCAAACCGCTCCAGGCGTACGCCCGGGACGGGAAGGGCCGGCTGGTCCAGCCCGGGCTGAAGGTCCGCGGGCGCGAGTACCTGAGGATCATCTACGGTCCGGAGTACGCCCGTCCCGGCCGGCTGGAGCGGCTGCGCCACCGGTTCCTCGGACACAAGCGCTCGCTCGCCCTGCGCGAGTACGCGCTCGGTCTGGAGGCGCTGGACCGGCTGGCGGCGGGGGAGCCGTTGTGGAGGGTCCACGAGCCGGTGTTCGCGGTGCTCGCGCTGGAGTCGGAGCCGGTCGACCCCCGGCTGTGAGCGGCGTCCGTAAAGGCGCGGCGTAAAGGGAGGGGCCCCGTACGGCCGCGAATTAGGTCGTATGGGGGAACTTTCCCCTCCAAGCCCCGGGAAAGCGCCGGCGGGATCGTTCATCCAGGGCAGCGGAGTGTCCGCGACCCAGGAAGGACGGAACGTCACTTATGAAGATGACCGCGCGCGGAAGCATTGCGGCGCTCATGACCTGTATGGCCGCGGCCGGCGCGGCCTCCCCGGCCGTGGCCGACTCGGTCCCGGTGGGTGTCCCGCTGGAGGCAGTGGAGACCACGCTGGGACTGCCCGCCCCGCACCTGGCGACGGGGGTCCCGGTGCCGCTCGTCGGCGCCCCGGAGGCACCCCGGTTCCACCGGGGTGACCTGCTGCCGACGCCCTTGCTCCCGGTGGTGCCGATCGCGGCCGACCTCGGGGCCACCCGTCTCACGTCCCCGGTGCCCAACCTGATGGGCGAGCAGAAGACGGACGGCGAGGGGTTCGTCGAGTCGTCGGACAGCACCCTGCTCACCCGCACTCCCGGCGCGAACGTCCGTGCCCCACTGACGATGCCGGACGCGAGCAACTCGGGGCTCCCGAACCTGGCCGTCCCGGACCTGGGCCTGTCGGCCCCGGACGTCGTCGGCACCCCGACGGCGCTTCTCGGCCTGCGCTGAGCCGGGAAAGCCGACGCGAGGTCAGAAAGCCGCCCGGTCTGGGAACGTGTACGGCATGGGATTCCATGTCGACTCCGAGACCGGGCGGCTTCGCCGCGTCATCCTCCACCGGCCCGATCTGGAGCTGAAGCGGCTCACACCAAGCAACAAGGACGCCCTGCTCTTCGACGACGTGCTGTGGGTGCGCCGGGCCCGCCAGGAGCACGACGGCTTCGCGGACGTGCTCCGCGACCGGGGGGTGTCCGTCCACCTCTTCGGCGACCTCCTGCGGGAGGTCCTCGACGTCACCGAGGCGCGGCACCTCGTACTGGACCGGGTCTTCGACGAGAAGGAGTACGGGCCGCTCGCCACGGACCACCTGCGCGCGGTCTTCGACGGGCTGCCGTCGGACGCCCTCGCGGAGGCGCTGGTCGGCGGCATGACCAAGCGGGAGTTCCTGGAGCGGCACGCCGAGCCGGTCTCGGTGCGCTTCCACGCCCTGGAGATGGACGACTTCCTGCTCGGGCCGCTGCCGAACCACCTCTTCACCCGTGACACCTCCGCCTGGATCTACGACGGGGTGTCCATCAATGCCATGCGCTGGCCCGCACGCCAGCGCGAGACCGTGCATTTCGAGGCGATCTACCGGCACCATCCGCTCTTCACCGGGTCCGGACCCTTCCACTACTGGTCGCAGGGCCAGCCGGACTACCCCTCCACGATCGAGGGCGGGGACGTCCTGGTCATCGGCAACGGCGCGGTACTGATCGGGATGAGCGAACGCACCACCCCGCAGGCGGTGGAGATGCTGGCCCGCGGCCTGTTCGCGGCCGGCTCGGCGAAGGTCATCGTGGCCCTCGACATGCCCAAGCGGAGGGCCTTCATGCACCTGGACACGGTGATGACGATGGTCGACGCAGATACGTTCACTCAGTACGCCGGCCTCGGCATGCTGCGCTCGTACACGATCCGGCCGGGCGAGGGCGCGAGCGACCTCCGGGTCAGCGACCACCCGCCGGAGCACATGCACCGGGCCATCGCCTCCGCCCTCGGCCTGGGCGGCGTGAGGGTGCTCACGGCCACGCAGGACGTGCACTCGGCGGAGCGCGAGCAGTGGGACGACGGGTGCAACGTGCTGGCCGTGGAGCCGGGAGTGGTCGTCGCCTACGAGCGGAACGTCACCACCAACACGCACCTGCGCAAGGAGGGGATCGAGGTGATCGAGATCCCCGGCAGCGAGCTGGGGCGGGGCCGCGGCGGTCCGCGCTGCATGAGCTGTCCCGTCGAGCGGGACCCCGTGTGACATGATCCACCCGCCCTGTATATCAATACGGAGGATCGTATAGACTTCCAGCATCCCCTGTCAGCGCCACCCAGGAGCGTCCCCATGGCCACCGACCTCTTCGGTCGCAGTTTCCTCAAGGAGCTCGACTTCACCGCCGCCGAGTTCCGCGGCCTGGTCGAGCTCGCCGCCGAACTGAAGGCGGCCAAGAAGGCGGGGACCGAGCAGCGCCTCCTCCAGGGGAAGAACCTCGCGCTGATCTTCGAGAAGACCTCCACGCGCACCCGCTGCGCCTTCGAGGTCGCCGCCGCGGACCAGGGCGCCCACACCGTCTACCTCGACCCCTCGGGCTCCCAGATCGGCCACAAGGAATCCGTCCGGGACACGGCACGGGTGCTCGGCCGGATGTTCGACGGCATCGAGTACCGGGGTGACAGCCAGCAGGCCGTCGAGGAACTGGCCGCCCACTCCGGCGTGCCCGTCTTCAACGGTCTCACGGACGACTGGCACCCGACCCAGATGCTCGCCGACGTGCTCACCATGACCGAGCACAGTGCCAAGCCGCTGGAACGGATCTCCTTCGCCTACCTCGGCGACGCCCGTTTCAACATGGGCAACTCCTACCTGGTGACCGGCGCCCTGCTGGGCATGGACGTACGCGTCGTCGCGCCGAAGGCGTACTGGCCGGCCGAGGCCGTCGTGGCGCGGGCCCGGGAGCTCGCCGCGGTCAGCGGGGCCCGGATCACCCTGACCGAGGAGGTGGCGGAGGGCGTGGCGCAGGCCGACTTCGTGGCCACGGACGTCTGGGTCTCGATGGGCGAGCCCAAGGAGGTCTGGGACGAGCGGATCGAGGCGCTGGCCCCGTACGCCGTGACCATGGACGTGCTGCGGGCGACCGGAAACCCGGACGTGAGGTTCCTGCACTGCCTGCCCGCCTACCACGACCTGGGCACGAAGGTGGCCCGGGAGGTCCACGAACGGCACGGGCTGGACTCGCTGGAGGTGACGGACGAGGTGTTCGAGTCCGAGCACTCCGTCGTGTTCGACGAGGCGGAGAACCGGCTGCACACCATCAAGGCCGTGCTCGTCGCGACGCTGGCCGAGCGCGCCGCATAGTCATACGTGCCGCCCGGCCGGGGACCCGTGCGCCCCGCCCGGGCGGCACCGCGCGCCCTTCTGTCGCGTTTCTCTGACGGTGGTCACCAATCGGTGATAACTTCGATCGTGTGAGCCCCTTCACCGGTTCCACTCCAGCGACCGAACGGTGGCGCCACCTGCGGGTGACCCGGCAGGACGGCGTGGCCACCGTCACCCTCGACCGCCCCGAGAAGCTGAACGCGCTCACCTTCGGCGCCTACGCCGACCTGCGCGATCTGCTCGCCGAACTGTCCCGCACCCGGTCCGTACGCGCCCTCGTCCTCGCCGGCGAGGGCCGCGGCTTCTGCTCCGGCGGGGACGTGGACGAGATCATCGGCGCGACCCTCGCCATGGACACCGCCGAGCTCCTCGACTTCAACCGGATGACCGGCCAGGTGGTCCGCGCGATCCGCGAATGCCCCTTCCCGGTCATCGCCGCCGTGCACGGGGTGGCCGCCGGCGCCGGCGCCGTGCTCGCCCTCGCCGCCGACTTCCGGATCGCCGACCCCTCCGCCCGCTTCGCCTTCCTCTTCACCCGCGTCGGCCTCTCCGGCGGTGACATGGGCGCCGCGTACCTGCTGCCCCGCGTCGTCGGCCTCGGCCACGCCACCCGGCTGCTGATGCTCGGAGAGCCCGTACGCGCCACCGAGGCCGAGCGGATCGGTTTGCTCAGCGAACTGGTCGACGAGGGCAAGGCCGACGCCCGCGCCGCCGAACTGGCCGCACGCCTCGCCGCCGGACCCGCCCTCGCCCACGCCCAGACCAAGGCCCTGCTCACCGCCGAACTGGACATGCCCCTGGCCGCCTCGGTGGAACTCGACGCCAACACCCAGGCCCTGCTGATGAACGGCCAGGACTACGCGGAGTTCCACGCCGCCTTCACCGCGAAGCGGCCCCCGGAGTGGAAGGGCAGGTAGCCACATGTCCGCGAGCGCCATAAGGGTGGCCGTCGTCGGCGGCGGACCGGGCGGACTGTACGCCGCCGCGCTGCTGGCCCGCCGGGGGCACACGGTGGAGGTCTGGGAACGCAACGCCCCCGACGACACCTTCGGATTCGGCGTGGTCCTCTCCGACGAGACCCTCGGCGGCATCGAACGGGCCGACACCGTCGTCCACGCAGCCCTCGGCGCCGAGTTCGTGCGCTGGGACGACGTGGACGTCGTGCACCGGGGCCGCCTGCTGACCTCCGGCGGCCACGGCTTCGCCGCCCTCGGCCGCCGCCGGCTGCTGGAGATCCTGCACGAACGCTGCGCCGGCCTCGGCGTCCGGCTCCGCTTCCGCGCCGAGGCCCCCGACGCCTTCGAACTGGCCCGCTCCCACGACCTGGTGGTCGCGGCGGACGGGGTGCACAGCGCGACCCGCGCACGCGGTGCCGCCCACTTCCGGCCCACCGAGACCCCCGGGCGCTGCCGGTACATCTGGCTCGCCGCCGACTTCGCCTTCGACTCCTTCCGCTTCGAGATCGCCGAGACCGAGCACGGGGTCATGCAGCTGCACGGCTACCCGTACGCCCGCCCCTCGTCCGACCTGCCCGCGTCGGGGTCCGCCGGGTCACCGGGCCCGTCCGGTGCCTCGACCGTGATCGTGGAGATGCGGGAGGAGGTGTGGCGGGCCGCCGGCCTCGACCTGTGCGACGAGGACGAATCGGCGTCCCGCTGCGCCAAGACCTTCGCCGAGGCCCTGCGTGGCCGGCCGCTGCACGGCAACCGCTCGGCGTGGACCCGCTTCCGCACCGTCGTCAACGAGCACTGGTCGCACGGCAACGTGGTGCTGCTCGGCGACGCGGCGCACACCGCCCACTTCTCCATCGGCTCCGGCACCAAGCTCGCCGTCGAGGACGCCCTCGCCCTCGCCGAAGCCCTGGACCGCGAGCCCGACGTCCCCTCGGCCCTCGCCGCCTACGAGGAGGAGCGGCGCCCGGCCGTGGCCAGCACCCAGCGCGCCGCCGTCGCCAGCATGCGCTGGTTCGAGGACCTCGCCGGATACGTGGACCAGCCCGCCCGGCAGTTCGCCTTCAACCTGCTCACCCGCAGCCGCCGCGTCACCCACGACAACCTGCGGCTGCGCGACGAACGGTTCACCCGGGCGGTGGAACGCGACTTCGGCTGCCCCGAGAACGCGGACGGCACGGGAACCCCGCCCATGTTCACCCCGTTCACCCTGCGGGGACTCACCCTGCGCAACCGCGTCGTGGTCTCGCCGATGGACATGTACTCGGCCCGGGAGGGCGTGCCCGGCGACTTCCACCTCGTCCACCTGGGCGGGCGGGCCCTCGGCGGCGCGGGGCTCGTCATGACGGAGATGGTGTGCGTCAGCGCCGAAGGCCGGATCACCCCCGGCTGCGCCGGCCTGTGGACGGCGGAGCAGGCGGCCGCCTGGAAGCGGATCGCCGACTTCGTCCACGCCTCCGCGCCCGGTACGGCCCTCGGCGTCCAGCTCGGCCACTCCGGCCGCAAGGGCTCCACCCGCCTGATGTGGGAAGGCATGGACGAACCGCTCCCGGACGGCAACTGGCCCCTGGTCGCCGCCTCCGCGCTGCCCTACCGGCCCGGGGTCTCCGCCGTCCCGCGCGCCCTGGAAGCCGCCGACCTCGCGGCGATCCGCTCCGACTTCGCGGCGGCCGCCGTCCGCGCCGCCGAATGCGGCTTCGACCTGCTGGAACTGCACTGCGCGCACGGCTACCTGCTGTCCGGGTTCCTCTCCCCGCTCACCAACCGCCGCGACGACGCCTACGGCGGCCCCCTGGAGAACCGGCTCCGGTTCCCCCTGGAGGTCTTCGACGCGGTCCGCGAGGTCTGGCCCGAGGACCGCCCCATGACGGTCCGGCTCTCGGCCACCGACTGGGCGCCCGGCGGCACCACGCCCGAGGACGCCGAACGGATCGCGGCGGCCTTCGCCGCCCACGGCGCCGACGCCGTCGACGTGTCCACCGGACAGGTCGTCGCCGACGAGGCCCCCGAGTACGGGCGCTCCTACCAGACCCCCTACGCCGACCGGATCCGCAACGCGCTCGGCGTCCCCGTCATCGCCGTCGGCGCGATCTCCTCCTGGGACGACGTCAACTCCCTGCTGCTGGCCGGCCGCGCCGACCTGTGCGCGCTCGGCCGCCCCCACCTGTACGACCCGCACTGGACCCTGCACGCGGCCGCCGAACAGGGGTACGCGGGCCCCGGCGCGCCCTGGCCCGCCCCGTACCGGGCCGGCAGCCGCAGGCCCCCGGCCGGCAAGGGGTAGATCAGAGCGCCTCCAGCACGACGCGGTCCTCGACCGGCGTGTAGCCGAGGCGCTGGTAGATGCCGTTGCTGGTGGGGTTGGCCAGGTCGGTGAAGAGCAGCACGTGATCGGCGCCGGCCGCGTACGCGGCGCCGCTCGCGGCGTGCGTGACCCCCGCGGCGTAGCCGCGGCCCCGCGCGGCGGGCGGGGTGTAGACCGGCCCGATCCGCGAGGCGCCGGCGAGGGGGCGGGAGAAGCCGGCCACCGACACCGGGACGCCCCCGTGCTCCCAGAGCAGGCAGCCGCCGTAGGAGATCCGGTCGCGCAGGGCGGCCTCGGAGGGCGTGCCCGGCGCGTCGCACTCCCGGTGGAACGCCGTGAGCCACTCCACCAGCAGCGGCAGGTCCGCCTCTGCGGCGGGCCGGCCGCCGCCCTCGGGGACCGGGTCCGGGGCGCGGAGCCCGTCCAGCCGGTACAGCCGCAGCTCCTCGGCGACGCGGGCCGGCGCTCCCCACACCCCGGCCAGCGCCGAGGCGTCGGACCGGCGGGCGTTCAGGGCCCCGGCGCCGCGGAGCAGCGGCTCCGACGCGAAGGCGGAGCCCAGCTCCCGGACCGCCTCCACGGGCAGTGCCCCGAGCAGCAGCGGGAAGGGCGGGGTGCACAGCAGGGCCCCGGCGACGGCTCCGTCCGCCCCGGTCCACCAGCCGAAGACGGGGTCGGCTGAGCCGAAGGCGTGCGGGCCCCGCCGCACCAGGGCATCCGTGACGGTCAGCAGGCTGGTGTTGACGACGGGCTGCGCGGCGACGGCCGGGCACGCGGCGGCCAGATAGGCCGCCAGATCAGTGCTGAAGGTCCATGTCATGCCCCATCGTGGCGGGCCGGGGAGCCGGTCGCACCGGGATTTCCGGCGCCGGGGGCCGGGGGCCGGGAGCCGGGGGCAGGCGGAGCCGGCGTCGGCAGGCGGCAGCGCGTGCGGGGCCGGTGGTGCGCGCTCCCTCGCGTGGGGGAGACGATCCCCCCGCACGGGGGAGGAGCGGGGCCCGGGCCGCTGGGATCTTGGGAGGGCGAGCAGCCGCCGGCCGGCGGCGGCCACGGGCCGAGGAGGAACCATGAGCGGGACGCACCCCATCCAGGCGGAGTTCGGCCGGGTCACCGGACCGGCGCGGCTACGGATGCACGAAGCGGGCGCCCGTGTCGCGCAGCCGGGCGTGGAGTTCGGCGAAGACCGCCGCGGCGCGGTCGCCGGGCCAGTCCGCCGGGAGCAGCTCCCGCGACAGCCCGGGGTCGGCGTAGGGCAGTCGCCGCCAGGAGTCCAGGGCGGCCAGGTAGGCCCGGTAGGCGGCCTCGGGAGTGGGCTCGGGGCCCGTCTGGAGGGCCCGCAGGACCGGTTCGTGCCGGTCGAGGAACTCCTCGTGCTGCTTGGCCAGGGCCGTCAGGTCCCACCAGCGGCCCACCGCCTCGGCGGTCGGGGCGAAACCGAGATGCGTGCCGCGGAAGAGTTCCACGTATCCGGTCAGGTGCAGCCGCTCGAGGGTGTGCCCCGTTTCCTCGGCCAGCTGGGCGGGCGCGATCCACACGCCCGGGGCCACCGACCCGAAGCCCAGCCGGGCCAGGCGCGAGCGCAGCAGGTGCCGCTTGTGCCGCTCCTGCTCCGGAACGGAGAAGACGGCGACCAGCCACTCCTGGGACACCGGCACGGCTCCGTAGATCCGCCGGTCCCCGTCCTCCAGCAGCAGCCGGGCCTCCTCGGAGAGCTCGTATGCGGCCGAGCCGTCCGCGGCCTTCGCGGGCACCAGGAAGCCGCGCCGTTTCAGCCGGGACACCGAGGAGCGGACGGAGGGCGCGTCGACCCCCGCCGCGCCCAGCAGGCGGACCAGCGCCGATACCGGGACGGCCCCTTCGAAGGACCGCCCGTAGGTTCCGTAGAACGTGACGATCAAAGATCGCGGAGTGTGCTGCTCGACCACGGGTTCACTCTAGATCGCGCAGCCGGAACCGCTGAAGTTTGCCGGTCGGGGTCCGCGGCAGCGCGGGCAGGAAGACGAAGGAGCGCGGGCACTTGTGCGGGGCGAGCTCCCCCTTCATGAAGGTCCGCAGGGCTTCCTCCGTCAGCACCGCGCCGTCGCGCGGCACGGTGTAGGCCACCACGACCTGCCCGCGCCGCTCGTCCGGACGGCCGATGACCGCGGCCTCCGCGACGTCCGGATGGCGCAGCAGGGCCTCTTCCACCTCGGGGCCCGCGATGTTGTAGCCCGAGGAGATGATCATGTCGTCGGCGCGGGCGACGTAGCGGAAGTAGCCGTCGGGGTCCCGGACGTAGGTGTCGCCGGTCAGGTTCCAGCCGTCCCGGACGTACTCGCCCTGGCGGGGGTCGGCGAGATAACGGCAGCCGACCGGTCCGCGCACCGCCAGCAGCCCCGGCTCGTTGTCCGCGACGGGCCGCCCGGAGGGGTCCACCACCCGGGCCTCCCAGCCGGGTACCACCCGGCCGGTGGTACCGGGGCGGATGTCCTCGTCGGCGGCGGAGATGAAGATGTGCAGCAGTTCGGTGGCCCCGATGCCGTTGATGATCCGCAGCCCGGTGCGCTCGTACCAGGCCTGCCAGGTCGCGGCGGGCAGGTTCTCGCCGGCCGAGACGCAGCGGCGCAGCGCGGACAGGTCGTAGGCGCCCGTGTCGTAGGGGCCCAGGGTGTCCAGCATCGACCGGTACGCGGTGGGCGCGGTGAACAGCACCGTGACCCGGTGCTCGGCGAGCGCCGGCAGCAGCGTCCGGGGGGTGGCCCGCTCCAGCAGCAGCGCGCAGGCGCCGGCGCGCAGCGGGAAGACGACCAGCCCGCCGAGGCCGAAGGTGAAACCGAGCGGCGGACTGCCGGCGAAGACGTCGTCGGGGCGGGGCCGCAGGACGTTGCGGGAGAAGGTGTCGGCGACGGCGAGGAGGTCGCGGTGGAAGTGCATGCAGCCCTTGGGGCGCCCGGTGGTCCCGGAGGTGAAGGCGATCAGCGCGACGTCGTCGGCGGAGGTGTCGACGGCGGGGTAGGGCGCGGAGTGCGCCTCGGCGAGCCGCAGCAGGTCGTCTGCGCCCGTGCCGCCGTACGGGGTGATCCGCAGTCCGGGTACCCGGGCCCGGGCGAGGTCGTCGAGGGCGCTCACATGGCACAGGGCGTGCCGTACCTCGGCCATGGAGCACACCGTGGCCAGCTCCTGGGCGCGCTGCTGGGCCAGGACGGTGACGGCCACCGCGCCCGCCTTCATCACGGCCAGCCAGCAGGCCGCGAGCCAGGGACCGGTGGGCCCGCGCAGCAGCACCCGGTTGCCCGGGACGACGCCGAGGTCGATGGTGAGGACGTGGGCGAGGGCGTCGACGCGCTCACGGAGCTCCCCGTACGACCACACCCCGCCGGCGCCGTCGCGGAAGGCGGGCCGGTCCGGCCCGAAGCGTGCGACGGTGGCGTCGAGCAGTTCGGCGCCGCAGTTCAGCCGGTCCGGGTAGGCCAGTTCGGGCAGCTCGAACAGGAGCTGCGGCCAGGCGTGGGCGGGCGGCAGGTGGTCGCGGGCAAAGGTGTCGGCGTGAGCGGATGGCTTGAGCTCCAAGGCGGTTACGCCCCCTTGCGACGTCCGGATTTTTGGGGTGGAGCCGGCCGTGCGAATGCCTTCCGAGCGTATCGTGATGGTGACGGCAGTCAACAGGACGCGATAAGAGTGTCGACAGGACTTGGGGGCATGCGGATGGCCGGCTTCGCGCTCGCGGCGGAACAAGAGGAATGGTGCGGCCGGTTGCGCGCCCTGGCGCGCGAGCGGCTCAGGCCGCTCGCCGAGAAGGGCGAGCCCGGACGGGTGAACCGGCCCCTGCTGGCCGAGCTGGGGGAACTGGGCTTGCTGGAGCGGGTCTTCGCCTCGGGGGCGCTGGAACTTTGCCTGCTGCGGGAATCCCTCGCCTACGGGTGCACGGAGGCGGAGACGGCCCTGGCCCTCCAGGGGCTCGGGGCCCACCCGGTGCTCCGGTCGGGCAGCACGGCCCAGCGGGAGCGGTGGCTGCCGGGGGTCCGGGCGGGACGGCACGTGGCGGCCTTCGCGCTGAGCGAGCCCGGAGCCGGCTCCGACGCCGCGGCCCTCGCCCTGGCGGCGGCCCCGGACGGGCCGGGCTGGCGGCTGACGGGGACCAAGTGCTGGATCTCCAACGCTCCCGAGGCCGACTTCTACACCGTCTTCGCCCGTACGGGTGGAGCCCCCGGAGCGAAGGGCATCACGGCCTTCCTGGTCCCCGCCGACCGCCCGGGGCTGACGGGGGAGGCCCTGGAGATGCTCTCCCCGCACCCGATCGGCTCGCTCGCCTTCGACGGTGTACCGGTCGGCCGCGAGGACGTACTCGGCGAGCCCGGTCAGGGGTTCCGCGTGGCGATGGAGACCCTGAACCTCTTCCGGCCCAGCGTGGGCGCCTTCGCGGTCGGCATGGCGCGGGCCGCCCTCGACGCGACGCTGGCCCACACGGCGGGCCGGGCCGCCTTCGGCGGGGTGCTCGCCGATCTCCAGGCGGTGGCGCACCGGGTGGCGGAGATGGCCACCCGCACCGAGGCCGCCCGGCTGCTGGTGTACGCGGCGGCCGGGGCGTACGACGGCGGCGCGCCGGACGTCCCCGGCCGCGTCGCCATGGCCAAGCTCCTCGCGACCGAGACGGCCCAGTACGTGGTGGACCACGCCGTACAGCTGCACGGCGCGGCCGCCCTGCGCCGGGGCCACCTGCTGGAGCACCTCTACCGCGAGGTGCGCGCGCCCAGGATCTACGAGGGGGCGAGCGAGGTGCAGCGCACCATCATCGCCAAGGAGCTCTACCGGGGGGTGGCGCCGCGATGAGCCCCGAGCGCCTCAACCCGCCGGAGCTGTCCCCGGCCACCGGCTTCTCCCACGCCGTGTCGGCCACGGGGTCGCGGATCGTCTTCCTGGCCGGCCAGACCGCGCTGGACGGCTCCGGGAAGGTGGTCGGGCAGACCCTGCCGGAGCAGTTCGAGCGCGCCCTGGCTAATCTGCTGACCGCCCTCGCGGCGGCCGGCGGCGTCCCGTCCGACCTGGCCCGGGTGACGGTGTACGCCGTGGACGTGGAGGCGTACCGCGCGCACGCCGCCGAACTGGGCCGCGTCTGGCGCCGCCTCGCGGGCCGCGACTACCCGGCGATGGCGGTGGTCGGGGTGGTCCGCCTCTGGGACACCGAGGCCCAGCTGGAACTGGACGGGATCGCGGTGCTTCGGTAAGCGCGCCGCCCGCGCCTCCGCCGCCCGCGCCTCCGGCCGGCGGCCGGGTTGCCCGCCGGAGGCGCGGGCGGCGGGCGGCGGGGGTCAGGGGCGGCCGATGACGTGGCCGCCGTCCACGCGCAGCGCGTGGCCGGTGACGAACTCGGCTCCCGCCAGGTACAGCACCGCCTCGGAGATCTCGGACACCTCGCCGATCCGGTTCAACAGGGCGAGCCCGCCGAAGGAGTCCACCTCGGTTCCGGCGTGCAGCGGCGTGCGGATCACCCCCGGCGCGACGAGGTTGACGCGGATGCCGTCCGCCGCCAGCTCGGCGGCCAGGCTCGTCGTCAGCGCGTGCACACCGGCCTTGCTGACGATCGGGGCGGAGCAGGGGAAGCCTGCGACCGCGTGGTCCACCAGCACGGTGCCGATGTTGACGATGCTGCCGCCCCGGCCCTGGGCGCGCAGGGCCCGCACCACGGCCTGGGTGGTGAGGTACGTGCCCTTGAGGTTGCCGGTGAGGAACCCGTCGAGCTGCTCCTCGGTGACCTCGGTGAAGGGCGTGGAGGCGAAGGTGCCGGCGTTGTTGACCAGGACGTCGATGCGGCCGAAGCGCTCCAGCGCGGTGCGCACGAGCAGCTCGCCCGTCTCCTTCGCCGCGATGTCGCCCGCCGCCCACGCGGTGCGCTCCGGCTGGCCCAGTCCGGCCGCGGCCTTGGCGAGGCGGTCGCGGTCGCGGCCGCCCAGGACCACGTTGGCCCCGTCGGCGAGGAAGGCCCGGGCGATGTCCAGGCCGATACCGCTGGATGATCCGGTGATCAGGGCGGTGCGGCGGGTCGTGGTGTCGGTCATGTCCGTGGTGCCTTTCGGTCGGCTCGGTGGAGACACCAGAAACGTATGAGCCGTCAACCGATAACACCACGACGGAAATTGGAGCATGGGATAATCCAGCGTTATGGATGTGGACCTGCGGGACCTGGAACTCCTCGACGCCACCGCCGAGACGGGCTCGCTGACCGCGGCCGCCGAGCGGCTCTACGTCAGCCAGCCCGCCCTGAGCCAGCGGCTGACCCGGCTGGAGGACCGGCTGGGAATGCGGCTCTTCGACCGGCGGGGCCGGCGCCTGGTGCCCAACGCGGCCGGCCGCCGGATGCTCGTCACCGCCCGCCGCATCCTGGGCGAGCTGGAGTCGGCCACCCGCGACCTGCGGGACATCCGCGACGGCCGCGAACGGCGGGTGCGCTTCGCCGCCCAGTGCAGCACCACCTTCCCCTGGCTGCCGCCCGTACTGCGGGCCTTCCGGGAACGGGAGCCGGACATCGAGGTGAGGATCGGGACCGTCCCCGACGACGCCCCCATCCCGGCCCTGCTCGAGGACGAGATCGACGTGGCGCTCATCACCAAGCCGGACGCGCGGATGGACCGGGTGACCCTGACCCGGCTCTTCGAGGACGAGATGGTGGCGGTGGTGCCCGACGGCCACCCCTGGGCGGGGCTCCCCCACCTCACCGCCCGTGACTTCGACGGCGCGGACCTCGTCCTCTACGACGTCTACGACCAGAGGCGCATGCCCGCCGAGCCGCTGCCGATCCCCGCCGGGGCCCAGCCCGGCCGGGTCACCACCATGCCGGTGGTGACCGATCTGGTGGTCGAGATGGTGGCGGGCGGCCAGGGGGCGGCGGTGCTGCCGAACTGGGTGGCCGCCCCGTACGCGTCCTCGCACGGCCTGGCCCTGGTCCGGATCGGCGAACGGCCGCTGACGCGGACCTGGTTCTGCGCCACCCGGCCGGGTCCCCACCCGCCGCACCTGGAGAGCTTCGTGGAGGAACTCCTGACCCGCCTCAGGGCTCCCGGGCGATGACCGGCGGGCGTCCGGCACGGAGGCGAGGACCGGCGCCCGGCCGGCAAGGCCGTCCGTACGGGGCTCAGCGGGCGTCCAGCAGGGTGCCCAGGTCGAGCCCCAGCATGCGCCCGCTGCCGCACAGGGTGTACCGCCGGCACAGGTCGCCCTCCGGGTCCCTGGGGATCCCGCACTCCGCGAGTCCCTCCGTGATGACCCGCATCCGGGCCCGGTGGAAGTCCCGGAAGCCGGCTCCCGGCCGCAGTGCGGCGATGCCGGCGTCCTGGGCGGCGAGCACCAGCTCGTAGACCTGCCGCTGCACGGGGGAGAAGCGGCCCTACAGCGGGACGGTGCGGGTGATGTCGGCCGTGTAGAGGGTGTCGGTCTCCACGCCCGCGTCCAGCAGCAGCAGTTCGTCGCGGGCCGGCGGGGGCCCGAGGGTGTCCGGGCGGGCGCAGCGGATGCCGGTCAGCCGCTCGGCTCCGCCAGGTCCGGCCGGCGTCCCACCCGGAACTGGCCGTAGCGGCGGTCCCGGTAGCGTCGGTCGCGGGGGCCCCCTCAAGAAGTACTGAACTGGTGGGCCCCTAGGTCTTGTCAGTGCAATTTCACATTACTATGTTACAGCTCACACCGCGGCACGTTAATCCCCGTCAAACGCCGTGTGACGCAGGGCAGTTCGCACCTTTCCCCCACCTCCCTCCCAACAGGAGTCATCGGTGTTCCAGCACAGAGCTGTGCGTACGTCTCTCCTCTCCGCCGCCGTGGCGGTCACCCTCCTCGCCACCGCCGGCCAGGCCTCGGTCCAGGCCGCCGCCCCGGCGGCCCCGGCCGCCCCGGCCACCACCTTCTCCGCCGGAGCGCGGGGTGCGACCGCCACGGCGCCCAACCCCTTCGACGAGGTCGACCGGCTGGCCGACGCCAAGCCGCTCACCCCGGCGCCCGCCCCGGCCCCCGGCGGCAAGGCCGTCACCGACGGCCGGGTCCCGGGCGCCGCCCCGGCCGTGGAGGCCCCGGGCTCCACCGCGAGCGCCGAACGCGCGGAGAAGAGCCGTGAGTCCGCCCTGACCGCGCCGACCGCGAAGAGCGTCGCCGCGGGCGTCCCCTGCACCCTCGACGGGATCAAGAACCTCACCCCGGAGCAGTTCGCCGACTTCCTCGCCGACCAGGCCGTCACCGCCGACGGCTGTCTGCGCGGTCTGATCTGGACCTGGGACGCCCGCCTGGCGCCCGTCATGTCCGACGCCCACGTGCAGGCCGTCGCCCGCCGCATATCCAGCCTGGCCGCCGCCCACGACGGCCGTAACTCCTCGCACCTGGAGGAGATGTTCACCTACCTGCACGCCGTCGCCTACCACGACTTCTCCCGCGACGAGATCGACGTCACCGACGCCCCCACCGTCGCCGCGATCCGCCAGGCCATCGACGCCTTCGGCAACGCCGCGCGCACCTTCGACGTCACCCCCTCCAATGCCCGCACCCTGCGCGAGGCCCTGTACTCCGCCGGACCGGGCCTGCGCCACCACCAGCTCGGCCTGGTCAAGAAGGTCCTGGCCACCATGGACCCGGCGCACCCGGCCACCCACCTCGACGCCGGCTGGGCGGGCGCCGTCCTCGCCGCCCTGTCCACCAACTACCTGGGCGTCTACCCGGGCAACCAGGACACGGCCTTCCACGCGGCGGTCGCGGGGGACGCCCAGTACCGCGCCGCCTTCAAGGCCTTCGCCGGCTACACCCACCTGAAGGGCACCGGCAACGCCTGGGTGGCGCGCGACGCCCTCAGCGAGTACGCCCGCTTCGGCCAGGTCGAGGGGCTGCGGGACCAGGTCGTCGCCGACCTCGGCACCATGCTGGAGCCCGCCAAGTCCGGCCTCGGCACCGAGGCCTGGGCGAAGATCGTCTCCTGGCTCAACTTCTACGGGGCCTGCAAGCCGTACGGGGTGTGCAAGGAGGACATCGAGAAGCAGATCTTCCCGTACACCTACACGTACGACAACGGCGCCATCAAGGTCCGCACCGGCCTCGACAAGACCACCGTCGACCAGCTGTACTACGCGAGCAAGCAGGTCAAGACCCAGTTCCACCGCGTGCTCGGCACGGACCAGCCGCTCGCCGGCGACCCGAACAGCACCCTCAACATCGTGCTCTACGGCTCCCGCGCCGACTACGAGAACTACCACCCGATCCTGACGGGCTACGACACCAACAACGGCGGCATCTACATCGAGAACGGCGCCACCTTCTACACCTACCAGCGCCGCGTCCCGCAGGACTCCTCCCTCACCCTCGAAGAGCTCTTCCGCCACGAGTACACGCACTACCTCAACGGCCGCTTCGCCGTCCCCGGCTTCTTCGGCCAGGGCCCCTGGTACGAGGGCGACCGCACCACCGCCATGGACGAGGGCACCGCCGAGTTCTTCGACGGCGCCACCCGCGACAACGGCATCGCCGTCCGCAAGTCCCTGGTCAAGAGCATCATCAACGACACCGCCGGCGGCGGCCCCCGCATGACCGTCGAGCAGCTGCTGAACGCCACCTACGACGGAGACGGCTTCCGCTTCTACAGCTACGCGGGCACCTTCTTCGAGTTCCTGTGGACCGAGAAGCCCTCGCTGCTGCGTGAGATGTACGGCCACCTGCGGGCCAACGACGTCGCCGGCTACGACGCCTGGCGCCACCGCCTGGGCGCGGACGCCTACCTCCAGCGCGACTACAACCGCTTCCTGGATGCCCAGATCGCCAAGGTGGACCAGCTCTTCGTGCCGAACACCACGTTCACGCCGAACGAACGGCTGCGCGACGCGGCGCTCGCCTCGGTGAAGTCCTCCTTCGCGGCCGCCACCTACAACACCCCGGACTGCGTGGAGAACGGCGACCCCGGCAAGCGCCGCTTCACCTGCACGGGCCGGATCACCGCGAACCTGAAGAACTGGCGCAGCGACGACCAGAACTTCAAGGACATGTCCGAGACGGTCGACTACTTCATCCTCGACCGGGCGGGGGCGGCCTCCAACAACCTGGCCGACATGAACTGCTCCTTCGGGCCGCTGGAGATCTGGAGCAACAAGACGGCGGCCACCGCCTCCTACAGCTGCGAAGGTCCGCTCCGCAGCTGATACACACGTCCGGCCGGCCCCGCACCTGACGGGGGGCGGGGCCGGCCGGGCACCCTAGGCACCCTCAAAAGAATGTGACATATTACTGACCATGGACGTCGTGATCATTGGCGCCGGCGTCGTCGGAGCCGCGTGCGCGTACTACGCGACCCGCTCCGGTCTCTCCGTGGCGGTGGTGGACCGGGGGTCCGTCGCCGGCGGCACCACCGGCGCGGGGGAGGGCAACCTGCTCGTCTCCGACAAGGAACCGGGCCCCGAGCTCGACCTCGCCCTCCTCTCGACGGAGCTCTGGCGCGACCTCCGGGCCGTACTCCCCCGAGCGGTCGAGTACGAACCCAAGGGCGGCCTGGTCGTCGCCCCCGACCCGGCGACCCTCAAGGCCCTGCGCGTCTTCGCCGAAGGCCAGCGCGCCGCGGGGGTCATCGCCGACGAGGTGGGACCGGACGCCCTCCACGACCTGGAGCCCCACCTGGCCCCGGACCTGGCGGGTGGCTTCCACTACCCCCAGGACGCCCAGGTCCAGCCCGCCCAGGCGGCCGCCCACCTCCTGGCCGCCTCCGGCGCCACCCTGTACCTGCACGAAGAGGTCACCGGACTCCTGGTGGAGTCCGGGAGGGTCCAGGGGGTGCGCACCTCCCGGCGCATCCTCAGGGCGCCGGCCGTGGTCAACGCGGCGGGCACCTGGGCCGGTGCCCTCGCCTCCCTGGCCGGCACGACCCTCCCCGTCCTTCCCCGCCGGGGTTTCGTACTGGTCACCGAACCCCTGCCCCGCGTGGTCCGCCACAAGGTCTACGCGGCCGACTACATCGCGGACGTGGCCAGCGACTCGGCGGCCCTGCAGTCCTCGGCCGTGGTGGAGGGCACCCCCTCCGGCCCGGTCCTCATCGGCGCCACCCGCGAACGCGTCGGCTTCGACCGCACCCTTTCCGCCGAGGCCCTGCGCCGCCTGGCCTCCCAAGCGGCGGCCCTGTTTCCCGTACTCGCGGACGTCAAGGTGATCCGTACCTACCACGGCTTCCGCCCCTACCTCCCGGACCACCTCCCGGCCATCGGCCCCGACCCCCGGGTGCCGGGGCTCCTGCACGCCTGCGGCCACGAGGGCGCGGGCATCGGCCTGGCCCCGGCCACGGGCGCCCTGATCGCCGCCGCCCTCACCGGCACCGAACCCCGCCTCCCCCTCGCCCCCTTCCGCCCGGACCGCTTCCCGCGGACGCCGGAGCCGCCGGGGGCGGGGTGGGACGCCGTCCGGCACTGACACGGCGCGCACCCGGCGCGCCGTCCGGTCGCGGCGGTGTCCCGACCGGGCGGCGACCATCGCAGCCCGCCCCGTACGACACCCCGCCCCGGCGCCGCCCCGGCCCGCCTCCAGCCCCCGCAGCCCCGCCCCACCCGCCCGGCCAGGGCGACCGCACCCCGAGGAGACCCTGATGCGCAGCCCCCGCGAGCTGGTGGGCGGCAGCCCGGCGGCCGCCCACCCGATCAGCTTCGACGGCCGCGAACTCCCGGCCCAGGAGGGCCAGTCCATCGCCGCCGTCCTGTGGTCCGCCGGGATCCTCGCGTGGCGCACCACCCGTGAGGGCGGCGCCCCCCGCGGGGCCTTCTGCGGGATCGGCGCCTGCTACGACTGCCTCGTCACCGTCAACGGCCGCCCCAACCAGCGGGCCTGCCTCGTCCCCGCCCGCCCCGGAGACACCGTCACCACCCAGGAGGGCACCGGCCATGCCGACCTCGCCGTCTGACCGCGCCACCCCCGGCGCGGGCGCAGCCGCCGACCTCGCCGACCTCGCCGTCATCGGTGCCGGCCCCGCCGGGCTGGCCGCCGCCGTCACCGCGGCCCGCCTCGGCCTGCGCGTCGTCCTCCTCGACGCCGCCGACCGCCCCGGCGGCCAGTACTACCGCCACCCCGCCCCCGCCCTCGGCGCAGCCCGCCCCCAGGCCCTGCACCACGGCTGGCGGGCCTTCGCCACCCGCGAAGCCGCCCTGCGCGCCCACGAGGCGGCGGGCCGCGTCGCCTACCTCCCCGGGCACCACGTCTGGACGGTGGTCCCCGCACCCGCCGGCACCTGGACCCTGCACGCGGTGGCCGGTCACGGCCCCGACGAGGCGCCCGCGACCCGGCACGCCCGCCACGTCCTCCTCGCCACCGGCGCCTACGAACGGCAGCTGCCCTTCCCCGGCTGGACGCTGCCCGGGGTCGTCGGCGCCGGCGGAGCGCAGGCCATGCTCAAGAACAACCTCGTCCTGCCCGGCCGCCGCGTCGTCGTCGCCGGATCGGGCCCCCTCCTCCTCGCCGTGGCCGGCTCCCTCGCCGCCGCCGGAGCCGCCGTGCCCGCCGTCGTCGAGGCCGCCTCCTACACCGCGTACGCCCCCCGGACCCCGGCCCTGCTGCGCAACCCCGCCAAACTCGCCGAAGGCGCCACGTACGGCGGCGCCCTGCTGCGCCACGGCATCCGCCTGCTGACCCGGCACGCCGTCACCGAGGCGCACGGCACCGGCCGGGTCGAGGCGGTCACCGTCGCCCGGCTCGACGAGGACTGGCGCCCCCTGCCCGGCACCGCCCGCCGGATCCCCTGCGACGCCCTCGCGGTGGGCCACGGCCTGGTTCCGCAGCTGGAGCTGGCCACCGGACTCGGCTGCGCCACCCGCCGCTGCCCCGACGGCACGGCCGCCCTGGAGCTGGACGCGGCGCAGCGCACTTCCGTCCCCGGCGTCTGGTCGGCGGGCGAGACGGGGGGCATCGGCGGCGCCGAACTGGCCCTCGCCGAAGGGGAGATCGCCGCCCACGCGATCGCCGGACGGCCCGTCCCGGCCGCTCTGGTCCGCCGTCGCGCCCGGCTGCGCGCCTTCGCCGACGCCATGGCCGCCGCCCACCGCCCCGGCCCCGGCTGGACCGGCTGGCTGCGCGAGGAGACCGACGTGTGCCGCTGCGAGGAGGTCCCGGCGGGCCGGATCCGCGAGGCCGCCCGGGACCTGGGCGCGCGGGACGCCCGTACGGTCAAACTGCTCACCCGGGCCGGGATGGGATGGTGCCAGGGCCGGATGTGCGGTCCGGCCGTGGCCGCCCTGGCGGGGGAGTCCCCCGCACCGGACCGGCGCCCGCTGTCCTGCCCGGTTCCGCTGCGCCACCTGGCCGGCCTGGAGCGGACGGCCCCGCAAGACCGCTCCCCCTCGGACGGGCCCACGTCGGACGGGTCCCCCTCGGACGGCTCTCCCTCGGGCGGGCCTCCTCCGAGCGGCCAACTTCCCGCCCCCGGCCGCTGACCGGTCCCCCCGGACCCTTGTGGCCACCTCACACCCGCTAGTAAAATGTCACACACCACACTAGGGAGCCTCCTCATGAACCACGCGCCCACCCCCACCCCCGCGCCCCGCCCCGACACCCGCACCCGCCCCTGGCACGGCATCATGGTCGCCACCGCCCTGCCCCTGCGCGCCGACCTCACCGTCGACTACGACGCCTACGCCGAACACGTCGCCTGGCTCATCGCCAACGGCTGCGACGGCGTCGTCCCCAACGGCTCCCTCGGCGAGTACCAGACCCTCACCGACGAGGAGCGCGCCCGCGTCGTCCGCACCGCAGTCGAGGCCGCCGGCGACGGTGCCCGCGTCATGCCCGGCGTGGCCGCGTACGGCAGCGCCGAGGCCCGCCGCTGGGCCGACCAGGCCGCCGAGGCCGGAGCGGGCTCCGTCCTGCTCCTGCCCCCCAACGCCTTCCGCGCCGACGAGGAGACCGTACGCGCCCACTACGCGGAGGTCGCCGGCTCGGGCCTGCCGGTGGTCGCGTACAACAACCCGTACGACACCAAGGTGGACCTGACGCCCTCCCTCCTCGCCCGCCTGCACGCCGACGGCAGCATCGTCGCCGTCAAGGAGTTCAGCGGCGACGTCCGCCGGGCCTACGAGATCGCCGAACTCGCCCCCGGCCTCGACCTGCTCATCGGCGCCGACGACGTCCTGCTCGAACTGGCCCTCGCGGGCGCCGTCGGCTGGATCGCCGGCTACCCCAACGCCCTGCCGCAATCCTGCGCCACCCTGTACCGGGCCGCCGTCGCCGGCGACCTCGCCACCGCCCTGCCGCTCTACAAGTCGCTGCACTCCCTGCTCCGCTGGGACTCCAAGACCGAGTTCGTCCAGGCCATCAAGCTGTCCATGGACCTCGCCGGACGCCCCGGCGGCGCCACCCGCCCGCCCCGCTTCCCGCTCACCGGGGAGACCGAGGCCGCCGTGCGCGCCGCCACCGAGAAGGCCCTGGCCGAAGGACTCAACTAGGTCCCCCGGAGGGGACGACGGAGGGAACCGGAATGCGCACGCGCCACATCTACCACGCGGTGGACTCCCACACCGAGGGCATGCCCACCCGGGTGATCACCGGGGGAGTCGGGGTGATCCCCGGCGCCACCATGGCCGACAAGCGGCTCCACTTCATGGAGCACATGGACCACGTCCGTACCCTGCTCATGTACGAGCCGCGCGGCCACGCGGCGATGAGCGGCGCCCTCCTCCAGCCCCCCACCCGGCCCGACGCCGACTTCGGCGTGCTCTACATCGAGGTGTCGGGCCTGCTGCCCATGTGCGGGCACGGCACGATCGGGGTGGCGACGGTCCTGGTCGAGACCGGCATGGTCCCGGCCGTCGAGCCGGTCACCACGGTCCGGCTCGACACCCCGGCCGGACTGGTGAGCGTCGACGTACGCGTCGAGGACGGCGCCGCCACCGCCGTCACCCTCACCAACGTCCCCTCCTTCTGCGTGGGCCTGGACCTGAAGGCCGAGGTTCCGGGCTTCGGCACGGTCACCTACGACCTCGCCTACGGCGGCAACTTCTACGCCTTCGTCGAACTCGACGCGCTCGGGCTCCCCTTCGACCGGGCCCGCAAGGACGACCTCATCGCGGCCGGGCTCGCGGTCATGGACGCGGTCAACGCGGGCCCCGACCGCCCCGTCCACCCCGAGAACCCCTCCATCGCCGGGGTCAAGCACGTCTACCTCGCCGCCCCCGGCTCCGACGCCCGCCGCTCCCGGCACGCCATGGCCATCCACCCCGGCTGGTTCGACCGCTCGCCCTGCGGTACGGGGACCAGCGCGCGCATGGCCCAGCTGCACGCCCGGGGGCTGCTGCCGCTCGGCACGGACTTCGTCAACGAGTCGTTCATCGGCACCGAGTTCACGGGCCGGCTCGTCGGCGAGACCACGGTCGGCGGACACCCGGCGGTGGTCCCCACCGTCACCGGCCGGGCCTGGATCACCGGCACCGCCCAGTACTTCCTCGACCCGACCGACCCCTTCCCCGGAGGGTTCCTGCTGTGACCGCCGTCCGCACCACCGACTACCACACGGCGGGGGAGCCCTTCCGCATCGTCGACACCGCCGCCGACGGGATGCCCCCCGTCCCGGGGGACACCGTCGCCGAGCGCTGCGCCACGGCCATCGGCCCCGGAGGCTCCGGGACCGCGCCGCGCCGGGGCCCGCTGGACGACGTACGGCGGATGCTCGTACAGGAACCGCGCGGGCACGCCGGGATGTACGGCGGGTTCGTCGTGCCCCCGGACGACGACGGGGCCCACCTAGGGGTGCTCTTCTGGCACAAGGACGGCTACTCCACCGCGTGCGGCCACGGCACCATGGCGCTCGGCGCCTGGGCCGTGGACACCGGGCGGGTCGCCGCCCCCGACGACGGGGACGCCCAGGTGCGCATCGACGTACCGTCCGGCCGTGTCACCGCCACCGTCCACCGGGCGCAGGGCCGCACCACCGGGGTCACCTTCCGCAACGTCCCGGCCCGGGTGGCCGCCCGCAAGGTCCCGGTCGCCACCACCCTCGGCATCGCGGAGGTGGACATCGCGCACGCCGGGGCCTGCTACGCCTCCGTCGCCGCACGTGACCTGGGCCTGGAGGTCACCCGGGCCGCGCTGCCGTCCCTGGTGCGCGCCGGGCGGGAGATCCGTGCCGCGCTGGCCACCCACCCCGCGGCCTGGCACCCGGCCGGGCCGCTGCTGTCGGGCGTGTACGGGGTGATCCTCCACGAGGAGCTGCCCGACACCCCCTTCGGGCCGCACCAGCGCAACGTCACCGTCTTCGCCGACGGGCAGACCGACCGCTCGCCCTGCGGCTCCGGCACCTCCGCCCGGCTCGCGCTGCTGGCGGAGGACGGCCGGCTCGGGGCGGGGGAGGACCTGCTGCACGAGTCGGTGACCGGCACCGTCTTCACCGGGAGGATCCTGGGGGACGGGGTCACCGAGGTCACCGGTACGGCCTACCGCACCGGCGAGCACCTCTTCACCGCCGACCCGTACGACGCCCTCGGCGCGGGCTTCCTGCTGTGACGCCCCCGCCCGCCCCGGCCGGGGGCGCCGGAGCCGCGCTCCCGCAGTTCGGCGCCGGGGAGATGGCCCGACTGATCACCCCGGCGGCCGCCGTCGACGCCCTGGCCGGGGCCCTGCGCGCCGGTCTGGATCCGGAGGCCTGCCCGCAGCGCACCGGCGTCCCCGTCCCGGCGGGGGAGCTGCTGCTGATGCCGGCGGCCACGGGCGCGTACGCCGGGGTGAAGGTCGCCGGGGTCGCGCCCGCCAACCCAGCGCGGGGGCTGCCCCGGATCACCGGCAGCTACCTCCTCCTGGACGGCCCGACCCTGTCCCCGCTGGCCCTGCTCGACGGCGCGGCCCTGACCGCCCTGCGCACCCCGGCGGTGTCCGCGCTCGCCCTGCGCCATCTGGCTCCGGAGGGGCGGCCGCTGCGGCTGCTGCTCTTCGGCTCCGGCCCGCAGGCGTACGGCCACCTCGAAGCGGTGCTCGCCGTCCGGGAGCTGGCCGGGGCGGTGGTCGTCGCCCGGGGCGCGGAGGGCGCCGCCCGGCTGGCCGCGCACGCCCGGTCCCTCGGGGTCGCGGCCCGCACAGGTACGGGCACCGCCGAGGAGGTGGCCGGAGCCGATCTGATCCTGTGCTGCACGACCGCCCGGGAGCCGCTGTTCGACGGGCGGCTGGTCGCCCCGGGAGCGGTGGTCGTCGCCGTCGGCTCGCACGAGCCGGACGCCCGGGAGACGGACACCGCCCTCGTGCGACGCGCGGCGGTGTACGTCGAGTCGCGCGCGGCGGCGCTGCGCGAGGCGGGGGACCTGCTGGTGCCGGAGGCCGAGGGGGCGATCGGCCCCGGTCATATCAGCGGCACCCTCGCCGACCTGGTGAGGGGCCGCGATCCGCTGACGGGGCGGCCGAGTTGTCCCCAGCTCTTCAAGAGCGTGGGCATGGCCTGGGAGGATCTGGCGGTGGCGGTGGCGATCTACCGGGCGGCGACCGGGGACAGCGGCGAAACGTGACATTGTACGCTGTTCCCCTGCCCGTCGCTTGTGTGCGGGGTCTCGGAGGAAGAGCAATGGGTGACCTGAAGCAGCACAGTCTCATCAAGGCGCAGGAGCGGCTCCGCGACCAGGTCGGCCATGCCCTCCGGGCCGCCCTGATAGCAGGCGAACTGCGCCCCGGCAGCGTCTACTCGGCGCCCGGCCTGGCCGCCGAGCTCGGCGTCTCCGCCACCCCGGTCCGCGAGGCCATGCTCGACCTGGCCCGTGAGGGCCTGGTGGAGCCGGTCCGCAACAAGGGTTTCCGGATCACCGAGGTCAGCGAGCGCGACCTGGACCAGTACACCGAACTGCGCACGATGATCGAGGTCCCGACCATCGGCAAGATCACCAAGATCGCCACGGCCGAGCAGCTGGAGGCCCTGCGCCCCGTCGCGGAGGAGATCGTCAGCAGCGCCCGCGAGCACAACCTCATCGGCTACCTGGAGGCCGACCGCCGCTTCCACCTCGGCCTGCTCGCCCTCGCGGGCAACGAGCGCCTGGTCGAGACCGTCGGCGACCTGCGCAAGCGGTCGCGGCTGTACGGCCTCACGGGCCTGGACGAGGCCGGCAAGCTGGTCTCCTCCGCCGAGGAGCACATCGAGCTGCTCGACCTGATGCTCTCCGGCGACGCGGAGGCCGCCGAGGCCTGCATGCAGCGCCACCTCGGTCACGTCCGCTCGCTCTGGGCCCAGGGCCGCGACGAACCCGTGGGCCGCACACCGGGCGTGCTCGGCTCGGGCGTCTGAGCCGGGGCCGGCCCCCGACGCGGCGGCCCAGGCGATCCGACCCCGCGTCACGCAGGGGCTGAACCACGTACGGCCCCAGGGCCCGGACCTTCGGGTCCGGGCCCAACTCGCGTTCACCCGACGGGTTTTGGACACGGCTGGATAACGGCGGCGACAACCCCTTGTCAGTGCAATTTCACATTACTATGTTACCGGTCACACCCTAAAGCGCGGCCCTTCCCTGGAGTGACCCATGACCAAGCGCACCCAGCTCACCCTCGCCACCGCCCTGGTGGCGACGCTCGTACTCGGCGCCTCGGGCTGCTCCGGCACCAAGAAGGGCCCCGCGGCCGGCGGCGCGTCCAACCCGGCCACCGCCAACGAGGGGAAGGTCCTCGGCGGCACCCCGGTCAAGGGCGGCACCCTCACCGTCCTGTCCAACCAGGACTTCTCCCACCTCGACCCCGCCCGCAACTGGGTCATGCCGACCATCGACTTCGGGACCCGGCTGCTCTACCGCACGCTCGTCACCTTCAAGGCCGAGCCCGGCAAGGCGGGCAGCGAACTGGTCCCCGACCTCGCCACCGACCTCGGCACCCCCTCCAACGGGGGCCGCACCTGGACCTTCACCCTCAAGGAAGGCGTCAAGTACGAGGACGGCAGCCCCATCAAGGCCCAGGACATCAAGTACAACGTCGAACGCTCCTTCGCCCCCGACCTCACCGGCGGCCCCGACTACGCGGCCCAGTACCTGGCCGGCACCGAGGGCTACAAGGGTCCCCTCCAGGGACAGCACCTCGACTCCGTGAAGACCCCCGACGACCGGACGATCGTGTTCGAACTCAAGCGCCCGGTCGCCGAGTTCTCCGCCACCGCCACCCTGCCGACCTTCGCGCCCGTCCCCCAGGCCCAGGAGAAGGGCACCCAGTACGACGCCCGCCCCTTCTCCTCCGGCCCCTACAAGATCGAGACGTACGACCGCGACAAGAAGCTCGTGCTCGTCCGCAACGAGCACTGGGACCCGAAGACCGACACCGTCCGCAAGGCTTACCCCGACAAGTTCGTGGTGGTCATGGGCCTCAAGGGCGGCCAGATCGACGACCGGATCATCGCCGGCGAGGGCGCCGACGCCTCCGCCGTCCAATACTCCGACATGCGCCCCGAAAGCGCCCCCAAGGTGCTGCCCAAGCCGGACGTCAAGGCGCGCCTGCTCGCCGAGTCCCAGGGCTGTACCGAGATGCTCCACCTGAACAACTCCCGCGCCCCCTTCAACGACCCCAAGGTCCGCGAGGCCATGCAGTACGCGATCGACAAGGAGGCCGTCATCACCGCGAGCGGCGGCCCCGCCCTCAACGAGACGGCCACCGCCTACCTGCCCCCGGCCCTGTCCGGCGGCAAGCAGGCCGACACCCTCAAGATCGCCCCGTCCGGCGACCCCGCCAAGGCGAAGGAACTCCTCAAGGCCGCCGGCAAGGAGGGCCTGAAGGTCTCCCTGGCCGTCTCCACCGGCGACAAGGGCAAGGCCGAGGCCATCCAGCAGGGCCTGTCCCGCGCCGGCGTCGAGGTCGTCATCGACACCGTCGACCCGGGCGCCTACTACGACGTCATCGGCGACCTCTCCACCACGCCCGACATGACCCTCACCGGCTGGTGCCCCGACTACCCCTCCGGCTCCACCTGGATCCCCTTCGTCTTCGACGGACGCACCATCAAGGACAAGGGCAACCAGGGCAACTACAGCCAGTTCCGCGACGAGGCCGTCATGAAGCGGATCGACGAGATCAACGCCATGGCCGACGCCAAGCAGGCCAACCAGGCCTGGATCGACCTCGACGCGGAGATCATGAAGAAGTCCCCGTCCGTCCCCGTCATGCTCAAGCGCAAGCCGCTGCTCGTCGGCCCCAACATCGCCGGCGCCTACGGCCACCCCGTCTGGACCGGCACCATCGACTACGCGACCGTCGGCCTCAAGGACCCCTCGAAGAGCCAGGGCTGAGGCGGCCAGGGACCCACAGCGCCATGACCACCACCGCACCGGCGTCCGGAGCCCCGGCCCCCGACGCCCCGCCGCCCGGAGCGCCGGCCAAGGACCTCCCCCCGGGCAGCAGCCCCTGGCAGCTCGCCCGGCGGGAACTGGGCCGCCGCCCCGCCGTCCGCGTCAGCGCCGCCGTCGTCCTCCTCTTCGTCCTGATGGCCGCCACCGCCCCCTGGCTGGGAGCGCTCGGCGGCTGGTCCCCCGAGGAGTTCGACAAGAGCGCCGTCGACCCCTACCTCGGCGGCCTCCCGCTCGGCTCCCTCGGCGGGATCAGCCCCGAGCACTGGCTCGGCGTCGAACCCGTCACCGGACGCGACCTGTTCGCCCGCGTCGTCCACGGCGCCCAGGTCTCCCTGCTCATCGCCTTCGCGGCCACCGCCATCGTCGTCCTCGCCGGAACCGCCGCCGGCATCGCGGCCGGCTACTTCGGCGGCCGCACCGACGCCGTCCTGTCCCGGCTGATGGACCTCACCATGTCCTTCCCCTCGCTGATCTTCATGATCGCGATGCTGTCGGTGGCCAAGGACGTCAACCGCATCGCCTTGATGACCGCCGTCATCGGGCTCTTCGGCTGGCCCGGAGTCGCCCGCGTCGTCCGGGGCCAGACCCTCTCCCTCAAGCACCGCGAGTACGTCGACGCCGCCCGCGTCGGCGGATCGAGCGCCTGGCGCATCCTGACCCGCGACATCCTCCCGGGCGTCGCCGCCCCCGTCATCGCCTACACCACCCTGCTCATCCCCGGCATGATCAGCACCGAGGCCGCGCTCAGCTACCTCGGCGTCGGGGTCCGTCCTCCCACCCCGTCCTGGGGCCAGATGATCGCCGAGTCCGTGGCCTTCTACGAGACCGACCCGATGTACTTCGTCATCCCGAGCGTCTTCCTCTTCCTCGCGGTCCTCGCCTTCACCCTCCTCGGCGACGCCCTGCGCGACGTCCTCGACCCGAGGGGCGGCCGCAGTTGATCCTCTACCTCCTGCGCCGCCTCGTCGCCCTGGCCGGCGTGCTCCTCGCCATCGCGGCCGTCACCTTCCTCATCTTCTACGTCCTGCCCTCCGACCCGGCCGCCGCCGCCTGCGGCAAGACGTGCAGCGCCGAACGACTGGCCGACGTACGCGCCCACCTGGGCCTCGACCAGCCCCTGTGGCGGCAGTTCGCCGACTTCCTCACCGGCATCTTCACCGGCCGCACCCTCGGCTCCGGCCAGTACGCCGTCCAGTGCGACTTCCCCTGCCTGGGCTACTCGTACGAGAACTCCCTGCCGGTCTGGGACCTGCTGATGGACCGGCTCCCGGTCTCCGCCTCCCTCGCCGTCGGCGCCGCCGCGCTCTGGCTCCTGCTGGGCCTCGGCGCCGGCGTGACCGCCGCCCTGCGCAAGGACACCGCCACCGACAAGGCCCTGATGGTCGGCGCGGTCGCCGCGGCCTCCCTGCCCGTCTACTTCACCTCCGTCATGCTCATCTACGGGGTCATCCGCACCGCCGGACTGCTGCCCTACCCCAGCTACCAGCCCTTCACCGACGACCCCCTCGGCTGGGCCGCGAACCTGCTGCTGCCCTGGACCGCGCTCGCCCTGCTCTACGCCGCCATGTACGCCCGCCAGAGCCGCGGCTCGATGATCGAGGCGATGGCCGAGCCGTACATCCGCACCGCCCGCGCCAAGGGCATGCCCGAGCGCACGGTCGTCGTCAAACACGGGCTGCGCTCCGGCATGACCCCGATCCTCACCATCTTCGGCATGGACCTCGGCGGCCTGCTCGCCGGAGCCGTCATCACCGAGTCCATCTTCGGGCTCCCCGGCGTCGGCAGGCTCTTCTACGGAGCCCTCGTCAGCTCCGATCAGCCCGTGGTCCTCGGCGTCACCCTGCTCGCCGCCTTCTTCATCGTCGTCGCGAACCTCGCCGTCGACCTCCTGTACGCCGTCATCGACCCGAGGGTGAGGTACTGATGACCACCCCGCTGCTCGAAGTGCGCGACCTGTGCGTCACGTTCACCACCCCGCGCGGCACCGTACGCGCCGTCGACTCGCTCGGCTTCACCGTCGAGGCGGGCCGCACCCTCGGCATCGTCGGAGAATCCGGATCGGGGAAGTCCGTCACCTCCCTCGCGGTCATGGGCCTGCACCGCACCGGCGCCGAGGTCAGCGGCTCCGTCACCCTCGCCGGGCAGGAGCTCACCGGCCTGCCCGAGAAGGAACTGGCCAAGGTGCGCGGCCGCAGGATGGCCATGATCTTCCAGGACCCGCTGTCCAGCCTGCACCCCTACTACACCGTCGGCGAGCAGATCGCCGAGCACTTCCGCGTGCACTTCAAGGCCGGACGGGCCGCCGCCCGCAAACGCGCCGTCGACATGCTCGGCGAGGTGGGCATCCCCGAACCGGCCCGCCGGGCCGGGGAGTACCCGCACCAGTTCTCCGGCGGCATGCGCCAGCGCGCGATGATCGCCATGGCCCTCGCCTGCGAACCCGACCTGCTCATCGCCGACGAGCCCACCACAGCCCTCGACGTCACCGTCCAGGCGCAGATCCTCGAACTGATCGCCCGCCTCCAGGAGGAACGCGGCCTCGGCGTCGTGATGATCACCCACGACCTGGGCGTGGTGGCCCGCGTCGCCCACGAGGTGCTGGTCATGTACGGCGGCCGGGCCGCCGAACAGGCCCCCGCGGACGCCCTGTTCGCCGACCCCGCCCACCCCTACACCCGGGGGCTGCTCGACTCCCTGCCCCGCCTCGACAGCGCCGACGACGTCCCGCTGCCCTCCATCCCCGGCTCCCCGCCGTCGCTGCTCAACCGCACCCCGGGCTGCGCCTTCGCCCCGCGCTGCCCCCGGGCCGCCGCCGGCCCGCCGCAGGAGCGCGAGCGCTGCGCGGCCGAGCTGCCCGCGCTGCTCCCGTACGGGTCCCCGGCCCGGACGGCCGCCTGCCACTTCGCGGGATCCGCCCCCGCCCCCACCCCGGAGGTGTCCCGATGACCGCCCCGGCCGCCCGCCAGGACCGGGCCGCACGGCCGGACGACCCGGCCGGGCCCCTGCTCTCCGTACGGGACCTGACCATGACCTTCCCCGGCAAGCGCTCGCTGACCGGGCGCCGGGCGGCACCCGTACGGGCCGTCGACGGGATCTCCTTCGACCTGGAGGCCGGCCGCACCCTCGGCCTCGTCGGCGAGTCCGGCTGCGGCAAGTCCACCACCGGCCGGATGCTGGTGCGGCTGCTGGAACCCACCTCCGGCAGCGTCTCCTTCGACGGCCGGGACATCAGCCACCTCTCGCAGGGCGAGCTGAGGCCCCTGCGCAGGAACATCCAGATGGTCTTCCAGGACCCCCACTCCTCCCTCAACCCGCGCCAGACGGTGGCCCGGATCATCTCCGACCCGCTGATGGTGCAGGGCTGGAGCGCGGCGGACGCCCGCCGGCGGGCCGCCGAGCTGATGGAGCTGACCGGGCTGATCCCCGAGCACATCGACCGCTACCCGCACGAGTTCTCCGGCGGCCAGGCCCAGCGCATCGGCATCGCCCGCTCGCTCGCCACCAGCCCCCGGCTGGTCATCGCCGACGAACCGGTCTCCGCCCTCGACGTCTCCGTCCAGGCGCAGATCGTCAACCTGATGGAGCGGCTGCGCGCCGAACTGGGCCTGGCCTACGTGTTCATCGCGCACGACCTGTCGGTCGTCAAGCGGGTCAGCGACCGGGTGGCGGTCATGTACCTCGGCCGGATCGTCGAGATCGGGGACAAGAAGTCCCTCTACGAGAACCCGCAGCACCCCTACACCCGGGCGCTGCTGTCCGCCGTACCGCTGCCCGACCCGGCGGCGGAGCGGCGGCGCGAGCGGATCGTGCTGCTCGGCGACCCGCCGAGCCCGGCCGCCCCGCCCCCGGGCTGCACCTTCCATCCGCGCTGCCCGCTGGCGCAGGAGATCTGCCGCACCGAGCGGCCGACGCTGCGGCTCGTCGCCTCGCGCGAGGTGGCGTGCCACCTGGCGTAGGCGGTGGGTCCCGGGTGACCGACGGGACCGCGGGAGGGGGAGGGGCCCCGGGGACGACGAAGTCCCCGGGGCCCCGCGCCGTTCGCGCCGCTCAGAGGGCCGGGCCCAGCTCGCGGCGGAAGAACTCCAGCTCCAGCGCCATGATCTTCTCCCGTGCCCCGCCCGGGGTCATGTGCGTGACCCCGGGCAGCGCCAGCAGCTGGTGCGGGCGGCCGGCGTCCGTGAGGGCCCTGGAGAGGCGCAGGGTGTGGGACGGGTGGACGTTGTCGTCGGCCAGGCCGGTGACGAGCAGCAGCGGCCGGACCAGCGCGGGCGCGTCCGGGATCAGGGAGTCACGCTCGTACACCCGCGGGTTCTCCTGCGGGAGTCCGAGGTAGCGCTCGGTGTACGCGGTGTCGTAGTGCCGGAAGTCGGTCGGCGCGGCCCCGGCGGCCGCCGCGTGGAAGACGTCCGGGCGGCGCAGCACGGCCATGGCCGCCAGGTAGCCGCCGTACGACCAGCCGCGCACCCCGACCCGGCCGAGGTCGAGGTCGCGGTGGCGCTCGCCGAGCGCCCGCAGCGCCGCGACCTGGTCCTCGAGGGTGACCTCGGAGAAGCCCCGGTACATGGCGTGGGTGAAGGCGGGCGAGACGTACGGGGTGCCCCGGTTGTCGACGGTGACCACGGCGAAGCCCTGGTCGGCCCACCACTGGCGGTGCTGCCAGCGGCGCGGCTCGGCGCACACGTCCTGGAAGCCGGGTCCTCCGTAACCGTCAACCAGGACGGGCAGCTTCCGGCCGGGGACATGGCCGCGGGGCAGCACGAGCGCGGTCGGGACCCCGTGTTCGGTGACCCGCTCCAGGACCGGTTCCACCCGGTACGGCAGCGGCGCGGACAGATCGGCGGGGCTGGACTCCCGGCCGTCGGGGGCGCGTACGGTGCGCCGGATCCCCCCGGCGCCGGCGCCGGTGAGCAGCAGCGCCCCGGAGGCCGCGGCGGACACGGAGTGCACCCCGGGACCGTCGGCGAGCGGGGTCAGCGCACCGCTGTCGGGGTCCAGCAGCAGCACCTGCTGCTCGGCGGGGTCGCGCTGCCCGGCCTCGATCAGCAGCAGGCCCTGGTGCAGGCCGGCCACCCGGCGGACCTGTATCCCGTCGCCGGTGAGCGGCTTGCCGTCGACGGCGAGGGCGCGCGCGGCCCCGCCGGGGGTGTCGGTGGCGGTGAGCATCCGGCCGTCGGGCAGCCGGGCCGGGGTACCGGGCACGAGTGGGTCCACCCACTGGGGGTGCGTGGTGCGGGAGAGTTCGGTGGTGCGGCCGGTGGCCGGGTCGGCGCTCAGCAGCAGCACGTTGAGCTGGAGCCGGTCCTGGACGGTCAGCAGGATCTCCGTCGCGGAGTCCCAGCCCGCGTCGGAGACGTAGGGGAAGGCCTCGGCGTCCCAGTCGAGCCGGACCCGGCCGCCGTCCGGTCCGAGCACCCAGAGCTGCACGTCGGCGTTGGGGCCGCCCGCCTCGGGGTACGCGAAGTCCTCGGCCGGGAGCTCCGGGTGCGCCGGGTCGGTGAAGTGGCGGCGCTGGAGGGCGCTCTCGTCGACGCGGGCGGCGAGCAGCGTGACCCCGTCGGGGGACCACCAGTGGCCCCGGGTGCGCCCGAGTTCCTCGGCGGCGGCGAACTCCGCGACGCCCCAGCGGGCTCCGTCGGCGGGGCTGGTGCGGCTGCCCGGGTGGACGTACAGGGCGTCGTCCGTGACGTACGCGATGCGGGAGCCGTCGGTGTTGGGGCGGGGGTCCAGGGCGGGGCCGGCGGTGGGGACCGGCGAGGGCGTGCCGGTGCCGTCGCAGGTGACCTCGTACAGCTTTCCGTAGAGCGGGAAGACGGCGCGGCGGCCGTCGCCGGTGAGGGCGTACGAGCCGATCCCGGCGGCGACGAGCCGGGTGCGCTCGCGCAGCCGGCGCTCGGCGACGGGGAGCGGGCCGGGCTCGGGGGAGAGGGCGCGCGGGTCGGCGAGCCGGGTTTCGGTGCCGGTGGCGGTGTCGAGGATCCAGAGGCTCTCCAGGGGATCGGTGGGGCCCGTGGAGCGCAGGAACCAGAGGAGGCGGCCGTCGTCGCCGAAGGAGAAAGCCCGGGGGGAGCCGTACGTGAACCGGGCCGTGTCGGCGGAGAGCCTGAGGAAATCATCCATGATCCCCATTGTGGCATGTACAATGTCACATGGCATAGGCCGTTCGAGTGGTGGACCTCCGTCCCCGGGCTTAGCGTCGACTGGTGGACCCGAACGCACTGCCGAGCGACAACGGGACCGACGGCAAGCTCCGCGGGAGCGGAAACGGGCTGGCCCTGTTCGTCATTGCCTCGTGCCAGCTCATGGTCGTGCTCGACATCACCGTCGTGAACATCGCGCTACCACACATCCAGACCGCCCTCGACTTCTCGACCGAGAGCCTCTCCTGGGTGGTCAACGCCTACACCCTCACCTTCGGAGGCCTGCTCCTGCTGGGCGGCCGCACCGGCGACATCCTCGGCAGGAAGCGCGTCTTCGTCTTCGGAGTGCTGCTCTTCGGCCTGGCCTCCCTCCTCGGCGGACTCGCCCAGAACGCCGGCCAGCTGATGGCGGCCCGGGCCCTCCAGGGTGTCGGCGCGGCCATCGCCTCCCCGACCTCGCTCGCTCTGATCACCACCACCTTCCGCGAAGGCCCGGCACGCAACCGGGCCTTCGGCGTGTTCGCCGCCGTCTCCGCCGGCGGCGGTGTGATCGGGCTCGTGGCGGGCGGGGTGCTGGTCCAGTGGCTCAACTGGCGCTGGGTGTTCTTCGTCAACGTCCCGATCGCCCTGCTGATCGCCTTCCTGGCCGCCCGGGTCCTGCGCGACTCCGCGCGCCACCCCGGGCACTTCGACCTCCCCGGCGCGCTGCTGGGCACCTGCGGCATGGTCAGCCTCGTCTACGGCTTCATCCGCGCCTCCCAGGAGGGCTGGCGCGACGGGCTCACCCTCGGCTCCTTCGCCGCCGCCGTGGTCCTGCTGGCCCTGTTCCTCCTCAACGAGCGGCGCTCGCCCCAGCCGATCACCCCGCTGCGCATGTTCGCCGACCGCAACCGCGCGGGAACCTACGGGATCATGCTCTTCCTCGCCTGCGCGATCTTCGGCATGTTCTTCTTCCTGACCCTGTTCGTGCAGAACGTCCTCGGCTTCAGCCCGCTGCGGGCCGGACTCGCCTTCCTGCCCGTCAGCGTCATGGTCGCGCTGGCGGCCGGATTCGCCTCGCAGTTGCTGCCCAAGTACGGGCCGAAGCCCTTCATGGTCACCGGCGCGCTGTGCTGCGCGACGGGACTGGGCTGGCTGACGCTCAGCGACGTCCACTCCACCTACCCGGGCAGCATCCTCGGCCCGCTCCTGGTGTTCGCCACCGGCATGGGGCTGCAGTTCGTCTCGCTGACGCTGATGGCCCTGTCCGGCGTCCCCGACCGCGAGTCCGGCGCTGCCTCCGGGCTGCTCAACTCGATGCAGCAGGTCGGCGGGTCACTGGGGCTGTCGATCCTGGTCACCGTCTTCGGAACGGCCAGCCGCAACGAAGCGAAGGAGCAGGTGCCGGCCTTCCTCGGCACCGCGAGCCCCGAACAGAAGGCCTTCTTCACGCGCACCGGGCAGCTTCCCCGCCCCTGGGCCGACCAGGTGCTCACTTCGGGCGTGACCGCGGCCTTCGTGGCGGCGTCCCTCTTCACGCTCGCCGGCGCCGTCATCGCGCTCCTCGCGATCCAGGTGCGGCCCTCGGACCTGGAACACCTCCAGGGCAACCACACCCCGGCTCCCGTCCCGGACGAGCGGGGCAGGTAGGCTCTGCCGCTCATCGCAAACCGGGGGGAATTTCCGATGTTCCGATCGACCGTGCGCGGCGTCGCCGCGGCAGCCCTGACCGTCACCCTGGCGGCCTTCACCGTCTCCTGCGGGAGCGAGCCCGAGCCGAAGGCCGCCTCGGCCCCGCCGCCCTCGGCGTCCGCCACCGCATCGCCCGCCGCCTCCGCCGCCGCGTCCCCGGCGCCCGGCGCCTCCGGCGGTACGGGTGCCCCCGCGTCACCCGCGTCACCGGCCGCGACGCCCACCGCCCGGCCCACGGCCCCGGCCTCCGCGAGCGGCCTGCCCTCCGCACCGCCCGAACGCGTCCGGGACGCCTTCGCCGGACTCCAGGCGACCCTGGGCGACTCCTGCACCCCCGGCAACTGCGCGTACTTCCTCGGCCGCGTCCACGACGAACTCCACCGCCTGGACCGGGCGATGAAGGCCGACCCGAAGGGCCCCGGTCACTTCCCCGAGCCGATCGCCCTGATCGCGAAGCTCGACGGGCAACTCGGCGGTGACCGCGGCTTCGAGAACCTGAAGAAGCACCAGAGCGCGCTGACCGCCACCCGGGACGAGATCAACACCTGGATGCAGGACCACCCCGACGACTACCGCTGACCGGCCCCTCCCGCTACCGCAGCGCCGCGCGCAGCCGGGCCCCGTCGGCCCGGACGACCGTCCGCAGGGCCGGCCGGGAGCCGTCCGCGACGCGCGGGGGCCGGCGTACGTACGGGGAAACCGGGTCGGAATCTCTTCTTCCTGAGGCCCGTGACGACCGCGGGCCCGCTAAACCTCCACGCGGCGGATCCGGCAGCGAGCCGGTCCCTCCGCCCGCAGGGTGATCCCGGCGCTCACCGGGATCTCCTGGTCCACGGCCTCGAACTCGTAGGCGCGCAGCAGCATCGCCAGCGCGATCACCGACTCCAGCATCGAGAAGTGCTGCCCGATGCAGGCGCGCGGGCCGCCGCCGAAGGGGAACCACGCGTAGCGGTGGCGGCCGGCCTCGGCCTCCGGCGTGAAGCGGTCGGGGTCGAAACGTTCCGGGTCGCTCCAGTACCGGGGGTGGCGGTGCGTCACCCAGGGGGCCAGGATCACATCGGCGCCGGCCGGGACGGCATGGCCCTCGATCTCGGTGGCGGCGACCGCCTTGCGGCCGATCACCGGGGCCGCCGGGTACAGCCGCATCGCCTCCCTGAGCACCTGCGTGAGGTAGGGGAGCCGCTCCAGGTCCGAGGCCTGCGGCGTACGCCCGCCGCCCAGTACGCCGCGGACCTCCTCCCGGGCCCGGGCCTGCTCCTCGGGGTGCCGTCCGAGCAGGTGCAGGGCGAAGGCCAGCGAGGTCGCCGTGGTTTCGTGCCCGGCGAGCAGGAATACGAGTACCTGGTCCCGCAGTTCGGCGGCGTCGAAGGTGCCGTCGTCCGCGCTCCGCGCAACGGCGAGCAGCGTCAGCAGGTCCTCGCCCGCCGGCTGCCCGGAGGCGTCCCCCCGCCGCCGGGCGATGATCCCGTCGCAGACGGTGTACAGCTCGTCCAGCGCGACGGCCGCCCGCCGGTTGCCCGGGGTCGGCCAGGTGCGCGGGAGGTTGGCGGGGGAGTAGCCGCGGCGCAGCACGTACTCCGTGATGACCGGAAAGCACCGGTGCACGACGTCCACGGTGGCGTCGACGTCCGCGCCGAACAGGATCCGTGACACGGCGCGCAGGGCCAGGTGCATCATCTCGGCGGAGACGTCGACGATCCCGTCCCGGGCCTGCGTCCACGCGGCCAGGGTGTCCTCGGTCTCGGCGGTGACGGCCCCGGCGTAGGCGTCGACCCGCTTGCGGGTGAACAGCGGCTGCACCAGCCGGCGCTGGCGCAGGTAGTCCGTGTCCTGGCTGGTCAGCAGGCCGTTGCCGAAGGAGTCCCGGACCTCCTGGTAGAAGGCGTTGTCCTTGCGGAAGTTGGCCGCCTCGGAGGCCAGCACCCGCTGGGCGCCCTCCGCGGAGAACACGCAGTACAGCTCGGCGCGCAGCCCGGGCGGGCCGGCGCTGATCCGTACGACGTCCCCGTGCCGCTGCCGGGCCCGCTCATAGGTCCCGAGGGAGTCCGTCTTCAGGTCGAAGAGCGACCCGAGCAACGGCACCCCCTCCAGCCCGGGAACCCCCGCCCCGCCCGTCCGCACCAGCATGCCCGCCCCCGCCTCTCGTCACCGTCCCGGGGGATTCTGCCCGCCCCACCGCCCCGGGGCGAGGCCCCATCAGCCATCCGACCGAATCCCACCCCTGCCGCCGGTGGAGCCGTCGGCCCGCCGCTCCACCGGCCCACGCGTGTGGAGTCGATATCCTATCGAACCGGGCTAACTCGCCATCTATAGGCCTATGTTGGTGCTAGTCTCCGAGGTCATGCCCTCAGTGACAGCGGTACGCCCGAGGAACCCCCAGAAGCCCCGGCTTCCCGCGACCCTGCGCCCTGCAAGCCGGCCTGATGACGCTTTCGTCGAGGACGCGATGATCCGCGGCGTGGCATACAACGGCGACGTTCTCGCCGGTCACACCCTGGAGCTGGTGGAGGTTGAGCAGTCTCGCCTCGAAGGGGTGCGGTTCACCGGGGCGTGCATGAGGCAGGCGGTGTTCTCCGACACGGTTTTCCAGACTTGCGACTTCGCGACGCTGCGCGCTCAGGACGTGTCCCTCGTACGGGCCGAGGTAACGGCCGGCCGTCTGACCGGGGCGTCCTGGTCGCAGTCGCATTTCAACGACGTACGGTTCGAGGGGGACCGAGCGGACCTGTCGCTGTGGCGGCATTCGAAGTTCAAGTCGGTGACCTTCGAGGACTGCAACCTGACGCAGGCGGACTTCCAGTTCGCCGAGCTGCGGGATGCGCTGTTCTCGCACTGCGATCTGACCGGCGCCCAGTTCGGCAACGTGCAGGTGCAGCGGGTGCGGTTCGAGGACTGCACGATGGCGGACGTGGGTGGGGCGGCTTTCCTGAGGGGTGCCGCCGTGCAGGGGCCCGGAGCACTGGATCTCGCCCTGGCCCTTGTACGGGAGGCCGGGATCAGGCTGGAGCTGTAGCCGATCATGCCGCCGGGGTCAGGTCCCGGTGCGCGAATTCCCGCCCCGAGATCGACGCGGCGACGCGGTCCATGTCGTAGTCGTGGCAACAACACCCCGAGTCGATCGCCGAGCACTCGTTCAGGGTCGGATCATCGGCGCCGTGCTGGCCATGATGGAGGGCGTCGACCCGGCCAGGGTCGCGTTGATGTGTCTCTTCCACGACACGCAGGAGACCCGGATCGGGGACATCCCCCACATCGGCCGCCGGTACAGTGGCGGAACGAGTACCTGGGCTGACCCCCGGGCCGGGAGACGGTGAAGCCCCCGTCGGCCGGTTGTGAACCGGCTGACGGGGGCTTCGAACCCTGCCCCGTCCGGGGCGAGCCTTCCGGATTCTCAGATGTCCCGGAAGATCTCGATCTGGGCGCCGACCGAGTTGAGGCGTTCGGCGAGTTCCTCGTAGCCGCGGTTGATGACGTACACGTTGCGCAGGACCGAGGTGCCCTCGGCCGCCATCATCGCGAGGAGGACGACCACCGCGGGGCGGAGGGCCGGGGGGCACATCATCTCGGCCGCGCGCCAGCGGGTGGGGCCCTCGACCAGGACGCGGTGGGGGTCCAGGAGCTGGAGCCTGCCGCCGAGGCGGTTCAGGTCGGTCAGGTAGATGGCCCGGTTGTCGTACACCCAGTCGTGGATCAGGGTCTTGCCCTGGGCGGCCGCGGCGATGGCGGCGAAGAACGGGACGTTGTCGATGTTCAGCCCGGGGAAGGGCATCGGGTGGATCTTGTCGATCGGGGCTTCGAGCTTGGAGGGGCGGACCGTGAGGTCGACCAGGCGGGTGCGGCCGTTGTCGGCGACGTACTCGGCCGAGCGGTCGTGGTCGAGGCCCATCTCCTCCAGGACCGCGAGCTCGATCTCCATGAACTCGATCGGGACGCGGCGGATGGTGAGTTCGGATTCCGTCACCACGGCGGCGGCCAGGAGGCTCATCGCCTCGACCGGGTCCTCGGAGGGCGAGTAGTCCACGTCGACGTCGATGGCGGGTACGCCGTGGACGGTCAGGGTGGTGGTGCCGATGCCCTCGACCTCGACGCCCAGGGCCTCCAGGAAGAAGCACAGGTCCTGGACCATGTAGTTGGAGGAGGCGTTGCGGATGACGGTGACCCCGTCGTGGCGGGCCGCGGCCAGCAGGGCGTTCTCGGTGACCGTGTCCCCGCGTTCGGTCAGGACGATGGGCCGGCCCGGGGAGACCCCCGGCTCGACCTTCGCGTGGTAGATGCCCTCGGTGGCGGTGATGTCCAGGCCGAAGCGGCGCAGGGCGATCATGTGGGGCTCGATGGTGCGGGTGCCGAGGTCGCAGCCGCCGGCGTACGGCAGGCGGAACTGGTCCGTGCGGTGCAGGAGCGGGCCCAGGAACATGATGATGCTGCGGGTGCGGCGGGCCGCGTCCGCGTCGATGGCGTCCATGTCGAGCTGGGCCGGCGGGACGATCTCCAGATCCACGCCGTCGTTGATCCAGCGGGTGCGGACACCGATGGAGTTGAGGACTTCGAGGAGCCGGTACACCTCTTCGATGCGGGCCACCCGCCGCAGGACGGTGCGTCCCTTGTTGAGCAGGGAGGCGCACAGCAGCGCCACGCACGCGTTCTTGCTCGTCTTGACGTCGATGGAGCCGGAGAGGCGGCGTCCGCCGACGACGCGCAGGTGCATCGGGCCGGCGTAGCCCAGGGAGACGATTTCGCTGTCGAGCGCTTCACCGATTCGGGCGATCATCTCAAGGCTGATGTTCTGGTTGCCGCGCTCGATGCGGTTCACCGCACTCTGGCTGGTGCCGAGGGCGTCGGCGAGCTGACTCTGTGTCCAGCCCCGGTGCTGCCGGGCGTCACGGATGAGCTTGCCGATGCGTACGAGGTAGTCGTCTGCCATGGATGCACCGTATCTCAGATATGAGATGTGGTTCGCGTGGGGTGCGGCAGACGGGTGCAATCGGTCCGTCAGATTCCACTTCCGGCCCAACCCGGCTTGCGCCACCCGGACTCCGCCGCGCCCTTCTCCGGTCGAATCGGGCCAATCGCTCGAAACCGCTCTGGGATGCGGCCGGGTCCCCCGACGCGTCCGCGGTCTGAGAGCTGGTCCCCTCCACGTGGCACGATCCCGCCTCGGAGTACGACGCGTACCGGTCGTTCCATCAGCGATCGCTTGCGACGGGCCGGCTCGACGTCCGGCCGCTTCCTGTGCAGCCGTGTCCTGCGCTGCGCGCAGGACACGGCAGAGCGATCGGCGCCGTGCGCCCGACCGCGGTCCAGGTCCTGTGCCGGTGCGGGGCGTCGAGGTTTCGGCTCGCCGCCGCCTCGTCCCTCCGGAGCGGAACGTGTTCACGGGTGGGCTCGACGAGCTCGCTCCGCCGGGGGGCGTTCCGGCGTCGCCGTTCGACGACAGCTTCTGGAACGGTTTCCGCCCCTGCATGGAATGACATTCTCCGGCGAGCTGGCGGAGTGGTCCTGCGACGCGGTCGGCCGGCTCGCCGCGACCGCAGCCGACGCCGCCGCCCACATCGGCATCCGTACGCCAGTGCTGTTCACCGTCGTACGGGCCTGACCGCCGCCACCCCACCCGACGCGCCGCGCCGGCCGGCGCCCGGACCTCGCGGCGCGAGGTCATCCCGGCGTGCCGGAGCGGCCGCCCGGTGGACGGTTCCGGCGGGCCGCTGTCCTTTGGCAGTCACGGTGGTCCGGTGCGGTGTCCTGACCTGGGGCGACAAGGTTGGATGCCAAACGATCAGACCGTGTGTGTGCCGGGACGCGGAGGCGTCGCCGGCCATGATTGTTGTCACCCGGCGGCCTGTAGCTTCCTCGCATGACGAGGTATGCAGATCCAGGTGCAGTCGAGTGGGTGGAGTCCGGTGGCGGGCCGTTGATCGTTGTGCCCGAAGTGGTCCTGTCTTCGTGGTCGGGTGCGGACAGCGACGAGTCTGAAACCGACTACGACAGAGCCTGCGGCGTCGACGGGTATGCCGGCCTGGTGGCGGTCGGGCAGTCGCAGGCCCTGATCCTCGGTGATGACCCCGCCTCGACGTCCTTCCTTCCGGAGCGCGGCCTGTTCGTGCGGTGGTGCGCCGCCGAATCGGAGGAGCAGCTTCTGGGCAGCGTTGATGCCGCGCTCGCTGATGCCCGTTGGGAGCCTGAGCAACTTTGGGACGTGCCGGGGCCAGTGGTCTTGTTCGACTCGGCTTGGCCTGGTGACGAGCTGGAGCCAGAGAACCATCTGCGGGTGGAGCTGGAGCCAGGGCGCTATTCGGTTCGTGCCGCATATGTGGAACCGAATCCGGAGACCTGGCTCAATCTGGTTCAGCTTCGGCGTCTTCCCTAGCAATCGGCCAAGCCTGTCCGTCACCCGGCACGGCCAGGTTCGCTGTCAAGGAAGCCGAAGCGGCCGGGTTCGCTGTCAAACGCCTCGATTGAATGACAACGGACAGCCGCGAGGTGTGCACCTCGTCCCCGCCCCGGACATGTACTAGAGTTATCTCGACATCGAGATATCTGCCGAAGGCGTTCCGCAGCCGCCCCCGCTGATAAGGGTTACCTAACTTAGCCTGACCTTAGCGGATTGGCCACAGGGCGTGGCGGCAGGATGCGGTTATACGCGCGAAATCATGCATGAAGGAGACTGTCGTGTCGGCGAACAGCTTCGACGCCCGCAGCACGCTGCAGGTGGGCGACGAGTCGTACGAGATCTTCCGGCTGGACAAGGTTGAGGGCGCCGCCCGCCTTCCCTACAGCCTGAAGGTCCTGCTGGAGAACCTGCTCCGCACGGAGGACGGCGCGAACATCACCGCCGACCACATCCGGGCGCTCGGTGGCTGGGACTCCCAGGCGCAGCCCAGCCAGGAGATCCAGTTCACGCCGGCCCGCGTGATCATGCAGGACTTCACCGGCGTTCCCTGTGTCGTGGACCTCGCCACCATGCGTGAGGCCGTGAAGGAGCTCGGCGGCGACCCGTCCAAGATCAACCCGCTGGCGCCGGCCGAGCTGGTCATCGACCACTCCGTCATCGCCGACAAGTTCGGCACCAAGGACGCGTTCTCCCAGAACGTGGAGCTGGAGTACGGCCGCAACAAGGAGCGCTACCAGTTCCTGCGCTGGGGCCAGACCGCCTTCGACGAGTTCAAGGTCGTCCCCCCGGGCACCGGCATCGTCCACCAGGTCAACATCGAGCACCTGGCCCGCACGGTCATGGTCCGGAACGGCCAGGCGTACCCCGACACCCTCGTCGGCACCGACTCGCACACCACCATGGTCAACGGCCTGGGCGTGCTGGGCTGGGGCGTCGGCGGCATCGAGGCCGAGGCCGCGATGCTGGGCCAGCCGGTCTCCATGCTGATCCCGCGCGTCGTGGGCTTCAAGCTGACCGGCGAGCTGCCGACCGGCACCACCGCCACCGACCTGGTGCTCACCATCACCGAGATGCTGCGCAAGCACGGCGTCGTCGGCAAGTTCGTCGAGTTCTACGGTGAGGGCGTCGCCGCCACCTCGCTCGCGAACCGCGCCACCATCGGCAACATGTCGCCGGAGTTCGGCTCGACCGCCGCGATCTTCCCGATCGACGACGAGACGCTGAAGTACCTGCGCCTGACGGGCCGCGACGCCCAGCAGGTCGCGCTGGTCGAGGCGTACGCCAAGGAGCAGGGCCTGTGGCTGGACCCGGCCGCCGAGCCGGACTTCTCCGAGAAGCTGGAGCTCGACCTCTCCACGGTCGTCCCCTCCATCGCCGGCCCGAAGCGCCCGCAGGACCGCATCGTCCTCGCCAACGCCTCGCAGCAGTTCGCCCAGGACGTGCGCAACTACGTCGACGACGTGGACGAGGCGGGCAAGGAGTCCTTCCCGGCCTCCGACGCCCCGGCGAACCACCCGAACGGCGCCCCGTCCAAGCCCACCCTGGTCACCCTGGCCGACGGCTCCTCCTTCGAGATCGACCACGGCGCCGTCACCGTCGCCGCGATCACCTCCTGCACCAACACCTCGAACCCCTACGTCATGGTCGCCGCGGCGCTCGTGGCCAAGAAGGCGGTCGAGAAGGGCCTGACCCGCAAGCCGTGGGTCAAGACCACCCTGGCCCCCGGCTCGAAGGTCGTCACCGACTACTTCGACAAGGCCGGCCTGACCCCGTACCTCGACAAGATGGGCTTCAACCTCGTCGGGTACGGCTGCACCACCTGCATCGGCAACTCCGGTCCGCTGGACGAGGAGATCTCGAAGGCGATCAACGAGCACGACCTCGCGGTCACCTCGGTCCTCTCGGGCAACCGCAACTTCGAGGGCCGCATCAACCCCGACGTCAAGATGAACTACCTGGCCTCCCCGCCGCTGGTCGTCGCGTACGCCATCGCGGGCTCCATGAAGGTGGACATCACCAAGGACGCCATCGGCACCGACACCGAGGGCAAGCCGGTCTTCCTCCAGGACATCTGGCCCTCCGAGGCCGAGGTCAACGACGTCGTGGCGAACGCCATCGGCGAGGACATGTTCAACAAGTCCTACCAGGACGTCTTCGCGGGCGACGCCCAGTGGCAGGCGCTGTCGATCCCGACCGGCAACACCTTCGAGTGGGACCCGCAGTCCACCTACGTCCGCAAGCCCCCCTACTTCGAGGGCATGACGATGGAGACCACCCCGGTCTCCGACATCACCGGCGCCCGCGTGCTGGCGAAGCTGGGCGACTCGGTCACCACCGACCACATCTCCCCGGCCGGTGCGATCAAGGCCGACACCCCGGCCGGCAAGTACCTCACGGAGCACGGCGTCGAGCGCCGCGACTTCAACTCGTACGGTTCCCGCCGCGGCAACCACGAGGTCATGATCCGCGGTACGTTCGCCAACATCCGCCTGCGCAACCAGATCGCGCCGGGCACCGAGGGCGGCTTCACCCGCGACTTCACCGTCGAGGGCGCGCCGGTCTCCTTCATCTACGACGCCTCGCAGAACTACCAGGCCGCCGGCATCCCGCTGGTCATCCTGGCGGGCAAGGAGTACGGCTCCGGCTCCTCCCGCGACTGGGCGGCCAAGGGCACCGCGCTGCTCGGTGTCAAGGCCGTCATCGCCGAGTCCTACGAGCGCATCCACCGCTCCAACCTGATCGGCATGGGCGTCCTGCCCCTGCAGTTCCCCGAGGGCGCCAACGCGGCCTCCCTGGGCCTCACCGGCGAGGAGACCTTCTCCTTCACCGGTGTGGAGGAGCTGAACAACGGCACCACCCCGCGCACGGTCAAGGTCACCACCGACACCGGTGTCTCCTTCGACGCGGTCGTCCGCATCGACACGCCGGGTGAGGCCGACTACTACCGCAACGGCGGCATCATGCAGTACGTCCTGCGGAACCTGATCCGCGGCTAAGGGCGCGCCAGGCGGAGCGATCCGCCGTCTGTCGGCACCATAGGGCCGTACCCCCGTTAAGGGGGTGCGGCCCTTCCGCTTTTCGCGGCGGCGGTCCCAGGTGACGGACAGGTCTCAACTCGGAAAAGCCGGGAACGATCCTTGTGCACGATCTTGCTGAGCCGAGCGGAAGTGGACTATACCTGTGCCCGTCCGGGCCACCGTGCGATCAGCGGCTCCGGGCCGGGGGAAGCCGGGGTGCCCGCGGTGAGGCCCGCCTTGTGGTAACTGCCGCGATTTCCGGCCTCCTTCACACTTCTGACGAAGGCGAGGACATGAGCATGGGATCCACTGGTGAGGGCCTCGGCCGCCGTGATCTGATCAAGCGTTCCGCAGCGCTCGGACTGATCGGCGTGCCGACGATGAGCTTCCTGTCCGCCTGCGCCTCCGGTGGTGAGGGCACCACGAAGGGCCCCGACAAGGGGGTCGTGTCCAAGGAGAACCCCTTCGGCGTCGCCAAGGGCGGCAAGCTCGACGTGGTCGTCTTCAAGGGCGGCTTCGGCGACGACTACGCGAAGGCCTGGGAGGCCGCCTTCGACAAGAAGTGGGGCACCACCAGCTCCCACGTCAGCACCCAGGAGATCGCGGCCAAGCTCCAGCCCCGCTTCAACGGCGGCACCCCGCCGGACGTCGTCGACGACTCCGGCGCCCAGCAGATCAAGATCGACGTCCTCGCGAAGGGCGGCCAGCTCGCCGACCTCAGCGTCGTGCTCGACGCGCCCTCGCTCGACGACCCCGGCAAGAAGGTCCGGGACACGCTCATCCCCGGCACCGTCGAACAGGGCACGCAGGGGGGCAAGTTCGTCGCCCTCTACTACGTCTACACCGTCTACGGCTTCTGGTACTCGGGCAAGCTCTTCAAGGAGAAGGGCTGGACCGAGCCCAAGACCTGGGACGAGTTCCTGGCCGTCTGCGCCAAGGCCAAGGAGGCCGGCATCGGCGGCCTGGCCCACCAGGGCAAGTTCCCGTACTACATCAATGTCGTCATCATGGACCTGATCGCCAAGAAGGGCGGTCTGGAGGCCATGAAGGCCATCGACAACCTGGCGCCGAACGCCTTCGAGGGCAACCCCGCCGCCCTGGCCGCCGTCGAGGCGGTCTACGAGGTGGTCGAGAAGGGCTACCTCATGCCCGGCACCAACGGCCTGACCCACACCGAGTCCCAGACCGCCTGGAACCAGTACAAGGCGGCCTTCATCCCCTCCGGCTCCTGGCTGGAGAACGAGCAGCTCAAGCAGACCCCCGACGACTTCGACATGAAGTTCCTGCCGGTCCCGGTCCTCGCCGACAGCAAGCTCCCCTTCGAATCCATCCGGGCCGGCGCCGGCGAACCCTTCATCGTCCCGGAGAAGGCCGCGAACAAGCCGGGCGGCCTGGAGTTCCTGCGTTCGATGCTGTCACGCGAATGGTCCACCCTCTTCGCCCAGCAGGCCAACTCGCTCACCGTCGTCAAGGAAGGGGTCGACCCGGCCGTCAAGCTCCGCCCGGGCACCGCCTCGGCCGTCTCCGCCGTCAAGGCGGCGGGCCCGAACACGTTCAACTACCTCTACCCCGACTGGTACAGCGAGATGGACGCCGAGATCCAGAACGCGTCCAATGAGCTGATGACCCAGCGGATCCAGCCCAAGGAGTGGATCAAGCGGGCCCAGGCTGCGGTAGACAAGGCTGCCAAGGACCCCAACGCCAAGAACAACCGCCGCAGCTGACCACACGTCCACCGGCAGCGTCATCAGGGACGGACACCATGAGCCACGTAGCCCGGCGCGGAGGAAGGACCGGCTTCATCGCCGGCTTCCTCCTCCTGCCGCTCGCGCTGTACCTGACCTTCGTCATCTGGCCGTACGTTCAGACGTTCGGATATTCCTTCACCAACTGGTCGGGCCAGTCACCGACGTTCGACTTCGTCGGCCTGGAGAACTACTCCGCCCTGATGAGGGACGAGGTCTTCCGCATCGCCCTCTGGCACAACCTGCTGCTCCTGGTGTTCGTCCCGGTGATCACCATCCTGCTCGCCCTCTTCTTCGCCTTCATGGTGAACGCGGGAGGGCGCGGCGGGGCCGGCGGGGTGCGGGGCGTCCGCGGATCGGCCTTCTACAAGATCGTCTACTTCTTCCCGCAGGTCCTCTCCCTCGCCATCCTCGCGGTGCTCTTCGGGGCGGTGTACCGCAGCGACGAGGGCGGCCTGCTCAACGGGTTCCTCATCCGGGCCGGCCTGGCCGATCCGGCCCACCCCGTCGAATGGCTCAACGACCCCGACCTCGTCCTGTGGTGCCTGCTGCTCGTGGTGGTCTGGCACGGCGTCGGCTTCTACCTCGTCCTCTTCTCGGCGGCCATGCAGTCCGTGCCGAAGGACATCTACGAGGCCGCGCTGCTGGACGGCGCCGGCCGCGCCCAGACCTTCTTCAGGGTCACCCTGCCCCTGCTGTGGGACTCCGTGCAGACCTCCGCGGTCTACCTGGGCATCGCGGCGATGGACATGTTCGTCCTGGTGTCGACCATGACCTCGGCCCAGTTCGGCGGCGGACCCGACCACCACAGCGAGGTCATGGCCACCGTACTGATGCGCAACTTCCTGTACTTCGGCAAGAGCGGCTACGCCTGCGCCATGGGCGTGGTCATGCTCGTCCTGACCATGATCCTCTCCATCGTCACGCTGCGCGCCACCCGCCGCGAGCGCATCGAGTTCTGAGCGGGAGACACGATGACCACAGTGATCAAGGCGCCGGGCGAGCCCTCGGCGGAGCGGTCCGGCGCTGCCGGCGGCAGGGGCGGGGACGGCGGCCGGCGCCGCTCCGACGGCATGGCGCTCAACGTCTTCTCGCACGGCTTCCTCGCCGTCTGGGCGGTGCTGATCGTGCTGCCGCTGGTCTGGCTGGCGCTCGGATCGTTCAAGACCGACACGCAGATCGGCGCCTCGGCCCTCAGCTGGCCCTCCAACTGGCACTTCGACGCCTTCGGCCGCGCCTGGGACAAGGGCATCGGCGGCTACTTCGGCCACACCCTGATCGTGATGGCCTTCTCGGTCCCGCTGACCATGCTGCTCGGCTCCATGGCCGCGTACGTACTGGCCCGCTACCCCTTCCGGGGGAACCGGATCATCTACTACTTCTTCGTCAGCGGGGCGATGTTCCCCGTCTTCCTGGCGCTCGTACCGCTGTTCTTCATGGTCAAGCGCCTGGACATGCTCAACACGTACCAGGGGCTGGTCCTGGTCTACATCGCCTACTCGATGCCCTTCACCGTCTTCTTCATGCACTCCTTCTTCCGGACCCTGCCGACGGCGGTGCACGAGGCCGCCGTGATCGACGGGGCCTCCGACACCCGGATCTTCTTCCAGGTGATGCTGCCGATGGCCAAGCCCGGCCTGATCAGCGTGGGGATATTCAATGTCCTGGGCCAGTGGAACCAGTACATCCTGCCGTCGGTCCTGATGCAGCCGCAGAGCGGATCGGACCCCGAGCGCTACATGCTCACCCAGGGGCTGATCCAGCTCCAGTACCAGATGGGCTACGAGACGGACCTGCCGGTGCTGTTCGCCGGCGTGACCATCGCGATGATCCCGATGCTTGTGGTCTACCTGTCCTTCCAGCGCCAGATCCAGGCCGGCCTGACCTCGGCGACCCTGAAGTAGCGGTCCGGCCGGCGCGGACCGTCGTACGGGCGGCCGGCGCGCGCGGGGCGGCGGGGAACGCCACGGGGTGCGCCGGGGGCACGGATGACGTATGCCTGACAGGAGAGACAGCGCTTCGGCGACCGTGGCACGATCTTCGCGGCCCTAGTTCATACTTTCCGGCTATGTGTCCGGTTCGCTCCGTCTCAGGGTCTTGACGACGGAGTGGCCAAAGGCTCGACTTAAGGTTCACAAGTTGGAGAGACGCCGGGGTCTCGGAGCGCATAGCCGCGACACCGGCCGGGGGGCGGCGGATTTCCGCCGCTAATGGGCAGGAGTGGATGAGTCGTGCAGACTCCCGGATCGCAGTCCTCGCTGCACCGCGCGAACCTGGAACGAGTCGTGCGGGCCGTGCGCCTCGCCGGTTCGCTGACCCAGGCGGAGATCGCCCGCACCACCGGACTGTCGGCGGCCACGGTCTCCAACATCGTCCGCGAGCTCAAGGAGAGCGGGACCGTCGAGGTCACCGATACCTCGGCCGGCGGACGCCGCGCCCGCAGCGTCTCGCTCAGCGGCGACGCCGGCATCGTGATCGGCGTGGACTTCGGCCATACCCACCTGCGGGTGGCCGTGGGCAACCTGGCGCACCAGGTGCTGGCAGAGGAGGCCGAACCGCTGGACGTGGACGCCTCCTGGGTCGACGGCTTCGACCGGGCGGAAACCCTGGTCGGGCGCCTGGTCGAAGGCATCGGCGTGGCCCGCGACAAGGTCATCGGCGTGGGGCTCGGCGTACCGGGCCCCATCGACGTGGAGTCCGGCACGCTGGGCTCGACCGCGATCCTGCCGGGCTGGGCCGGGATCAATCCGCGCCAGGAGCTCTCGCAGCGCCTGGGCGTACCGGTCTACGTGGACAACGACGCGAACCTCGGCGCGCTGGGGGAGCTGGTCTGGGGCAGCGGCCGCGGGGTCCGCGACCTGGCGTACATCAAGGTCGCGAGCGGTGTGGGCGCGGGCCTGGTGATCAACGGGCAGATCTACCGGGGACCCGGCGGCACCGCCGGGGAGATCGGGCACATCACGCTGGACGAATCCGGCCCCGTCTGCCGCTGCGGCAACCGCGGCTGCCTGGAAACCTTCGCCGCCGCGCGCTACGTGCTGCCGCTGCTCCAGGGCACGCACGGGCCCGAGCTGACGATGGAGAAGGTGGTCGAGCTGGCCCGGGGCGGGGACCCGGGCTGCCGCCGGGTGGTCACCGACGTGGGCCGCCACATCGGCAGCGGCGTGGCCAGCCTCTGCAACCTCCTGAACCCGAGCCGGGTGGTGCTGGGCGGTTCGCTGGCGGAGGCCGGTGAACTGGTCCTTTCGCCGATACGCGAGTCCGTGGGGCGGTACGCGATCCCCAGCGCGGCCCGTCAGCTGTCGGTGCTCACGGGCTCGTTGGGCGGCCGGGCGGAAGTGCTCGGCGCACTCGCTCTCGTACTCAGCGAGATGGGCGATTCGACGCTTTTGGCGGAAAATGGCATTGGGGTGCGAGCTCCCGCCGTCATGTCTTCAGTTAGATAACGGATGGCACCGTTGTCATCTCGTTAAGGATTCACTCCTTGACGACAAACTTGCGGCCGGGGTTGACTCACATCCACCTCGGCCGCAGCGTTGCGGCCTCGTCAGGGAGGTTCAACGAATGAACACGCGTATGCGCAGAGCCGCCGTAGCCGTCGCCGCGGGTGCCATGGCCGTTTCGCTGGCCGCATGTGGCAGTGCCAAGGAAGCGGGCGGCGAGAAGAAGCCCTCCGGCTCCGCCGCCGCCGGTGACGCCATCAAGGTCGGTCTGCTCCTGCCGGAGAACCAGACCGCGCGCTACGAGAAGTTCGACAAGCCGCTGATCGAGAAGAAGGTCGCCGATCTCACCGGCGGCAAGGCCGAGGTGGTCTACGCCAACGCCAAGCAGGACGCGACCACGCAGAACTCGCAGGTCGACACGATGATCACCAACAAGGTGAACGTCCTGATCATCGACGCGGTCGACGCCAAGGCCATCGCGGGCTCGGTCAAGAAGGCCAAGGACGCCGGCATCCCGGTCGTCGCCTACGACCGCCTGGCGGAGGGCCCGATCGACGCCTACACCTCCTTCGACAACGAAGAGGTCGGCAAGGTCCAGGGCAAGGCCCTGCTGGAGGCCCTGGGCGACAAGGCCAAGGACGGCCAGGTCGTCATGATGAACGGCTCCGTCACCGACCCGAACGCCGCGCTGTTCAAGAAGGGCGCCCACTCCGTCCTCGACGGCAAGGTGAACATCGGCAAGGAGTACGACACCAAGGAGTGGAAGCCGGAGAACGCCAACACCAACATGGCGGGCGCGCTCACCGCGCTCGGCAAGGACAAGGTGATCGGCGTCTACTCGGCCAACGACGGCATGGCCGGCGGCATCATCACCGCCCTCAAGGCCGCCGGTCTGTCCCCCCTCCCGCCGGTCACCGGCCAGGACGCCGAACTGGCCGGCGTCCAGCGGATCGTGGCGGGCGAGCAGTTCATGAGCGTCTACAAGCCGTACGCCCCCGAGGCCGCGGCCGCCGCCGAAATGGCCGTCGCCCTCGCCAAGGGCGAGAAGATCGACGGCATCATCAACAACAAGGTCGACAGCCCGACCTCCAAGGGCGTCCCGTCCGTGCTGATCCCGGTCGTCTCGCTCACCAAGGCCAACATCAAGGACACCGTCGTCAAGGACGGCGTCTACACGGTCGAGGAGATCTGCACCGACAAGTTCGCGGCCGCCTGCGCCGCCATCGGCCTCAAGTAAGGCCCCCGTCGCCGCCCCCGCGCGGCGGCCCACCTGCCCTGCCCGGTGCCCCGCACCTCATACCCCGCCACCCGCGGGGCGCCGGGCAGAAACGCTTCACCTTTCGCTTGTCACAATCCCCCATCCGCCCCGCTCCTGCTCTTTTGCACGACATCCCCGCCGGTCAGGCGGCGAAGGAGATGGTTCATGTGTCCGCTGCGCCCGTGCTGGCGTTGCGAGGGGTCTCGAAGCGGTTCGGCGCCGTCCAGGCCCTGACCGACGTAGAACTCGAGATCCACTCCGGTGAGGTCGTCGCCCTGGTCGGCGACAACGGCGCCGGCAAGTCCACGCTGGTCAAGACGATCGCCGGCGTGCACCCCATCGATGACGGAGTCATCGAGTGGGAGGGCCGCCCGGTCTCCATCAACAAGCCCCACGACGCCCAGAACCTCGGCATCGCGACCGTCTACCAGGACCTCGCGCTGTGCGACAACATCGACGTCGTCGGCAACCTCTTCCTCGGGCGCGAGCTCAAGCGATTCGGCGTCCTCGACGAGGTGGAGATGGAGCGCCGCGCCCGCGAGCTCCTGACCACCCTGTCCATCCGGATCCCCAGTGTCCGGATCCCCATCGCCTCGCTCTCCGGCGGCCAGCGCCAGACCGTGGCGATCGCCCGCTCCATGCTGGGCGAGCCCCGGCTCGTCATCCTCGACGAGCCCACCGCCGCCCTCGGCGTCGAGCAGACCGCACAGGTGCTCGACCTCGTGGAGCGGCTGCGCGAGCGCGGCCACGCCGTCATCCTCATCAGCCACAACATGGCCGACGTGAAGGCCGTCGCCGACAAGGTGGCGGTGCTGCGGCTGGGCCGCAACAACGGCGTCTTCAACGTCGCCGACACCTCGCAGGAAGAGATCATCTCCGCCATCACCGGGGCCACGGACAACGCCGTGACCCGCCGGGCGGCCCGCACCGGGGAGGCCCGCAAGTGAGCACCGAACACCACACCTCGGCGGAAGAGGTGGCCAAGCTGGCCAACCCCGCCGCCCCGGCGGACGCCATTCCCGTGGTGGACCCGCGCCTGCTCGTGCGCGAGCAGGGGCTGTCCGGCTACCTGAGCGAGTTCGGCCGCAAGATGAAGGCCGGCGACCTGGGCTCCATCCCGGTCGTCCTCGGCCTGATCATCATCTGGGGCATTTTCCAGGGGCTGAACTCGAACTTCCTCTCCCCGGAGAACCTCTCCAACATCGCGATCACCATGGTCGCCACCGGCATGATGGCCGTCGGCATCATCTTCGTCCTGCTGCTCGGCGAGATCGACCTCTCGGTCGGCTCCGTCAGCGGTGTCTCGGGCGCGATCGTGGCCGTCCTCGCCGTCACCCACGGGATCAACGAGTGGCTCGCGATCCTCGCCGCCGTCGCCGGCGGCGCCCTGATCGGTGCCGTCCACGGCTTCTTCTTCGCCAAGATCGGGGCCCCCGCCTTCGCGGTCACCCTGTCCGGCCTGCTGTTCTGGTCCGGCGCGATGCTCCAGATCCTGGGCAGCAACGGCACCGTCAACCTCGACTCCGAGGGCGTGGTCGGGCAGCTCACCACGTACTACTTCTCGGACGTGGCCGCCGGCTACGGCCTCGCGGCGCTCGCCACGGTGGCGTACTTCCTCGCCACCTTCTTCGACAACCGCCGCCGGGAGGCCGCCGGAGTCCCCTCGCGGCCCCTGAGCGAGATCCTGCTGCGCACCGGCCTGCTGGCCCTGTTCACGTTCGGCCCCGCCGTCGTGTTCAACCAGTACAAGGGCCTGCCGCTGGCCCTGGTGCTCTTCGTGGTCGCCCTGGTCGGCACGGACTTCGTCCTGCGCCGCACCACCTTCGGCCGCAACGTCTTCGCCCTCGGAGGCAGCGTCGAGGCCTCCCGCCGCGCCGGCATCAACGTCAACGGGATCCGCATCGCGGTCTTCGCGATCGCGGGCACCTTCGCGGCCATCGGCGGCCTCTTCTGGGCCTCCAAGATCGCGGCGGCCAACCAGAGCGCCGGCGCCGGCGACCTCCTGATGAACGTCATCGCGGCGGCCGTCATCGGCGGAACCAGCCTCTTCGGCGGCCGCGGCCGGACCTGGAACGCCCTCCTCGGTGTGATGGTCATCACCAGCATCCAGTACGGTCTGGCCCTGGAGGGCATCGCGACCCCGATCCAGTACATGATCACCGGTGCCGTCCTGCTGGCCACGGTGGTCATCGACTCGGTGACCCGCAAGACCCAGAAGACGGCCGGCCGCGCCTGACCGCGCGACCTGGGCCGATCCCGGGCGGTAAGACCCGTCACAGTGCCCGGTGCCACTCCGTGTGGCACCGGGCACCCGTGCGTGCACGCATGCGTACGGATGTGCAGGTATACACCCGTTCGCGAGGTGTGGTGCCGCTGCGGGGCGCACAGGTATGACAAAGGCGTGCCCCGCCAGGCACCGCCCGATGACCGGCTCCGCGAGCGGAACATTAGACTCGACAGACCAGCAAGCAACTGCAAGGAGGCACGGGTGCTGCTGACCCGCATCAAGGGACCGCGCGATCTGGACCGGCTCAGCCAGGAGGAGCTGGTTCAGCTCGCCGCCGAGATCAGGTCCTTCCTCGTCGACGCCGTCTCCAAGACCGGCGGGCACCTCGGCCCCAACCTCGGCGTGGTCGAACTGACGATCGCCCTGCACCGGGTCTTCGAATCGCCCAAGGACAAGGTCCTCTTCGACACCGGCCACCAGGCCTACGTCCACAAGCTGCTCACCGGCCGCCAGGACTTCGGGAACCTGCGCGCCAAGGGCGGCCTCTCCGGCTACCCCTCGCGCGCCGAGTCCGACCACGACGTGATCGAGAACTCCCACGCCTCCACGGTGCTGGGCTGGGCCGACGGCCTCGCCAAGGCCAACGAGGTGCTCGGCCGCGAGGACCACCACGTCGCCGCCGTCATCGGCGACGGCGCGCTGACCGGCGGCATGGCCTGGGAGGCGCTGAACAACATCGCCGCCGCCAAGGACCGCCCGCTCGTCATCGTCGTCAACGACAACGAGCGCTCGTACGGCCCCACCATCGGCGGCCTCGCCAACCACCTGGCCACCCTGCGCACCACCGACGGCTACGAGCGCTTCCTGGCCCGCGGCAAGGAGATCCTGGAGCGCACCCCGGTCGTCGGGAAGCCGCTCTTCGAGACCCTGCACGGCGCCAAGAAGGGCCTCAAGGACTTCATCGCCCCGCAGGGCATGTTCGAGGACCTGGGCCTGAAGTACATCGGCCCCATCGACGGCCACGACATGGAGGCCCTGGAGTCCGCCCTCCAGCGCGCCAAGCGCTTCAGCGGCCCGGTCATCGTCCACTGCCTCACCCAGAAGGGCCGCGGCTACACCCCGGCCCTGGAGCACGAGGCGGACCGTTTCCACGCGGTCGGCGTGATCCACCCCGACACCGGGCTGCCGGTCAAGACCGCCGCCGCCAGCTGGACCTCCGTCTTCGCCGACGAGATGGTCAAGCTCGGCCACGAGCGCGAGGACATCGTCGGCATCACCGCCGCCATGCTCCACCCGGTCGGCCTCAACAAGTTCGCCGAGGCCTTCCCGGACCGCATCTACGACGTCGGCATCGCCGAGCAGCACGGCGCCACCTCGGCCGCCGGGCTCGCCACCGGCGGCGTCCACCCCGTCTTCGCGGTGTACGCCACCTTCCTCAACCGCGCCTTCGACCAGGTCCTCATGGACGTGGCCCTGCACAAGTGCGGGGTCACCTTCGTGCTGGACCGCGCCGGGGTCACCGGTGACGACGGCGCCTCCCACAACGGCATGTGGGACATGTCCATCCTCCAGGTCGTCCCCGGCCTGCGCCTGGCCGCCCCGCGCGACGCCGAGCAGCTGCGCGCCCAGCTGCGGGAGGCCGTCGAGGTCAAGGACGCGCCGACGGTCGTGCGCTACTCCAAGGGCGTCGTCGGCCCGGCCGTCCCCGCCGTCGGCCGCATCGGCGGCATGGACGTCCTGCGCGCCCCGGACCCCGAGGTCACCCGGCCGGACGTACTCCTCGTCTCCGTCGGCGCCCTCGCCCCGATGTGCCTGGAGATCGCCGGCCTGCTGGACAAGCAGGGCATCTCCTCGACCGTGGTCGACCCCCGCTGGGTCAAGCCCGTGGACGAGGCCCTCGCCCCGCTCGCGGACCGCCACCGGGTCGTCGTCACCGTCGAGGACAACGGCCGCACCGGCGGTGTGGGCGCGGCCGTCTCCCAGGCCCTGCGCGACGCGGGCGTCGACGTGCCGCTGCGCGACTTCGGCATCCCGCAGCGCTTCCTCGACCACGCGCTGCGCAAGGAGATCATGGCCGAGATCGGCCTGACCGCCCCGGACATCGCCCGCCAGGTCACCGGTCTGGTCGCCAAGCTGGACGGGCGCTACGAGAACGAGCACGCCGCCCTCGACTAGCCTGACGGGCCCGACGGGCCCGACGGGCCGGACCGCGCGGTTGCACGTCACGGGCCGGGAGATCACCCTTGAGGGGTGGGCCTCCCGGCCCGTTCGCGTACTTCTTGGGAGGTGCGTAGGTGAGCACGGATCAGAACAGCCCGTTCCGCACCAAGACGGTGGAACAGTCCATCCGTGACACGGAGGAGCCGGAGCACGCGCTCCGCAAATCGCTCTCCGCCTGGGACCTGACGGTCTTCGGTGTCGGCGTCATCATCGGCACCGGCATCTTCGTCCTCACGGGCATCGCGGCCCGGAACAACGCCGGACCCGCCACCGCCCTCGCCTTCGTGGCCGCAGGCGTCGTCTGTGCCCTCGCAGCGCTCTGCTACGCGGAGTTCGCGTCCACCGTCCCGGTGGCCGGCTCGGCCTACACCTTCGCGTACGCCTCGATCGGCGAGCTGCCCGCCTGGATCATCGGCTGGGACCTGGTGCTCGAATTCGCGCTCGGCACCGCCGTCGTGGCGGTCGGCTGGTCCGGATACGTACGGCACCTCATGCACACGAACCTCGGCTGGGACATGCCCGTCGCGCTGTCCGGGCCCGACGAGGGCGGAACCTTCGACCTGCTGGCCTTCCTCCTCGTCCTGGTGCTGACCGCGGTCCTCGTCGTCGGGACGAAGCTGTCGGCCCGCATCACCGCGGTCGTCGTCGCCATCAAGGTCACCGTGGTGATGCTGGTCATCATCGCGGGCCTGTTCTTCATCAAGGCCGACAACTACTCCCCGTTCATCCCGCCCGCCGAGCCCCAGGCCGGCGGAGCCGGCTGGCACGCGCCACTGGTCCAGCTGCTGTTCGGCTACGAACCCACCAACTTCGGCATCATGGGCATCTTCACCGCGGCCTCCCTCGTCTTCTTCGCCTTCATCGGCTTCGACGTCGTGGCCACCGCGGCCGAGGAGACCAAGAACCCGCAACGGGACATGCCGCGCGGCATCCTGGGCTCGCTGCTGATCTGCACGGTGCTGTACGTCGCGGTGACGGTCGTGGTCACCGGCATGCAGTACTACCGGGAGATGTCGCCGACCGCCCCGCTCGCCGACGCCTTCAAGGCCGTCGACCAGCCCTTCTTCTCCGGGGCCATCAGCCTCGGGGCGTCCGTCGGCCTCATCACGGTGTGCATGATCCTGCTGCTGGGCCAGACCCGCGTGTTCTTCGCGATGAGCCGTGACGGACTGCTGCCGCGGGTCTTCTCCGTCACGCACCCGAAGTACCGCACCCCCTACCGGGCCACCCTGCTGCTCGGCGTGCTCATCGCCGTCGTCGCCGGGTTCACCAGCCTCGAGAAGCTCGCGGAACTGGTCAACATCGGCACCCTGTTCGCCTTCGTCATCGTGGCGCTCGGCGTGATCATCCTGCGCAGGACCCGACCCGACCTGCACCGGGCCTTCCGCACCCCGTGGGTGCCGCTGATCCCGATCCTGTCGATGGCGGCGTCGGTCTGGCTGATGCTCAACCTGCCGGCCGAGACCTGGCTGCGCTTCGGGATCTGGATGGCGGTCGGCATCGTCGTCTACTTCCTGTACGGCAGGCGCAAGAGCCGCCTGGCCCAGGCCGGCCAGGACGCGGAGTACTAACGCGAACCCGACGGGGAGGGCCTGGGCGCCGGAGACTTGGCGCCCGGGCCGCCCTTGGCGGGGGAGTCCTTCGCCGAGGCGGGGACCTTCTGGTCGGTGCGCAGGGCCTCCCACAGCTGGGAGGCCTGCTCCTGTGCGACGACGACCCGGTTGCGGTCCACCTTGTCGTAGGCCACCGGCAGCATGATGGTCTCCATGGTGGACGGGTCCACGCCCTTCATGCTCTGCGCGAAATCGGACAGCGCGGTGAGCGAGGCCAGATCGGAGTCGGTGGTCAGCGACTTGGTGCCGGCGTCGGCCAGCTTGTAGAGCCGCGCCGGATTGCCGAAGGCGTCCTGCTTCTTGATCTCGGACAGCATCGCGATCATGAACTGCTGCTGGAGCCCTATGCGTCCGAGGTCGCTGCCGTCCCCGTAGCCGTAGCGGGTCCGTACGAACTTCAGCGCGTCGGTGCCGTTCAGCCGGTGCGTGCCCGCGTCGAGCTTGAGGCCGCCCTTCGCACCGGTCATCGGCTGGTCGAGGGTGACGGTGACCCCGCCGAGGGCGTCCACCAGCCCCTTGAAGCCGGCGAAGTCCACCTCGACGAAGTGGTCCACGCGGATCCCGGACAGCTGCTCCACCGTCTTGACCACGCAGGCCGGACCGCCCAGCGCGTAGACGGAGTTGAACATGACGCGGCCGGCTTCGGGAACGGTCTTGCCGTCCCTGTCCTTGCACTCGGGCCGGGTGATCAGGGTGTCGCGCGGAATGCTCACCGCGGTGGCCCTGGCCCGGCCCTCGGGTATGTGCACCAGCATGGCGGTGTCGGAGCGGGCCCCGCTCACGTGGCCGTGGTCCAGTTCGCCGTTGGCGCCGGCCCGCGAGTCGGAGCCGAGGACCAGGACGTTCCGCGCGTTCCCGGCCGACTTGGGCGGCCGGTTGTCCGTGCCGATGGCCTGGTCCAGGTCGACGCTGTCGATGTTCCCGTTGAGGTGGTCGTAGACCCACCAGCCGGACCCCGCCGCGCCGAGGACCACGACGGCCGCCGTCCAGGCGAGCCCCCGCCGGATCCGTGCGGCGCGCGAGCGGGGCGGTGTCGTGGTGGCGGTGGAGTCTGAAGTCATGCCCGGGGACCGGTCCTTCCGAACGGGTGGCGGGAGATCCGGTGGGGATCTCGGGGGGATCTCGCGGGCTACAACATAGACGCAGGAGGCCGCCCCGGGCCCCCGGGGTATCCTGATTCTGTTCGAATGGTGAAGCGGAAGGGTTGCTGCGGTTCATGGCGACGCGATCCCGACGCGCTCCGAACAGCTCCCCCGAGCGGCCCTCCCCCGGAGCGGGCCGAGTCCCCGCCGGCGACTGGAACACCGTGGCGCTGGGCCCCCTGACCGGCCGTTGGCTCCTCGCGGGCAAGGACGGCCGGCTCACCGCCTACGCGCGCGCCGAGAGCGGCCTGCTCCGCTGGACCGAACGCGCCCCCGGCGGACCCGGCTGGAGCGGCCCCGACCTCTTCCCCGCCGACGGGCTGACCGACCTCACGGTGGGCCAGGGCCCCGACGGGTACGCCCACTTCGCGGGCCGGCGCCGCACCAGGACCGGGGACGCCGAGACGGTCACCTACCACCACGCGGTGCAGTACCAGACCGGCCGCCCGATGGGGCCCTGGCATTCCCTCGGCACCCTCTACCAGCGGCCCGAGATGCACCACCGCGGAGGCCCCCCGACGCTGGCGGTGGACGCCCAGGGCACGCCCCACGTCTTCGTCCGCAACGCCGGACGCGGCGTCCACGTCAAACGCCAGGACAGGAAGGGCGGCTGGCAGGACTGGGAAGACCTCCGCGGCAGCAAGTTCTTCGAGGGCACCGGCGCCGACTCCACCCCCGAGGGCAGGATCTGGCTGGCCGCGCCCGGCGAGAGGGGCCTCTCCCGCTGGGCCCAGTCGGGGCCCGGCGGCCCGCTGGAGCGGGGCGAAAACATCCCGTACCTCGCCCAGGACGGTTCGGTGCGCACGCTGGAGACGGCTCCGGGCCGCGTCACCCACTTCTGGCACGCCGCCGACGGAAGCGGGGTGTTCGCCTGCCGGGACGGCGCCGGGGTGCTGGCGCTGGGCGGCGGGCCGGCGGCCGGGGCGGTGGCCGCCGTGCGCGCGCTGGTCGACGGGTACGACTGCACGGTCCTGGCCTACCGGGCGGTCAACGGGCGCACCGCCCTGGCGGGGTACCCCACGGAACACGAGGCGGCCGGACTCTGGTGGACCGAGATCGGCGAGGAGTGCCTGGGCTCCCCGGCCCTCGCCGTCGACGCCCGGGGCATGGTCGTCATCGCCTGTATCGGTGCCCGGGGCGAACTGCTGGTCAACCGGCAGAAGGACAGCTCCGGCCTGTCACTGGGCCGCTGGCAGCGGTTCTGACGGCTCGGGGCGCCGCCGCCCCTGGGGCGGGATCCTCGGCAGGTTGTGCCGGTCCACCGCCAGCGCCGATATCCGGTGCAGGAAGTCCACCGAGCGCCCGGCCGTGTCCGGGGTGATCCAGGCGTCGTCGATGTCGCACAGCTCCACCCGCACGGGGGAGCCGGCCAGCACGATGGGCAGGGTGTAGGCGATGGTGGACGCGAAGGTCAGCACGGTCCGGGCGATGGGCTCGGTCAGCGCGGTCAGTTCGAGCGGCAGCTCGGGATGGACGATCTCCATGCCGGTGAGCGCGGCGATCCGCTCCAGCTTGGGGCCGCTCTCCCTGCGGTGCGCGAAGTAGCGCCCGGCCGCCCGGTGGTGCGCGATCCAGCCGACCGCTTCGATGTACCGGTCCTCGTCGACGACGCCGGTCTCCACCAGGGAGCTGCCCGCCAGGTCGGCCCCGGACCGCACGCGCACCGGGCCAAAGGCCGCCCGGCTCCAGGCGTAGTCGTTGGGCCGTACCTCGGTGCCGGGCGGTGCGGTGACCGGCATGCAGGTGAAGAAGGTGGCCCGTTCCAGGTCCCCGCGGGCCAGCCAGCGGTTCACCGGGCCGCCCTTGGCGGAGGGCTTGAGCTCGCCCTGGTGCCAGCGGGTCAGCTGCCGGCCGCAGGTGAGCAGGCTGACCAGCTCGGTGGTGGCGGTGCCGTCGTCGACGACGACCACCTCACGGGCCTTGGAGCGGGGCAGCAGCAGCTGGATCGTACGGGAGAACAGGTCCCCGATGACCAGGCGCCGGGCGGCCGCGACCGCCCGGCCGAGACGGACCAGTTCCCCCGCCCGTCCCAGGTAGCCGGCGCGCACCTCGTAGCGCCGCCAGACCACCTTGGACTGCGAGGCGAACCGGCACAGCCGGCGGACCTGCGCACGCGAGCGCGGGTCCGTCGGCTGGAGGACGGCGATGGTGAGGGATGCTGCCTCGCCCGGGTGGACGTACGCCCACTCCAGGACGTTCAGTAGTTGAGCCGGGCTCTCCACCAGGGCGAGGGTGTCGCTCATGCCGAGGCCGTCACCCCCTCGGCGGCGAGGGTGCCCTGGACGCGGCGCAGCTTCTTCATGGGGCCCAGTTCGGAGGCGTAGACGCGCTTGACGCCGTCACCGAGGGCGGTCTCGATGGTGCGGATGTCGCGGACCAGCCGGGCGAGGCCGCCGGGCTCCACGGAGGCGGCCTGGTCCGAGCCCCACATGGCGCGGTCGAGGGTGATGTGGCGCTCGACGGCGCAGGCGCCGAGGGCGACGGCGGCCAGGGTGGTCTGCAGGCCGGTCTCGTGGCCGGAGTAGCCGATCGGGACGTTGGGGTACTCCTCCTGGAGCGTGTTGATCACGCGCAGGTTGAGTTCCTCGGCCTTGGCCGGGTACGTCGAAGTGGCGTGCAGCAGCACGACGTTGGCGCTGCCCAGCACCTCCACCGCGTGCCGGATCTGCTGGGGCGTGGACATGCCGGTGGACAGGATGACCGTCTTGCCGGTCGCGCGCAGGGCGAGGAGCAGCTCGTCGTCGGTCAGGGAGGCGGAGGCCACCTTGTGGGCCGGTACGCCGAACTTCTCCAGGAAGGTCACGGCCTCGGTGTCCCACGGGGAGGCGAACCAGTCGATGCCCCGCGCGGCGCAGTGCTCGCCGATGGCCCGGTACTCGTCCTCGCCGAACTCGACGCGGTGGCGGTAGTCGATGTAGGTCATCCGCCCCCAGGGGGTGTCCCGCTCGATGTCCCACTGGTCGCGCGGGGTGCATATCTCGGGGGTGCGCTTCTGGAACTTCACCGCGTCACAGCCCGCGTCGGCGGCCGCGTCGATCAGCGCGAGGGCGTTCGCGAGCTCACCGTTGTGGTTGATCCCGATCTCACCGATCACATAGGTGGGCCGGCCGGGGCCGACCTCCTTGTTCCCGATGCGGCGGATCCGGTTGCTGTGCACCACTGTTCAGAGTTCCTTTCCGGGGTACTGCGAGGGGTACTGCGAGGGATCCGGCGACGACGGGGCCGCCGGAGTCTGCTGCGGGTCGAGGAGGGGGGCCAGGGCCCGTGCCCGGGCGAGGTCGCCGGGCTCGTCGATCTCGATGGCCCGCTCCGGGGCCGTGGGGACGAGCTGGGTCCGGCCGAAGAAGCGGTGGCCGTGCCGGCGGAAGCCGTCGGCGCGCATGGCGTAGACGGAGCCCGACTCCAGGTACTCGGGGGTGCGGTCCTGGCGGCGCAGGCGTACGGAGCTGTCGTGGTTGACCCCGTGCGCGTGGTGGCCCGGGCCTGCCCCGTCGGGGCCGGTGCCCCACAGGAATCCGTGGAAGGGCACCGCGGTGAAGGCGGAGTCGGCGCCGTCGCGGACCACGGCCAGGACCGTCCCGTCGACCTCCTCCGGGGTGGTGAAGGGGCTGGTGCACTGGACGAAGACGAGGACGTCCACGGGTTCCCCGTGCCGCTCCTCCAGTACGTCCAGCGCGTGCAGCAGCGCGGACTCGCTGGAGGCCCGGTCGGAGCCCAGCTCGGCGGGGCGGTCGACGAGCTCGGCGCCGGCCTCGCGGGCGGCCCGGGCGATGGCCGCGTCGTCGGTGGAGACCACGACCCGGGTCACGTGGGCCGCGCCCCGGCAGGCGAGGACCGCGCGGGCGACGAGCGGGACCCCGCCGACCTCGGCGGTGTTCTTCCCGGGGATGCCCTTGGAGCCGCCCCGGGCGGGTATGACGGCGGTGACGTTCACGAGGCTTCCCCCTGGGGTTCCGACGACGGGGGCGCTCATACGCCGCCCCACTGCTGGATCTTCGGGGCCACGCGCTGGACCCCGAACTGGTAGGCCACCTTCAGCACACGGCGGGAGGTGCGACGCATGGGGCCGCTCGGGCGCCCCGCGGCGGCGCCCGCACCGGGGGAGCCGTCCGGGTTCAGGCCCCGGCGGCGCAGCAGCGTCCCCACGTACTCGGGTGCGCTGCCGGCCGTGTAGTACGGGGATATCGGCGGCAGCGGGACACCGCGCAGCTGTTCGATGCGGTGGCGCAGTTCCCCGTACGGATTCACCGCGCGGATGCCCTGGTCGGCCGTCCAGGATTCGTCCGCGAGCGGGGCGTCGCCCTCGTCTATCGCGGTCCAGTCGGTGACGCAGCCGGAACCGGTGAAATAGTGGTTTCCGTGGACTTCCCGAACGCCGAGATCGCTGAGGATGGCGGTCGGCATTCCGCGGTGCATCGATTCCAGCGCGGCGGTGGAACTGACCGTCACCAGCAGGTCGGTACGGTCGAGGGTGTCCGACATGTTTCCGTACACGAAATGCAGATTCGGCGGCAGCGGCTCTTCCAGCTGTTCCGCGAGGACCTGGTAGTGGAAGGCCTCCACGTGGGTGGTCGCCTCACCGGGCCTGCTGCGGAGTTTGACCAGTACGTCGCGCCCCGGGCGCAGTCGCGCGTGGGATATGGCGCGGCGCAGCATGTAGAGCCGGCCATTGCGGTCGGCGGGCACCGAGGGCTGGACGGCGAAGCAGACCGTATAGGGATGGGTGGCGTGGGTCCGGCTCGGGTCGTACGGTCTCTGGTCGAGAAAGGGGAGCGCCGTCTGCACGATGCAGGAAACGGGAATTCCGAGGGGTTCGTACACCTCGGTGAAACGGCGCCGGTCGAAAGGGCTGTTGGCGAGGACGATGTCGGCGCCGGCGCGCAGCAGGAGCCCGTCGGCCATCTTCTCGTAGACGACGCCGACGTATCCGGTCATCACGATCGGCCGCCGGGGCGCTCCCGCGAACCGGTGGGCGAGCGCGTGCAGAGCCGCGTGCGTGGCGCCGCCCACCGTGCCCAGGATGATCAGATCCGCTCCGTCGAGTTCCGGCGCCGCCGCGAAACCGGCGAGCGTGGCCTCGGTGATCGAGGCGGGGGTGATGCCGACCTCCGCCAGCTGGCGCGCGGTCGGGGTGCTGCGGCCGCGCAGCATGTGGGCGTGCACCTCGCTGCCCGGTGCCAGGCCCACCGCCAGCCCCGCGCCCCATTTCCAGCGGGTGTCGGAGTCTGCGAGCACGTGGATGCGCACTTGGTGATTCCCGGGTCGGTCGGCGGAGCCCAACTGCCGTCGGCGTACCCGCGGCCGAGCGCGGGCAGGGGCGGGACTGCCGCCGGGCCCGATAGACCCTACATGCTCACCTCAGCCATACGTGTCACGAAAAGGCTTCGACCGCCGAGGGAGTTGTACGTCACACCCGGGCGTTCCGGCGGCCTCTCCGGGCGCTTCTATCATGATGTCCGGTCCGTCCGTGCGGCTTCGGCGGAGGTGTGTGGGCAATGGGGAGAAGGTGAGTGCTTCCGGTGGTGACCCTTTCGGTGATCGTCGCGATGTGTGACGTCCGGGAGTTCTGCCGGACGGCGCTCAAGTCGTTGGCGCTCAATGCCCGGGAGGATTTCGAGTTCATCGTCGTGGACGACGGATCCGTTGACGGGACGTCAGAGATCCTGCGGGAAATGGTGCCGGGGATTCCCGGTGCCGTACTGATCCGGAACGAACGGAATCTGGGGATATCGGCCACCCGGAACATAGGCCTCGCGGCCGCCCGCGGACGCTTCTTCACCTTCCTCGACGGCGACGACTGGTACGCCCCCGGATATCTCGCGCAACTGGTCGGCTGGATGAGCCAGGCCGGCGTCGATTTCCTGCGCACCGGCCATGTCCGTGTCTACGGCAGAAAGCGGAAGATCGTCATGGCGCCCCTCGCGCCGAGGGCCCTTCCGCTGAATCCCGCCGATTACATCGGCCCGGTCGACGCCTCGACCTTCATGGACTACCCGCAGTCCTGGGCCGGCATCTACGACCGCGAGCGCCTCCTGGAGGCCGGCGCGCTGTTCTTCGACGAGAGCCTGCGCACCGCGGAGGACCGCCCCTGGTTCTACAAACTGCACCTGCGGACGCGTTCCTTCGGAGTCGTCGACCTCCACGGCATCTTCTACCGCCGCGATGTGGCCACTTCCCTGACGAAGGTCCCCGACGAGCGGCAGCTCGACTTCCTTCCGGCCTTCCGCCTCATATTCGAGGAGCTCGCGGGACATCCGCGCGGATATGAACTCTCCTTCAAGGCGATGCGAACCCTCTGCGCGCTCATCGTCATTCACATGGACCGCGCCGAGTCGTACGAGGAACTCACCCGTGGCCTGCTGATGGAGCGGGCGGCGCAGATCCTCTTCGACCTCCCCCAGGACGTCCTCGAGGGGACGCTGGAAGGAATGGACTCCACACGCGTGAAGAAGCTCAGAGCACTGATGTCCCGTCACCCGGGCGCCGCCGCCCGATGACCCGGATATTCGCCGCCTCCACCCTCTACGGCGCCATGACGGTGGCCGCCGCCATCGACGCCGGCCAGCTCGGCCACGACGACCGCGAGCGCATCCTGCTCGTGTGCAACAACGTCGACATCCCCGAAGTCGCGACCCCTCTGCACCAGATGCCGGGCGCAGCCGCCGTGCTCGCGCGCTTCCACCGCGTCGTCTACTGGAACGACCTGATCTACCCGTTCCACCCGGCGCTCTGGTCCCCCCGGGACGAGGACGCCCCGCTGTGGCGCACCGTCATGGCGGAGAAGATCGGCATCCGGCCGGGCCCCCTGGAACTCGTCGTCGAGTCGATCCAGGTCAAGCCCGCCCAGGCCCTCTGCAAGATCTTCTCGGACGCCACGCTCGCCGTCTACGCCGACGGCCTCATGAGCTACGGCCCCACGCGCAACGACCTGCCCCGAAGCATCCACGGCCGCATCGAACGGGTGCTCTACCTCGACCTGGTCCCCACCCTGCTGCCCATGCTCCTCACCGAGTACGGGATCCCCTCGCAGCCGGTGCACACCGCCGCCGTCCTCAAGCTGATGGCGGAGGTCACCCACGAATGCCGGCCGATCCTGGACCGGGTGGTCCCGCCGCAGCTCGCCCGGACCGGCCCGGACAGCGCCGTCCTGCTCGGCCAGTACCTCTCCCCCCTCGGCATCCTCACCGAGGAGGAAGAGGAGGAGCTGCACCTGCGCATGTTCCGGCACGCACTGCGGCTCGGCCACACCTCGATCGTCTTCAAACCCCACCCCAGCGCCCCCTCCAGCCTCGCCGACACCCTCGGCGAGGCGGCCCGCGCGGCCGGGGTCCCCTTCCTGCTGCTCGACGTACCGGTCCTCGCCGAGACCGTCTTCGAGTACCTGCGCCCCCGCCAGGTCATCGGCTGCTTCTCCACCGGCCTGTTCACCGCGCGTGCCCTGTACGGGATCCCCGTCGCCCAGATCGGGGCGCTCGAGGTGATCCGCCGGATGCGCCCGTACGCCAACAGCAACCGCATCCCCGCCACCCTCACCCATGCCCTGCTGCCCGACCTGGACGCCCCGGCCGGCCCGCCGGCCGACCGGGTGCTGGACGTCGGCTACATCCGGGGCGAGGTCACCCCGTACGTCCAGGCCGTCGGCTACTGCATGCAGCCCAAGCGGTACGCCTTCCTGCGCCCGGTGGCCGAGGAGTACGTGGCCGCCGCCGTCGACCAGTGGGAGGGCCGGCCCGAGCTGTCCATGCACTTCAACGAGCGGACCCGGACCCGCCTGGACCTGCCCGGCCCGCGCACCTGGAAGTGGCGGCGCGGCAAGGGCTGGACCTTCCTCGCCGCCAGGGAGCGGGCCGACGACGACGCGCCCTTCACCGACATCACCCTCAGCGGCTTCGCCTCCCTCGTCGAGGCGAAGGACGACCGGGGCGTCCTGGAGGTGGGTGCGCGGCTGCTCGCCGAGCACGAGAACCTCGACCTGCTCATCGGCATGGCCCAGGCCCACATCCGCCGCAAGGAGACCGACCAGGCCAGGCGGCGGATCGAGCGGGCCATCCAGATCTCCGCGGACAGCGGGCGCGCCCTGGTCTGGCTGCGGATCGCCGAGACCGCCGCGAAACTGGGCAAGCCCGGCGACGACCTGCGCCGCGAGGCGGGCCGGCGGGCGCTGACCCTGAATCCGGACTCGCCGGCCGCCCAGCGCCTGGTCAAATCCGGCCGGCTCGGCCGCAGGTGACACGGGAACGGCCCCGCCCGCACCAGGTGCGGACGGGGCCGTTCTGCGTACTGCGGGGTGTTACGCCGGGACGCTGGCGACACCGGGGGCGAGGAACTTCTTGCCGTTCACCCGCTCGGAGACGCCCTCACGGTCCAGGTACGGGGTGATGCCGCCCAGGTGGAAGGGCCAGCCCGCACCGGTGATGAGGCAGAGGTCGATGTCCTGGGCCTCGGCCACGACACCCTCCTCCAGCATCAGGCCGATCTCCTGCGCCACCGCGTCCAGGACGCGGTCGCGGACCTGCTCCTCCGTCAGGACGGAGTCGCCCTGCACCAGGAGGGCGGCGACCTCGGGGTCCAGCTCCGGCTTCCCGGAGTCGTAGACGTAGAAGCCGCGCTTGCCGGCCTCGACCACGCGCTTGAGGTTCGGCGAGACGGTGAAGCGCTCCGGGAAGGCGCGGTTCAGGGTCTCGGAGACGTGCAGACCGATCGCCGGGCCGACGAGCTCCAGCAGCACCAGCGGGGACATCGGCAGGCCGAGCGGCTCGATGGCCTTCTCGGCGGTGACGACCGGGGTGCCCTCGTCGATGACGTTCTGGATCTCGCCCATGAAGCGGGTCAGGATGCGGTTCACGACGAACGCCGGGGCGTCCTTGGTGAGGACCGCGGTCTTCTTCAGCTTCTTGGCGACACCGAAGGCCGTGGCCAGCGAGGCGTCGTCGGTCCGCTCACCGCGGACGATCTCCAGGAGCGGGAGGATCGCGACCGGGTTGAAGAAGTGGAAGCCCACCACGCGCTCCGGGTGACGGAGCTTGGAGGCCATCTCGGAGACCGACAGCGAGGAGGTGTTGGTGGCGAGGATCGCGTGCGCCGGGGCGACCGCCTCGACCTCCGCGAACACCTTCTGCTTGACGGACATCTCCTCGAACACGGCCTCGATGATGAAGTCCGCGTCCGCGAAGCCCTCGGCCTTGTCCAGGACACCGGTCACCAGGGCGGTCAGGCGGTTGGCCTTGTCCTGGTTGATGCGGCCCTTGCCGAGGAGCTTCTGGATCTCGGCGTGGACGTAGCCCACACCCTTGTCCACGCGCTCCTGGTCGATGTCGGTGAGGACCACCGGCACCTCCAGGCGGCGCAGGAACAGCAGCGCCAGCTGCGAGGCCATCAGGCCCGCGCCGACGACGCCGACCTTGGTCACCGGGCGCGCCAGCGACTTGTCCGGGGCGCCGGCCGGGCGCTTGCCGCGCTTCTGGACCAGGTTGAAGGCGTAGATGCCCGAGCGCAGTTCGCCGCCCATGATGAGGTCGGCCAGGGCCGTGTCCTCGGCGTCGAAGCCGGCCTGGAGGTCGCCGTCCTTGGCCGCGGCGATGATGTCCAGCGCGCGGTAGGCGGCGGGAGCGGCGCCGTGCACCTTGGAGTCCGCGATGAAGCGGCCCTTGGCGACGGCCGCGTCCCAGGCCTCGCCGCGGTCGACCTCGGGCCGTACGACCTCGGTCTCGCCCTTGAGGACCTTCGCGGTCCACAGCAGGGACTGCTCCAGGAAGTCCGCGCCCTCGAAGATCGCGTCGGCGATGCCGAGCTCGAAGACCTGCTTGCCCTTGAGCTGGCGGTTCTGGTTCAGCGAATTCTCGATGATGACCGAGACCGCGCGCTCCGCGCCGATCAGGTTCGGGAGGATGGCGCAGCCGCCCCAGCCCGGAACCAGGCCGAGGAAGACCTCGGGCAGGGAGAAGGCCGGGATGGCCTTCGAGACGGTGCGGTAGGAGCAGTGCAGGCCGACCTCGACACCGCCGCCCATCGCCGCGCCGTTGTAGTACGCGAAGGTGGGGACGGCCAGCGCGGAGAGGCGCTTGAAGACGTCGTGGCCGCCCTTGCCGATGGCGAGCGCGTCGTCGTGCTTCTTCAGCAGCTCGACGCCCTTGAGGTCGGCGCCGACCGCGAAGATGAACGGCTTGCCGGTGATGCCCGCGCCGACGATGGAGCCGGCGGTGGCCTCCTGCTCGACCTGGTCGATCGCCGCGTTCAGGTTGGCGAGGGACTGCGGGCCGAAGGTGGTCGGCTTGGTGTGGTCGAAGCCGTTGTCCAGCGTGATGAGCGCGAAGCGCCCGGCGCCGAACGGCAGGTCCAGGTGGCGGACGTGCGCGGACGTGACGACCTCGTCCGGGAACAGCTCGGCCGCACCCTTCAGGAGCTCAGCGGTGGTGCTCACTTGGCGTCTCCCTCGGCGGTGAAGTGCGGGTTCTCCCAGATGACCGTGGCGCCCATGCCGAAGCCGACGCACATGGTGGTCAGGCCGTAGCGGACGTGCGGCTGCTCCTCGAACTGGCGGGCCAGCTGCGTCATCAGGCGGACGCCGGAGGAGGCCAGCGGGTGGCCGAACGCGATGGCGCCGCCGTACTGGTTCACCCGGGCGTCGTCGTCGGCGATGCCGTAGTGCTCCAGGAAGGCCAGCACCTGCACGGCGAAGGCCTCGTTGATCTCGAACAGGCCGATGTCCTCGATGGACAGGCCGGCCTGGGCGAGGGCCTTCTCGGTGGCCGGGATCGGGCCGTAACCCATGACCTCCGGCTCGACGCCCGCGAAGGAGTACGAGACCAGGCGCATCTTGACCGGGAGGTTGTTCTCCCGGGCGAAGTCCTCGGACGCGATGATCGCGGCGGTGGCACCGTCGTTGAGACCGGCGGCGTTGCCCGCGGTGACCCGGCCGTGCGTACGGAACGGGGTCTTCAGGCCGGCCAGGTTCTCCAGGGTGGTGCCCGGGCGCATCGGCTCGTCGGAGGTGACCAGGCCCCAGCCCGTCTCGCCCGCGGCCTCGTTGGTGTTGCGCACCGAGATCGGGACCAGGTCTTGCTGGATCTTGCCGTCGGCGTACGCCTTGGCGGCCTTCTCCTGCGAGCGCACGGCGTACTGGTCGGCGCGGAGCTTGGTGATCGTCGGGTACCGGTCGTGCAGGTTCTCGGCGGTCATGCCCATGAACAGGGCGGACTCGTCGACCAGCTTCTCGGAGACGAAGCGCGGGTTCGGGTCCACGCCCTCGCCCATGGGGTGGCGGCCCATGTGCTCGACACCGCCGGCGAGGGCGACGTCGTACGCACCGAAGGCCACGCCGCCCGCGACCGCGGTCACGGCGGTCAGCGCGCCGGCACACATGCGGTCGATGGAGTAGCCCGGGACGGACTGCGGCAGGCCCGCGAGGATGCCGGCCGTGCGGCCCAGCGTCAGGCCCTGGTCGCCGATCTGCGTGGTCGCGGCGATGGCGACCTCGTCGATCTTCTTGGGGTCCAGGTCCGGGTTGCGGCGCAGCAGCTCCCGGATCGCCTTCACGACGAGGTCGTCGGCGCGGGTCTCGTGGTAGATGCCCTTCGGGCCCGCCTTGCCGAACGGGGTGCGGACGCCGTCGACGAAGACGACGTCCCTGACGGTACGAGGCACGTTGGCTCTCCTCCAGGTACGGGATGGCGCTGCTGCGCGGGGGCGGCCCGGCCGGTGTGGCTGAGCGCCCGCTCACCCGGCCCATGCTACTTGCGGGTAACCAATGTGCACACCCCCTCCCCGAGGAGCGGCGAAGGTCACACTCCGCCGGCGCCGGCCGGAGCGGCTGCCGACCCGGCGCAGCGGGAGGAACGCGTGCAGGCCCCCGGCTCGGGAGCCGGGGGCCTGCACGGGGTTCGGCGGCTCAGGCGGTCGCGGCCAGGGCCGTGACCAGGGCCGGGGTCACCTGCTCGATCTGCCAGGGGCGGGCGCCGTGGCCGGCCAGGGCCTGCGCCACCGCGTCCGCGTCGAGCGGCTTGGGCGGCTCCCAGCACACCCGGCGCACCGTGTCCGGGCTGATCAGGTTCTCCTGCGGCAGGTTCAGCCGCTCGGCCAGGGCCGAGACGGCCGCCCGGGCCGCCGACAGCCTGGCCGCGGCGACCGGGTCCTTGTCCGCCCAGGAGCGCGGCGGGGGCGGGCCCGAGGGGGACGCGCCCGGCTGCGGCAGCTCGCTCTCGGGCAGGGCCCTCGCCCGCTCCACGGCGGCCATCCACTGGTCCAGCTGGCGCCGGCCCATCCGCTGCCCGTACCCGGGCAGGGCCGACAGGGCGTGCACGTTCACGGGCAGGGCCAGGGCCGCCTCCACGATCGCGGCGTCGCCCAGCACCTTGCCGGGGGAAACGTCCCGGCGCTGCGCGATGCGGTCGCGGGACTCCCACAGCTCCCGTACGACGGCCATCTGCCGGCGGCGGCGCACCTTGTGCATGCCGGAGGTGCGGCGCCAGGGGTCCTTGCGGGGCGGGGCGGGCGGGGCCGAGGCGATGGCGTCGAACTCCTGGCGGGCCCACTCCAGCTTGCCCTGCCGGTCCAGTTCCTTCTCCAGCGCGTCCCGCAGGTCCACCAGCAGCTCCACGTCGAGCGCGGCGTAGCGCAGCCACGGCTCGGGGAGCGGGCGGGTGGACCAGTCGACGGCGGAGTGCCCCTTCTCCAGGGCGTAGCCGAGCACGCTCTCGACCATGGCGCCGAGTCCGACCCGGGGGAAGCCGGCGAGGCGGCCGGCCAGCTCGGTGTCGAAGAGGGAGGCGGGCACCATGCCTATTTCACGCAGGCACGGCAGGTCCTGGGTGGCGGCGTGCAGGATCCACTCGGTCCCGGAGAGGGCCTCGCCCAGCGCGGACAGGTCCGGGCAGCCGACCGGGTCGATCAGCGCGGAGCCCGCGCCCTCGCGGCGCAGCTGCACGAGGTAGGCGCGCTGGCCGTACCGGTAGCCGGAGGCGCGCTCGGCGTCCACGGCCACGGGCCCGGTGCCGGCGGCGAAGGCCGCGACGACGCGGGCGAGGGCCTCGGCGTCGGCGACGACCGGCGGGATGCCCTCACGGGGCTCGAGCAAGGGAATCGGCGTCGGCTGCCCATCGGACGGAACCTCGGCGTCCGGGGGGCCGCCCCCGGTGGTGGTGCGCAGGTGTGCTGCGGTCTCTTGGGCGTCGGTCACCGGTAAAGGGTATCCGTGTATGGGACGCGCCCGTCGCCGGAACGTTCCGTCGACGGGCGCGCGGGGAAGAAGGCGGCCGGTTCCCGGGGTCTCCGGGGCGGTCCGCCCGGGAACCTCGGGACGGGGATCAGTGGATGATCCCCGTCCGCAGCGCGACGGCGACCATCCCGGCCCGGTCGCCGGTGCCGAGCTTGCGGGCGATCCGGGCGAGGTGGGACTTGACGGTCAGGGCGGACAGGCCCATCGAGACGCCGATGGCCTTGTTGGACTGGCCCTCAGCGACGAGGCGCAGGACCTCGACCTCGCGGCCGGAGAGCTCTCGGTAGCCGCCCGGGTGGCTCGGGGCACCCGGGGGGCGGCGGTGCATACGGGCGGCGGCGGCGCCGATGGGGGCGGCGCCGGGCCGGGTGGGGAGCCCGATGTTGGTCCGCGTACCCGTGACGACGTAGCCCTTCACTCCGCCCGCGAGGGCGTTGCGCACGGCACCGATGTCATCGGCGGCGGACAGGGCCAGGCCGTTCGGCCAGCCGGCGGCGCGAGTCTCGGAGAGCAGGGTGAGACCGGAACCGTCGGGCAGGTGTACGTCGGCCACGCAGATGTCGCGCGGGCTGCCGACGCGGGGGCGGGCCTCCGCGATGGACGAAGCCTCGATCACGTCACGGACTCCGAGGGCCCACAGATGGCGGGTCACGGTGGAACGGACGCGCGGGTCGGCCACGACGACCATGGCCGTCGGCTTGTTCGGGCGGTAGGCGACCAGGCTTGCGGGCTGCTCGAGAAGAACGGACACCTAGGCCTCCTGGGGGAGTGGCGGGACGGCCGGCTCGGGGAAGGAAGCCGGTTCGCACCGTGCGGATGGTCACTGAATCCTTCGGCACGTCACCCACCCGGCTTTAGGGAATGATCACGATTTAGTGAGTAACAATTCGGGCAATTCGGACGCACGATCGATCAAAGGGCGATCAGAAGGTCGCCCGGCGAACGCACTTCTGACACACCGTTACGACATCGAGCGGTCGTTCCCGTGCGCGGGCGGGGCCGGACGGCCCCCTCGGGGCGGCCGGCTACGGGTGGTGCGGACCGCGCCGCTGTGGCAGGGACACCACGCCCGTGACGTTGTCCGTCGGCCCCATCGGAGGCAGCCCCGCGATCTGGCACAGCAGCTCGCACCACGCCGCCAGGTGCGCGGTCGTGTCCGGCACCCCGCCCACCCCCTCGCGCGGCGTCCACGAGGCCCTGATCTCGATCTGGGTGGCCGGACGCCGCTCCGCGAGCCCGCCGAAGTAGTGCGAGGCCGCCATCGTCACGGTGCCGCTCGCCTCCCCGTACGCCAGCCCGCGCGCCTCCAGCGCCCCCGTCAGCCAGGACCAGCACACCTCCGGCAGCAGCGGGTCCGCCGCCATCTCCGGTTCCAGCTCGGCCCGTACCAGCGTCACCAGCCGGAAGGTGCCCTGCCAGGCGTCGTGCCCCGCCGGATCGTGGAGCAGGATCAGCCGGCCGTCGGCGAGATCGTCCTCGCCCTCCACCACCGCCGCCTCCAGCGCGTAGGCGTACGGCGCCAGCCGCTGGGGAGGCTTCGTCGGCTCGATCTCGATCCCGGACCGCAGCCGCGCCTTGCGCAAGCCGTCGACCGCCCGCCGGAACGGGAGCGGGACGGAACTCTCCTTCGCGCTGTCCGTACCCTCGGCGCCATCTGAAAATCGTCCCTGAGCCGCAGCCATGCCGGGAAGACTAGGCGGAACGAGCGCCCGTACGGCGCAGGGACACCCGCGCCGGGCCGGGCACTTCTTCATACGTGCGAAGATTCGGGTCGTGAGCGCCAACGACCGCCCCCAGGGCCCGCCGAGCCAGACGTACGATTCCGCCTTCCTGAAGGCGTGCCGGCGGGAGCCGGTGCCGCACACCCCGGTGTGGTTCATGAGGCAGGCCGGCCGCTCACTCCCCGAGTACCGCAAGGTGCGCGAGGGCACGGCCATGCTGGAGTCCTGCATGCGCCCCGACCTGGTCACCGAGATCACCATGCAGCCCGTGCGGCGCCACGGCGTCGACGCGGCGATCTTCTTCTCCGACATCGTGGTGCCGCTGAAGGCCATCGGCGTCGACCTCGACATCAAGCCGGGCGTCGGCCCGGTCGTCGCCCGGCCGATCCGCCGCCGCGAGGACCTCGCACAGCTGCGCGACCTCACCCCGGAGGACGTCCCGTACGTCACCGAGGCGATCGGCATGCTCACGGGTGAACTGGGCGGCACGCCGTTGATCGGCTTCGCCGGCGCGCCTTTCACCCTCGCGAGCTACCTCGTCGAGGGCGGCCCCTCCAAGAACCACGAGCACACCAAGGCCCTGATGTACGGGGAGCCGGAGCTGTGGGCCGAGCTGCTCGACCGCCTCGCCGAGATCACCTCCGCCTTCCTGAAGGTCCAGATCGAGGCCGGCGCCTCCGCGGTCCAGCTCTTCGACTCCTGGGTCGGCGCCCTCGCCCCGGCGGACTACCGCCGCTCGGTCATGCCCGCCTCCGCGAAGGTCCTGGACTCCGTCGCCCCGTACGGCGTCCCGCGCATCCACTTCGGCGTGGGCACGGGTGAGCTGCTCGGCCTCATGGGCGAGGCGGGCGCGGACGTCATGGGCGTCGACTACCGGGTCGCGCTGGACGAGGCCGTCCGCCGCGTCGGCCCCGGCAAGGCGCTCCAGGGCAACCTGGACCCCGCCGTCCTCTTCTCCACCCCCGAGGCCGTCCAGGCCAAGGCGGACGAGGTCCTGGCCGCCGCGGCCGGCCTGGAGGGCCACGTCTTCAACCTCGGCCACGGCGTCCTGCCGACCACCGACCCGGACGCGCTGACCCGCCTGGTGGACTACGTCCACACCAGGACGGCCCGCTGATCCCCGCCGCCCGCCCGGGCGGCCCCCACGCGCCGCGGGACACCGTCCCGCGGCGCGTCGGCGTTCGGGGCCCCGCAGTCCTAAACGGCCGAGCGGACCGCTGAGACGGCCTTGCGGGCGGCGACCAGTACCGGGTCCCAGACCGGGGAGAACGGCGGGGCGTACCCCAGGTCCAGGGAGACCACCTGCTCCACCGTCATCCCCGCCGTCAGGGCGACCGCGGCGATGTCCACCCGCTTCGCGGAGCCGGCACCGCCGACGATCTGGACACCGAGCAGGCGGCCCGTACGCCGCTCCGCCAGCATCTTGACCGTCATCTCCTGCGCGCCCGGGTAGTAGCCCGCCGTGTTCGTCGAGCGGATGGCGGCCGTCACGAAGCGCAGGCCCGCCTCCCGGGCGTCCTTCTCCCGCAGCCCCGTACGGGCGATCTCCAGGTCGCAGACCTTGCTGACCGCCGTGCCGACCACGCCGGGGAAGGTGGCGTAGCCGCCGCCCACGCCCGAGCCGATCACCTGTCCGTGCTTGTTGGCGTGGGTGCCCAGCGGGATGTGCCGCATGCGGCCCGCCACCAGGTCCAGCACCTCCACGCAGTCACCGCCGGCCCAGATGTCCTCGTGGCCCCGCACCCGCATCGACAGGTCCGTCAGCAGGCCCCCCGACTCGCCCAGCGGCAGCCCGGCCGCGCGGGCCAGGGCCGTACGGGGCTCCACGCCGAGGCCGAGCACGACCACGTCCGCCGGGTACTCCCGCCCGTCCGCGGTGGCGACCGAGCGGGCCCGGCCCTCCTCGTCGGCGAGGATCTTCACCACCTCGGCGTCGGCGACCGTCACGATGCCCATGGCGTTCATCGCCGCGTGCACCAGGCCGCCCATGTCCGGGTCCAGGGTGGACATGGGCTGCGGGCCCCGGTGCAGGACGGTGACCTCGTACCCTCGGTTCACCAGGGCTTCGGCCATCTCCACGCCGATGTAGCCCGCGCCGACCACGACCGCCCGGCGGCCCTCCGTACGCTCCAGGGTGTCCGCCAGGCGCTGCCCGTCGTCCAGCGACTGGATGCCGTGCACCCCGTGCGCGCCGATCCCCGGCAGCTTCGGCCGGACCGGGCGGGCGCCCGTCGCCAGGACCAGCTTGTCGTAGCCCGTCCAGGACTCGGCGCCGCTCTCCAGGTCCCGCGAGCGCACCCGGCGGCCCGGCACGTCGAGCTCCACGACCTCCGTCCGGGTGCGCAGGTCGATGCCCCGGGCACGGTGCTCCTGCGGGGTGCGGGCGATCAGGTCGTCCCGCTCGCCGACCAGTCCGCCGACCCAGTACGGGATCCCGCACGCGGAGTACGAGGTGAAGTGCCCGCGCTCGAACGCGATGATCTCCAGCTCCGCCGGGCCCTTCAGCCGCCGGGCCTGTGACGCGGCGGACATCCCCGCCGCGTCACCGCCGACCACCACCAGTCGTTCCACCGCCATCGTCCGCCCCGCCTCCGCGCCGTCGCCTGCGTGTACGGGGACACGCTACGGGCGGACCCGGCGTCAGTCCTGGAGATCCGCTCCAGTCCGCTCCGGGGCACCGGCGCCCCCGGCGGCCGGCTCCGCCGCGGCGGGCGCGGCCTGACGGGGCACCAGGGTCCGCTTGAGGCCCGTCCTCGGCTTCGCCGGGCGGAAGCGGCGGTACGCCCTGAACCCGAGGGCCAGCAGCCCGGCGGCGATCACGAAGGGCAGGACCGCCGCCACCGCGAGGGCCAGGTAGCGCACGAGCGTGACGAACACGCCCCAGCCGCCGCTCAGAGCATCGCCCAGACCCGGCTCCTCTTCCTCCCGGGGCTTCTCCGGCCCGGCGGCGGGCTCCGAGACCGACACCGTGATCGTGCCCAGCGAGGTCTGGTCCTTCAGCGCGTTCTGCTGGGCCAGCAGCGACTCCAGGTCGGACTGGCGCCGGCTCAGCTCGCCCTCCAGCATCACCACGTCGCTCAGCGCCGAGGCCTTCTCCATCATCTCCCGCACCCGGGCCACGCTCGCCTGCTGCGACTTGACCCGGCTGTCGACGTCGGCGACCTTCTCGGTCACGTCCTGCGCCTCGACCTTCCGGTTCAGCAGCTTCCCGCTGCCCTCCAGCGCGCCGAGCACCGCGTCGAAGCGCTCACCCGGCACCCGCAGGGTCAGCGTCGAGGTCAGCCGGCCGTCGCGGCCGCGCTCGGTTGACTCGTTCCCGACGTACCCGCCCGCGCCCTCGGCCGCCGTGCGCGCCGTGGCGAGGGCCTTCTGCGGCCCGGCCGTCTCGATGGTCAGCGTCCCCGTACGGATGACGTGCGGGCGCAGCGGCGCCTGCGGCCCGGCCTTGGAGTCCTGGGCCGCCGCCGGGGGAGCGGCGGCCCCGGCCCCCGGCTTGCCCGGGGCGGCCGCGCCCTCCCGGGGGCCGGCGACCGCCGCCCGGTCGGAGGCGGCGCTTCCGCCGCCGTCGGCTCCGCAGCCCGTGAGCACGAGGGCCGCCGCGAGCGGGAGGCCGGCCAGCATCGCGGCGCGGCGGTGTCCGTGGAGCGTGTGCATCGTCAGTACCCCCGGGGATCGGCTGATGTCCCCGGTTCGACGTCCGGCGGCCCCCGCCGGGTTGCGCCCGCGAGGTTCCGGCCCGGTTCCGATGCGGTCACGTTCAGGCCTCACCGGCCGGTCTGAGACGATGTGTTCATGCACGAAGCGGACACACGTACGGACCGGCCTGGCCCCTCGCGGCACGCCGTCGTCATCGGCGGTGGCATCTCCGGCCTCGCCGCCGCCCACCGGCTGCTCTCCGACGGAGTCCGCGTCACCCTCCTGGAGGCAGGCCCGCGCCTCGGCGGCAAGCTGTACGCCGGAGAGCTCGCGGGGCACCCCGTCGACCTCGGTGCCGAATCCGTGCTCGCCCGCCGTCCCGAGGCGCTGGAACTGGCCCGCGCCGTCGGCCTCGGCGACGCCCTCCAGGCCCCGGCCACGGCCACCGCCCGGCTGTGGACCCGCGGCACGCTGCGGGAGATGCCGCGCGGGCACGTGATGGGCGTCCCGGGCGACACGGCCGCGCTCGCCGCCTCCGGCGTGCTGTCCGCCGAGGGCCTCGCCCGCATCGCCGCCGACACCGGGCTGCCGCCCACCGAGGTCGGCGAGGACGTGGCCGTCGGCGAGTACGTCGCCGCCCGGATGGGCCGCGAGGTCGTCGACCGGCTGGTCGAACCGCTGCTCGGCGGGGTCTACGCCGGCGACGCCTACCGCATCTCCCTGCGCGCCGCCGTCCCCGCCCTCTACGAGGCCGTCCGCACCCACCGCACGCTGACCGAGAGCGTCCGCGCCCTCCAGAGCGGGCCCGCGGCCCGCGCGGCCGCCGAGCGGACCACCGTCATCGGCGCGGCCGCCGCCGGCGCCTTCTTCGCCGGGATCTCCGGCGGCATCGGCCGGCTGCCGCTCGCCGTCGCCGAAGCCTGCCGGGCCGCCGGGGCGCGGATCCTGACCGGCACCCCGGTGCGCGGCCTCACCCGTACGCCCACGGGCTGGCGGGTCACCGCCGACGGCGAGGCCGTCGACGCCGACGCCGTGGTCCTCGCCACCCCGGCCGGACCCGCCGCCGAGCTGCTCTCCGGCCTCGCCCCGGCGGCGGCCGCCGGGCTGCGCGAGGTCGAGTACGCCTCCATGGCCCTGGTCACCATGGCCTTCCGGCGCTCCGACCTGCCCGCCGCGATCACCGACGGGAACGCCAGCGGGTTCCTCGTACCGCCCGTGGACGGCCGCACGATCAAGGCGTCCACCTTCTCCAGCAACAAGTGGGCCTGGGCCGGGGCCGATCCCGGGCTCTTCCTGCTGCGCACCTCCATCGGCCGCCACGGCGACGAGGGCGACCTCGAACGGGAGGACTCCGAGCTGGTCGACGTCTCCCTCGGCGACCTCGGCGAGGCCGTCGGGCTGGCCGCCCGGCCGGTGGCCGCCACCGTCACCCGCTGGGACGGCGGACTGCCCCAGTACCCAGTCGGCCACCTCGCCCGGGTCGAGCGGATCCGGTCCGCCGTGGCCGGGCTGCCGGGTCTCGCGGTCTGCGGGGCCCTGTACGACGGGGTCGGCATCCCGGCCTGCGTCGCGAGCGCCGCGAAGGCGGCCGACGCGGTGACCGCCGCTTTGGCCACCCCTGGGACAGACCACTGATCAGCACACGGGACAATGGACACATGACTGCACCAGAGAAGATTCCCAACGCGGGGAAGAAGGCGAAGGACCTCAACGAGGTCATCCGCTACACCCTGTGGTCCGTCTTCAAGCTGAAGGACGTCCTGCCCGAGGACCGCACCGGCTTCGCCGACGAGGTCCAGGAGCTGTTCGACCAGCTGGCCGCCAAGGACATCACCGTCCGCGGCACCTACGACGTCTCCGGCCTGCGCGCCGACGCGGACATCATGATCTGGTGGCACGCCGAGACCTCGGACGAGCTGCAGACCGCCTACAACCTGTTCCGCCGCACCAAGCTGGGCCGCGCGCTGGAGCCGGTGTGGTCGAACATGGCCCTGCACCGCCCGGCCGAGTTCAACAAGTCGCACATCCCGGCCTTCCTGGCCGACGAGGTCGCCCGCGACTACGTCAGCGTCTACCCCTTCGTGCGCAGCTACGACTGGTACCTGCTGCCCGACGAGGACCGCCGCCGCATGCTCGCCGACCACGGCAAGATGGCCCGCGGCTACCCGGACGTGCGCGCCAACACCGTCGCCTCGTTCTCGCTGGGCGACTACGAGTGGCTGCTGGCCTTCGAGGCCGACGAGCTCTACCGCATCGTCGACCTCATGCGCCACCTGCGTGCCTCCGAGGCCCGGATGCACGTCCGCGAGGAGGTGCCCTTCTACACCGGGCGCCGCAAGTCCGTCGCCGACCTGGTGGCCGGGCTCGCCTGATACCTCCCCTGGGGGGAAGGACCGGAGGGACACCCGTGACACAAGGGTGGTCTCCGGGGATCGGGAGGCCCTGCCCCCGAATCGACGCAGCCGGAGACCCCGCCCGGAAGTTCAGACGACCGGCGGCAGCAGCGCCCTGGAGGTGCTCGCCGCCCCGTCGTCCAGCGACACCGGCGCGGGCTCCGGATGCGGCGCACACGTGACGCGCCACCCCGGGGTGGCGCCCGTCAGCAGATACCGCTCCACGTGCCGGTCCACGCACGCGTTGCGTCCGCCGGCCACCCCGTGGGTGCCCGCCCCCCGCTCCGTGACCAGCGCGGCCCGCGCCCCGAGCCGCCCCTGCAGTGCCAGCGCGCCCCGGTGGGGCGTGGCCCCGTCCCGCTCCGCCGCGACGATCAGCGTGCCGGGCAGGCGGCCCGGTTCCGCCCCGACCTCGACGGGCCGCTGCCGGCGGGATACCGGCCAGGAGGCGCACGGCAGGTTCAGGAAGGCGTTGGCCCAGGTCTCGAAGGGGGCGCGGCGGGCCAGTTCGGTGTTGTCGCGGTCCCAGGTCTCCCAGTCGGCGGGCCAGGGGGCGTCGTTGCACAGCACCGCCGTGTAGACGGCCGTCGCGTTGGCCGCCTCGCGCGCCGTTCGCGGATCGCGGGCCGCCTGCCGCACGAGCGGGGCCGGGTCCCCGCGCAGGAAGGCGGCGAGGGCCGCGGCCCGGTCCGGCCAGACGTCGTCGTAGTACGCGGCCTGGAGGTACGCGGCGTGCAGCTCGCCCGTCCCGACCAGCCCGCCCGCCGGGGTGCGGGCCACGGCCGCGCGGACCTTCTCGTAGCTGCCCTGCACGGCCCGCGCCGTGGTGCCGAGCCCGTACGTCGCGTGGTGACGGGCCGCCCAGGCGCGGAAGTCGGCCCAGCGGCGCTCGAAGCCCGGGGCCTGGGCGAGGTTGTTGAGGTACCAGATGCCGCGCGGGTCGGGGTCGACCGCCGAGTCGAAGACCATGCGGCGCACGCGCTCCGGGTGGCGGGTGGCGTAGACGGCCCCGAGGTAGGTGCCGTACGAGGCCCCCGTGAAGGTCAGCCGCCGCTCGCCGAGCGCGGCCCGGAGCACGTCGAGGTCGCGGGCGTTGTTCAGGGTCGTGTAGTACGCGAGCGCGGAGCCGGCGTGCCGGGCGCAGCCCTCGGCGTAGGCCCGGGCGGCGGCCAGCCGTTCCCGCTTGTGGGCGGCGGACGGCTCGGCCGGGACCTGGGTCGGCCCCTGCGGCCACTCGGCCGGGTCCTGGCAGGCCAGCGGGGTGGAGCGGCCGACTCCGCGCGGGGCGTAGCCGACGAGGTCGTAGGCGGCCGCGATGCGCCTCCACGCGGGGCGGTCGGCGAGCAGCGGGAAGTACATCCCGGAGGCGCCCGGTCCGCCGGGGTTGTGGACGAGGGCGCCCTGCCGGGCGGCGCCGCCGCGGCCGCTCGCCGGGACCCGGCTGACGGTGAGGGAGATCTGCGGGCCGTCGGGGCGGGCGTAGTCGAGCGGCACCCGCAGGGTGGCGCACCGCACGGGATCGGGCAGTTCCTCGACGGCGGGACACGGCCGGAACTCCAGCCGCCCGCTCCCGGCCCGGGGCGGGGGCACGGGCCGGGTCCCCGGCGCCGGAGCCCCCGCCGCCCCGGTGGGCCCGCCCGCCGGCCGCAGCGCGGCGGCAGCGGCCGCCCGCCGGGCGACGAGCTCCGCTCCGGCGTCCTCGGCGGCGGTGCTTCCGCCCCCGGGCCCGTCCCCGGTGCCGGTCCCGCTCGCCCGGGCCGGCGCGGGGGCGCACAGGGCGAGGCAGAGCGCCGCGGCGGCGGCCCCCTGCCGTAGGCGCGTCATCGTCCGGTACGTCCGCATGGCGGCCCCTTCATCTCATCGTCCGGTCGGATGAGATGCCAGGACCGCGCGCCAGTACAGGCACACCGCCGGAACACCGCGCCGGGTACGCCCTCTTGCCGTAGACCTCACGGCGTGTCGCGCCCGGCGCCGCCCGCCGCTCCGGGTCCCGTAGCGCGCGGTCCCCGGCCGGCCGAGTCCGCCCCGTCCGCCGGGAGGGCCGGCGAAGCCCCCGCCACCACCGGCACGGCGGCCCACCGCACCGACCGGACCGCCGGTGATGCTCGGTCAGGAACTGCTGGAGCAGCTGGAACCGGAGGAGCCGCCGCAGCTCGAACCGCCGGAGCAGCTCGAACCCGAACCGCCGGAGCAACTCGAACCGGAACCACCCGAACCACCGGAACACCCGTGGCCCGAGCCGCCGGAACAGCCGCTCCCCGAGGCTCCGCAGCCGCCCGCCCCGGAGGAACCGCCCCCGCCGTCGCTCATCGCGCACCAGAGCACCGGAAGAGGCTCCGCCCATGCCCCGGACGTGCCCGCCGAACCGGTCCCGCGCCCGCGGGACTGCGCCGCCGCCAGCCGGGTACCGCGGGCCGCCGGCACCAGCTGCCCGCGCAGGTACGGATCCGGCAGGCCCCGCAGCCCGAACAGCGCCGTCCGGACCCGGGGTGCCGGATCGGCCGCGTACCGCTCCCGGAAGGCGGCCAGGGCCCGCCGCCCCGCCGGGGTGATCCGCCGCCCGGCCCGCCGCGCGCACACCAGGCCCGCCACGAGGCCGCCCAGCAGGGCCGGGAGCACGACGAGGGCGAACGGAACCCCGGGTTCCGGGTCCGCCAGCAGGAAGATGAAGGTGAGCGGCAGCGACAACGGCAGCATCACCAGGCACACCACCGCCTGTGCCAGCCCCCAGCGCCGCGCCCCGCGCCCCGCGCCGGGGGCCGAGAGCAGCCCGCGCGCCGCCAGCGCGTCGCCGGTCTCCTGGACGGCCGGCTCGCACATGGCGGCGTACCGCACCTGGTAGAGCCACCCCGACGGCGCCCGGGACAGGGCCAGCAGCACGGCCCGCTCGACGGGGTCCGTGCCCCGCGCCCCGGGCCGCGCCTGCACGATGCCGGGGCCGCCGACGACCAGCCGGCCGTCCCCGAGCAGCGAGACGAGCGCGGTGTCGACCACCGTTCCGGGGCCGCCCGCGAGGAACGCCGCCTCGGACAGGTCGTGCACGGCGGGCGCGGGTCCGGGCACCGGCGGCCGGGAGCGGCGCAGGGCGCGCAGCAGCAGGAGGGTGGAGACGGTCACGGCCGCCCAGACGGCGACGGCCAGGGTGTTCACGGTGACGCCTTTCCCACGAGGGCGCGCGCCCAGCGGGTGAAGCGGCCCGGCGGCCGCACCCCCGCCCGCTCCCGCCACCAGTCGGCGAGCCGGCCGCGCGCGGCCGGGTCGGCCGGCAGCTCCCGGACGAGCAGGTGCTCGGCGAAGTCCAGCGCGTCCCGGCGGTATCCGGCCGTCATCGGGCGGCCGCGGGCATAGCGGAGGAAGGCCGTGCGGTACGCGGCGGGACCGCCCAGGATGCCGGGCAGCTCCGGGGCCACCTTCGCGACCACCGAGGCCCGCTTGGCGGCGAGCGCCCGCGCCTGCACGCGGACCCGCTGCCGGTCGAAGCCCTCGGGTACGGGTGTCCCGGCGACCAGCGCCGACAGCAGGGCCGCCTGCCCGAGCGCCAGCCGGGTCCGCGCGGTCTCACCGGCCGTGCCCGCCGCGTCCTCGCGGAGGGTGACCCGCTCGCGCAGGGCGCCGGGGGGCCCGCCCGCGTCCACCACCGCGCGGATCCGGCCCAGTTCGGCGGCCAGCTCCGCCTCGGGCGGGAAGTCGTCGTCCCGCTCCAGCAGGACACCGGGCGGGTCCACCCGCTCGCGCAGGCGGGCCAGGACGTCGAGGACCACGGGCGGCACGGGGTGGGCGTGGGTGTCGTGCCAGACGCCGTCGCGCTCCACGCCCCCGGCGACGTGCACGTACGCCAGCGCCTCCAGCGGGATCCCGTCCAGCACGGCGGCGGGGTCCTCGCCGCGGTTGACGCGGTTGGTGTGCAGATTGGCCACGTCGACGAGCAGCCGTACGCCGGTCCGCTCGACCAGCTCGGTCAGGAACCGGCCCTCCGTCAGCTCCTCCCCGGGCCAGGTGATCAGCGCGGCGATGTTCTCCAGGGCCAGCGGCACGGGCAGCGCGTCCTGCGCGATCCGGACGTTCTCGCAGAGCACGTCCAGCGCGTCCCGGGTCCGGGGCACGGGCAGCAGGTGCCCGGCCTCCAGCAGCGGCGAGGAGGTCCGTACGAAGGCGATGTGCTCGGTGACCAGCGGCGACCCCAGGGCCACCGCCCGCTCCCCGAGCGCCGCCAGTTTCGCCGGGTCGGGACGGTCTGCCCCGCCGAGGCCCAGCGAGACCCCGTGCGGCACGACGCGGACCCCCCGCCCGCGCAACCGCACCAGGGACTCGGGCAGGTGGCCCGGGCAGAGGTTCTCCGCCACCACCTCGACCCAGTCCAGGCCGTCCAGCCGCTCGACCGCGTCCGCGATCTCCGGCCGCCAGCCGATACCCACCCCCAGGCGTTCCATGGGCTTCATGTCCCCCTCGCCCCCTTCACGGACCGTGTGCCGAAGTGATGACCTCCCCCGGGCACGCCCAACCACGGGAAGGGGACGTTCAGAGCAACATTTGAGGTTCCCGCCGGTTCAGGGCGGGTTCAGGGCGGGTTCAGAGCCGGGAGCGCAGGGCCGGGTGGTCCGCGACCACCGTGCAGGAGCCCGGGGCGATCTCCGTGAAGCCGGCGTCCCGGACCACCGGCAGGCCGCTCCCGCTCAGCCGCGCCCACCGCTCGCGCGGGGCGGTGCGTACCGCCAGCCGGAAGCCGGAGGCCTGCCACAGGGCCCGCTCGGCCGCGGTCAGCTCCCACCAGGCCAGCTGCGCCGCGTGCCCGGCCTGCGCCATCGCCTTGCCCGCCGACATGTCGAGGTCCGGGTTCAGCCACAGCACCGGGACGCCCGGCTCGGCCGGACCGGCGGGCCCGGGGTCGTCCAGGTCGGTGCCCGACACCTGGAGCTTGGCCAGCTCCTTGGGCCAGCCGTCCAGCGGCACCGGCGGGAAGACGCGGACCTCGGACGCCTCCCCCTCCACGGTGACCCCCGGCAGGGTCCCCGCCTTGCGCCACTCCGCCCCGCGCGCCCGCCGGACTACCTTGCGGATCCGCGCGTCCTGCCAGTCGCGCACCGCCCCGGCCCACTCGCCCTCGCCGTGCGACCGCTCGTCCGCCAGCAGGACCAGCACCGCGCGGGCCGCGGTCTCCAGCGCGTCGGTCCGCGCCGGCGGGTCGGTCTTCTCGATCCGTACCACCAGCGGCAGGACGAACTGCGGGGCCTCGTCGCGCGGGGCGTGCTCGCGCCGGAAGGGGCTGTCCGCGCCGACCGCGGGTACGTCTGTGGTCTCGTTCGGGTGCTGGCTGCTCATCCCGCCAAGGATGCCAGGCTCCGCCTTCAGGAGGATGTCCCGGGTGGCCGGCGCGGGTGAGGATCGGGTCCATGAAGAGCGACCTTTTCGCGAGCGAGAACCTCGCCCAGCCCGCCACCGCGCCCGGTATGACCCTGCAGAACGCCAAGTCCGTCAAGTACGCCGTGAACGGGGAGATGCTGGCCCGGCAGGGCTCCATGGTCGCCTTCCGCGGGAACCTCCAGTTCGAGCGCCGGGGCCAGGGCGTCGGCGGCATGCTCAAGCGGGCCGTCACCGGAGAGGGGCTCGCGCTGATGTCCGTACGCGGCCAGGGCGAGGCGTGGTTCGCCCACCTGGCCGGCAACTGCTTCATCATCGACCTCGAGCCCGGCGACGCCCTGACCGTCAACGGGCGCAACGTCCTGTGCTTCGACGCGACGCTCTCCTACGAGATCAGGATGGTGAAGGGCGCCGGCATGACCGGCGGCGGCCTCTTCAACAGCGTCTTCACCGGCACCGGAAAGCTCGCCGTCGTCTGCGACGGCAACCCGATCATCATCCCGGTCACCGCGCAGTCGCCGGTGTACGTGGACACGGACGCGGTGGTCGGCTGGAGCGCGGCGCTGGAGGCCGGGCTGCACCGCTCCCAGTCGGTCGGCTCCATGATCCGCGGTGGCTCGGGCGAGGCCGTCCAGCTGAAGCTGAGCGGCGAGGGCTTCGTCATCGTCCGGCCCAGCGAGCTCACCGAGACGGCGGCCGCCCACTGAGGCTCACCGACGTCGGCCGCCGCTACGGCAGGCGGCGGCCCTGGGTGCTGCGCGGGATCACGGCGGAGCTGCCGGCCGGTTCCCTGGTCCGCGTCGACGGCGGCAACGGCGGCGGCAAGTCCACCCTGCTGCGCGTCGTCGCCGGCATCGACACGCCGACCGAGGGGCGCGTCGAGGGGCGTCCGTCCCGCACCGCCTACGTCCCCGAACGCTTCCCGGCGGCCCTGCCGCTCACGGCGGGTGCCTACCTGACCCACCTGGGCCGGGTGCACGGCCTGACGGCCGCCGAGGCCGCCCGGCGCGCCGCCGGGGCCCTGGAGCGGTTCGGCGCCGCCCGCCACGCCCGCACCCCGATGGCCGAACTGTCCAAGGGCACCAGCCAGAAGGTGGCCGTCGCCCAGGCGCTGCTCGCCGGTCCGGCGCTGCTCGTCCTCGACGAGGCCTGGACCGGGCTGGACGCCGCCGCCCGGGCGGAACTGGACCGGGCCGTCACCGAACGCACCGCCGCCGGGGGCACGGTGGTCTTCGTCGACCACGACCCCGCCCGGCTCGCCGGCCTGCCCGACGCCCACTACCGGCTCCGCGGCGGCACGCTGGCGCCCGCCGCCCCGCCCGCCCCGGCCCGCGCACCCGCCGTACGGATCCACGCGGCCGGGCCGCCCGGCGCCGCCCCGCCCGCGGGCCTGGCCGCCGTACCCGCCCCCGACGGCGGCGTCCTGCTGACGGTGGACGCCGCCCGCTCCGACGCCGTGCTGCGCGAGCTGCTCACCGCGCTCCCGCCCTGGCACATCCGCGCCGTGGAGGAACTCCCGTGACCGTGACCGCCCTGCTGCGCTACCAGGGCGCCCTGCTGCTGCGCTCCCAGCGCTGGATCGCCCCCTCCGTCCTGTACGCGGCGTTCCTCGCGGCCGGCATCCGCTCCGGGGACCCGGCACCGGACGCCCTCGGCTACGCGGCGGCCGGCCTGGTGCCGGTGAGCGCCTGGCTGGTCCGGATCTGCGTCACCGCCGAACCCCCGGCGGCCCGGGCCGTCTCCGCCGCCGCGGCCGGTCCGGTACGGGTGCACGCGGCGGCCCTGCTGACGGCGCTGGCCGGGGCGCTGCTCGCCGGGGCGGCGGGCGCGGCCCTGGCCCTGCTGCTCGGCGACCTGGGGCAGCGGCCCCCGGCCGCGACGGCCCTCGCCGGGGCGGTGGCGGCGGCGGGGTGCGCCCTGACGGGGGCGGCCGTGGGCGCGGTGTGCGGCAGGCCGCTGCTGCGGGCACGGGGCCTGGGGGTGCTCGCCGGGGGCGTGGGCTCGGTGCTGGCCTGGGTCGTGCCCTTCTCCCCGGCCCGCCGCGCGGTGTCCGCGCTGGTGGGGGCCGCCCGTGCGGACACCGTTCCGCTGCCGCTGGGCGCGCTGGCGGGGGCGCTGCTGCTGGCGGGGGCGGCGGGGGCGGTGGCCTGCCTCGTCAGTACGCGGCGGAGCTGACGGGGCCGGACCGCGCGGGCCGTGCGGGCCGTGCGGGACGCGCCGGGCCGCGCACGCCGCCCACGCCGAAACGTTACTTCCCCATCAGCTCCGACACCTTCACGAAGCGGAATCCCCTCTTTCGCAGCTCGGGGACGATCTTCTGGATCGCCTGCTCGGTCACCGGTGCCGCGCTGCGCGTGCAGTGCATGACCACCACCGAACCGGGCTTGACCCCGGCCAGCACCTGCTCCGCCACCGCGTCGGGGTCCTTCGCGAAGGCGTCCCCGCTGACCACGTCCCACTGCACCGCGGTGACCCCGGCGGGGGACAGCGCCCGCAGCGCCCGGTCGTCGTAGCAGCCGCCGGGGAAGCGGAAGTACGGGACGGTGTTGACCGCGCCCGCCTTCCGGAACGCCGCGAAGGCCCGGTCCACGTCGGCCCGCGCCGCCTCGCCGTCCAGCGCGGGCAGTCCGTAGCAGGGGGAGGTGAAGGCGTGGTGGCTGTACGAGTGGTTGGCGATCTCGAAGTTCTGGTCCGTGCCGATGGACTTGGCCTGGTCGGGGTACTCCTCCGCCCAGCGGCCCGTCATGAAGACCGTCGAGGGCACCTTCAGCCGGCGCAGGGTCGCGATCAGGTCCGGGTTGTCGAACCGTTCCCCAGAGGCGGCGCGCGGTCCCTGGTCGGAGGTCATGTCGGCGTCGAAGGTGAGCGCGACCGTCTTCTCGGAGTGCTGCCGGGCCCGTTCGAAGACGGGGGTCAGACCGTTCGGGCCGGGGGGCAGGACCGGGACCCGGGCGGGCGCGCCGGGCAGCGCGGAGGCGGGGGCGGAGGGGGAGGCCTGGGCGGACGCGGTGGCGGGGCCGGAGGCCGCGGGACTGGCCAGTCGTGCCTGCCCGGCGCCCTGCGGGGTGCCCGGGGTGCCGCCCCCGCATCCCGCGAGGGCGGCACCGAGCACGGCCGCTGCCGCTACTTTGCGTACAGAAAGGGTCACGTATGCAAAATATATGACTATGTGGCAAGTAGGCGTTCGCGGCACTCCTGGACGTCGAAGTCACCCGGCGGGTACTGCGGGCCGATCGCCTCCAGATGCTCCAGCAGCAGTTTCGCGACCGCCCAGTTGCGGTACCACTTGCGGTCCGAGGGGACCACGTACCAGGGCGCCGCCGTGGAGCAGCGCTCCAGCGCCAGCTCGTACGCCCGACGGTACGCGGGCCACGCCGCGCGGTCGTCGACGTCCCCGGGGCTGAACTTCCAGTGCTTGTCGGGATTGTCGAGCCGCTCCAGGAGCCGCGCGCGCTGCTCCTCGTAGCCGATGTGGAGGAAGACCTTGACCAGGGTCACGCCGTCGTCGGCGAGGGCCTCCTCGAAGCGGTTGATCCGCGCGTAGCGGCCCTCCAGCCGCTCGCGCGGCACCAGCTCGCGGACCCGCGCGACGAGGACGTCCTCGTAGTGCGAGCGGTCGAAGATGCCGATCTCGCCCGGCAGGGGGAGGGCCTTTTCGATCCGCCAGAGGAAGGAATGGGCGCGCTCCTCCTCCGTGGGGGCCTTGAAGGCCCTGACCCGGCAGCCGGAGGGGTTGAGGTGACCGATCACGTGCTTGACGGTGCCGCCCTTGCCGCTGGTGTCCATGCCCTGGAGGACCAGCAGGACCCGGCGGCGGTCACCGGCGGTGCTGGCCGCGTAGAGCCGCTCCTGGAGGGAGGCCAGCGGTTCGGCCAGGCGGGCGGTGGCCGCGAGGGCGGCCGCCTTGTCCGGCGGGCCGCCCGGGGTCGCGGAGGGGTCCAGGGCGGCGAGGGCGACCCGCTCCCCGGGCGTCACCCGCAGCAGGGGCGCGAGCGCCCGGCCCTCCTGCCCGCGCGCTCCGTCGGCCTTCCGGGCGTTACCGCGCTCCCGGGCGCCCGCCGCCTTCCGGGCGTCCCCGGACTCCGGCGCGTCCCCGGACTTCCGGGCGCCCCTGCCGCTCTTCTCCTGCTCGGCCACCGCTGTCCACCCCGATCCGGTCGGTTCCGTACGATCGTGCGGCACGCCGGACGGAAGCGCGAGACGGCCGGGGCGGGGACGCGGGTCACCGCCAGGGGCCGGTCACCGCGAAGGTGGTGCCCGGTGCGTAGGCGTTGACGAACATCGTCCGCCGGTCGGGGGAGAAGGTCACCCCCGCGAACTCCCCCCACTCCGGCACACCCGGCGCGCCGATGTCGTCGGCGTTGCGGGCCACCGGATAGACCTCACCGCCCGGGGTCACGCCGAAGAGGTACTGGTCGCCGCCGCCGTCCTCGCACACCATCAGCCCGCCGTCGGGCGCCAGGCAGATGTTGTCGGGGGAGTCCCCGGGCAGGGAGGCGGCCGCCGCCGGGCCGAAGAGCACCTCCAGCCGGAGCCTGCCGCGCAGCGGGTCGTGGAACCAGACCTGGCCGTGGTGGTCGGCGGCGGCCCCCTCGCCGCTGCGGGCGTAGCTGGAGACGAAGTACACCCCGTCGCCTCCCCAGTAGCAGCCCTCCAGCTTCTGCGCGTGGGTGATCCCGCGCGTGCCGAAGTCCTGGAGGCGGACCGGTGTCCCGGCCGCCGAGGGGTCGGGTACCGGGACCCACTCCACCGGGAACTCCGCCCCCGGCTCGTCCACCGCCGACAGGTCCGCGACCCCGGGCACCCGCAGGGCTTCCAGGACGCCGCCGGCGCGCAGGGAGCCGGGGCCGCCGAGCGGCAGCGCCGGGAGGAAGCGGTAGAAGAGCCCGAAGGGCCGCACGAAGGCGTCCTCGGTCTCGTAGACCACCCCCCGGTACGGGTCCACGGCGACGGCCTCGTGCGCGAAGCGGCCCAGCGCGGTCAGCGGGACGGCGCCGAGCCGGTGCGGGGCGGCGGGGTCCACCTCGAAGACGTACCCGTGGTCCCGGGCGTACCCCGACTCCCCGGCCCGCTCCTCGGTCTCCTCGCAGCTCAGCCAGGTGTTCCAGGGGGTGCGCCCGCCCGCGCAGTTGACGGCGGTCCCGGCGAGCCCGACCCGTTCGGCGCGCAGCTGCCCCGCCGGGTCCAGCTCCAGCACCGTGCAGCCGCCCAGCGCCGCGGGGTCGTACGTGAGCCCGGCCGCGGCGGGGACGCGCAGCGCGGCGGTGGCGCGGTTCTCGTGGTTGCGGACCAGGCGCAGCCGGCCGCGGCCCGCGCCGAAGGCGGCCATGCCGTCGCAGTTGCCCGGCACCGTGCCCCCGCCCGAGCGCAGCGGGTCCCCGGCGCGCGAGAGCACCCGGTACGAGAACCCGGCGGGCAGGTCCAGCAGCCCGGCCGGGTCGGGCAGCAGCGGCCCGTACCCCCGGGCGGAGGCGCGGGCGCCGCCCGTGGCGAAGAGCGCTCCGAGGGCCCCGCTGAAGGCGACCGCGCCGGCGGCGAGCAGGCTGCGTCGGGTGACGGACATCGGCGACTCCGCGGTGCGCGGCTGGAGGAGTGACCGGCCCGTGGTACCACGGCGCACCGCGGCGGGGACCGCGACGCGTGCGCCGGACGCGGCCCGTCACCCCACCGGGCCCCGGCGGCGTGCGCGGGGGCCCGGCGGCGGTGGGCGGGATCAGACGAGCTTGGCGCTCAGGGTGATCGTCGTACCCGTCAGGGCCTGGCTGACGGGGCAGTTCTTCTTGGCGTCCTCTGCGGCGGCGACGAAGGCGTCGTCGTCGAGGCCGGGGACCTCGCCCTCGACCGTGAGGTGGATGCCGGTGATGCCCTGCCCGGGCACGAAGGTGACCGCGGCCGAGGTGGTCAGCTTCGCCGGCGGGTTGCCGGCCTTGGCCAGGCCGTTGGAGAAGGCCATGTTGAAGCAGCTGGAGTGCGCCGCGGCGATCAGCTCTTCGGGGCTGGTCCGTCCGTTCGCCGCCTCGTCGGTCCGCGCGGGCCAGGAGACGGGGTAGCTGCCGAGGCCGGACGAGTCGAGGGTGACGACGCCCTTGCCCTCGAACAGGTCGCCTTCCCAGACGGCGTGTGCGTTACGTGTGGCAGCCATGGTGATCCCTTCGCAGAAGTGGAAACGGCCGGGCCGCGAGAAGCGACCCGGCCGTGCCAAACCTACTGCGACACCAGGGGTTTCGCGTCGCGTGCGAGCGCGGTGAGCCGCGATATGGCTCGGAAGTACTTCTTCCGGTAACCGCCGTTGAGCATCTCCTCGCTGAACAGCCTGTCGAAGGGCACCCCGGAGGCCAGGACCGGGACCTCGCGGTCGTACAGCCGGTCGGCCAGCACCACCAGGCGCAGCGCCGTCGACTGGTCCGGCACCGGCACGACGTCCGTCAGGCAGACCGCGGCGATCCCGTCGGTCAGCGCCCCGTAGCGGCTCGGGTGCACCTTCGCCAGGTGCTCCAGCAGGCCGGGGAAGTCGTCGAGGCTCGCGCCCGGCGTCGCGTACGCGGCCTTCGTGACCTGCTCGTCGGAGAAGGGCGCCGGGGCCTCGGGCAGGCCGCGGTGGCGGTAGTCCTGGCCGTCGATGCGCAGCGGCCGGAAGTGGGCGGACAGCCCCTGGATCTCGCGCAGGAAGTCGGCGGCGGCGAAGCGGCCCTCGCCGAGCTTGCCGGGGAGCGTGTTGGAGGTGGCGGCCAGCGCCACGCCCTGCTCCACCAGGCGGCTGAGCAGCGAGGACACCAGCACGGTGTCGCCCGGGTCGTCCAGCTCGAATTCGTCGATGCACAGCAGCCGGTGACCGCCCAGGGTCTGGACGGTCTGCTGGAAGCCGAGCGCGCCGACCAGGTTGGTGAGCTCCACGAAGGTGCCGAAGGCCTTGAGGGCGGGCTCGGCCGGGGTGGCGTGCCAGAGGGAGGCGAGCAGGTGGGTCTTGCCGACGCCGTAGCCGCCGTCGAGGTAGACCCCGCGCGGTCCGGCGGCGGGGGCCGGGGCCTTCTTCTGGAACCACCTGCGCTTGCCGGCGCCGCTGGCGTGCGCGCCGCCCAGGCCGGCGGCGAAGCCGCTCAGCACGGTGACGGCCTCGGACTGGCTCGGCTGGGCCGGGTCCGGGTCGTACGTGTCGAAGCGCACCGAGTCGAAGCGCGGCGGCGGCACCATCTCGGCCACCAGCCGTTCGGCCGGCACGCGCGGCTCGCGGGCGCACAGGGCGAGGGGCCCCGCGTCGGCTATCGGGGGCCGCCCGGAGGCATGACCGGAGGTGGAGAGTGATGTTGACACAGCTCTTAACTCTACGGGGCGTGTCACACTGCACCGATGCGACGCCTGTTCCCTGTGACCGATCAGACATCCGCCCCGTCCGGGGCCACGGCCGACCGCGAGTGGTCGCTCGACGAGCTGGCGGAAGCGTACGCCTATCCGGACCTCGCCCCCGGCGCGCACTGGCTGCGGGCCAACATGGTCTCCACCCTCGACGGCGCCGCGCAGCACGACGGCCGCTCGCAGCCCATCTCCGGCGAGACCGACATGCGCATCTTCGGCACCCTGCGGGCCCTGGCCGACGTCATCGTCGTAGGGGCGGAAACGGTTCGCCAGGAGGGCTACCGCCCGGCCCGGGCCCGGGAGGCCTTCGCGGCGCGCCGCACGGCCGCCGGGCAGGGGCCCGCGCCCGTCATCGCCGTGGTCACGGCGAGCCTGGACCTGGACTTCGGCCTGCCCCTGTTCACCTCCCCCCTGGTCCCCACCCTGGTGGTCACCGGCGCCGGCGCCCCCTCCGACCGGGTGGCGGAGGCGACCGCGGCCGGCGCCGAGGTCGTGGTGGCGGGCGAGGGCGCCGCGGTGGACCCGGAGCGGGCGGTGGGCGAGCTGGCCGCGCGCGGGCTGCGCCGCCAGCTGACCGAGGGCGGGCCCCGGCTGCTGGGCCAGTTCGTGGCCGCCGACGTGCTGGACGAGCTGTGCCTGACGATCTCCCCGACGCTCACGGCGGGTGACGCCCAGCGGATCTCCGGCGGGCCCTCCGTCGCCGTTCCGCACCGGCTCGCGCCCGCCTGCGTACTGGAAGAGGCCGGGTTCCTCTTCACCAGTTACCGTCGGATCTGACAAGAGCGGAATTTCTCGTTCCGCTTAGCTTCCGACGGGCACATACCTGGGCACACATACCTGCGAGGCTCCGCGCGCCAGCGGGGCAGGATGGTTTTTGCAGGGGCCGGCCGACCGGTCTCGGCCATGAAGGAGAGGGCGTCCGTGTTCACGAGCGTATTGATGATCGAGCAGCCGCTGACCCCGGTGGACGTGGACTTCGTCACCACTCTGCACGGAGACGACCCGGTCTCCTTCTTCGTCCTCATGCAACCCAGGGGCGACCAGGACCGACTGCTGCGGGCCATCGACGACGTGGCGCTCGGCGAGCTGCCCGAAGCCCTCCGCGAAGCCGACGTACCCGAGGGCGAGGCCGCCCTCGGCCCCGCCGCACAGGCGCTCGAACACTCACTCGCCGCCCTGCGGGCCAAGGGCGCCGAGGCCGTCGGTCAGATCGTCGAGGACCACCCCCTCGACAAACTGAAGGCCGTGGTGGACGAGACCAACGCCGACGAGGTGATCGTCCTGACCGCCCCGCACCTGGTCGAGGAGTTCTTCCACCGCGACTGGGCCTCCCGCGCCCGGCACAAGGTGGAGGTTCCGGTGCTCAAGCTCTTCGCCCACAACGAATAGGCTGGGGCGGACACACCCCGGCGGGCAGCGCGTCCCGCACTCGATCCTGGAGCGACCTGAATGAAGCCCGGCCTGCCGACCGCGATGGAACGGCCCCACTTCATCGGCATCGGCGGCGCCGGCATGTCCGGCATCGCGAAGATCCTCGCCCAGCGCGGCGCGCGGGTGGCCGGCAGCGACTCCCGTGACTCCGAGACCGCCCAGGCGCTGCGCGCCCACGGGGCCACGGTCCACATCGGGCACGCCGCCGGCCACCTCGCCGCCGACGCCACCTGCGTCGTCGTCTCCAGCGCGATCCGCGCCGACAACCCCGAGCTGGCCCGCGCCGCCGAGCTCGGCATCCCGGTCGTGCACCGCTCGGACGCCCTCGCCTCCGTCATGGACGGCCTGCGCCCGATCGCCGTCGCCGGTACCCACGGCAAGACCACCACCACCTCGATGCTGGCGGTCTCCCTCTCGGCGCTCGGCCTCGACCCCTCCTACGCCATCGGCGGCGACCTGGACGCCCCCGGCTCCAACGCCCACCACGGCGAGGGCGAGGTCTTCGTGGCCGAGGCGGACGAGAGCGACCGCAGCTTCCACAAGTACACCCCGCAGGTCGCGATCATCCTCAACGCGGAGCTCGACCACCACGCGAACTACGCGTCGATGGAGGAGATCTACGAGTCCTTCGAGACCTTCGTCGGCAAGATCGTCCCCGGTGGCACCCTGGTCGTCGCCCACGGCCAGGACGGCGCCGCCGAGATCGCCCGCCGCGTCGCCGGCCGCGACGGCCTGAACGTCGTCACCTACGGCGAGGACGAGGACGCCGACGTCCGCATCACCAAGATCACTCCGCGGGGTCTGACCAGCGAGGTCACCGTCCTCCTCGACGGCCGCCCGCTCACCTTCACGGTCTCCGTCCCCGGCCGCCACTACGCGCACAACGCCGTCGCGGCCCTCGCCGCCGGCGTCGCCCTCGGCATCCCCGCGCACAACCTGGCCTCGGCCCTCGGCAAGTACACCGGCGTCAAGCGCCGCCTCCAGCTCAAGGGCGAAGCGGCCGGCGTCCAGGTCATCGACTCCTACGCGCACCACCCCACGGAGATGACCGCCGACCTGGAGGCCATCCGCGGTGCCGCCGGGGACTCCCGCATCCTGGTCGTCTTCCAGCCCCACCTCTTCTCCCGCACCCAGGAACTGGGCAAGGAGATGGGCCAGGCCCTCGCCCTCGCCGACGCCTCCGTCGTCCTCGACATCTACCCGGCCCGCGAGGACCCGATCCCCGGCATCACCAGCGAACTGATCATCTCCGCGGCCCGCACCGCCGGCGCCGACGTCGCCGCCGAGCACGACAAGGACGCCGTCGCCGACGTCATCGCGGGAATGGCCAAGCCCGGCGATCTCGTTCTCACGATGGGCGCGGGCGACGTCACGGATCTGGGCCCCCGGATCCTGGAAACCATCGCCCGCCTGTCGAACTGAGGGAGCGGGAGAGTCATGGCGTACGAGGTCCAGAAGACGGACGAGCAGTGGCAGGCGGAGCTGACCCCGTCGGAGTACCAGGTGCTGCGCCTCGCCGGCACCGAGCCCGCCTTCCGCGGCGAGTACACCGACACCAAGACGGAAGGCGTCTACTCCTGCCGCGGCTGCGGCGCCGAGCTCTTCCGTTCCTCGGAGAAGTTCGAGTCGCACTGCGGCTGGCCTTCCTTCTACGACCCGAAGGACAGCGAGGCGGTGGAGCTGAAGGCCGACACCTCGCACGGCATGGTCCGCACCGAGGTCCTCTGCGCGAAGTGCGGCTCCCACCTCGGCCACGTCTTCGAGGGCGAGGGCTACCCCACCCCGACGGACCAGAGGTACTGCATCAACAGCATCTCCCTGCGGCTCACCCCCGCACAGAGCTGAGGTAGTCCTCCAGGGTCCGCCGCGGGGTCCAGCCCTGGGAGCGGGCCCTGGCCAGGTCCAGGACCACCGGATGCGCCAGCTGGTCCACCGCGTAGCGGCTGAGGGCCGGCTCGGTGCCGGTGAGGCGGGCCAGCGACTGCGCCGCCCGGGCCGCCGCGCCGGCCGCCCGGAGCGGCAGGTGCCGGACGCGGGCGCGGACGCCGTGGGCGCGGAGCACCGCGGCGACCGCCGCGTCCCGCCCGTACGGGGCCGCGTCCGCCACGTTGTACGCGCCCGGGGCCCAGCCGGGCGCCGCCAGGCAGGCGTCCGCCAGGTTCTCCACCGCCGTCAGGCTCAGCCGCACGTCCCGGCCCGGCAGCAGCAGGGTCCCGGCGCGGACCCGGGAGAGCAGCCGGGGCAGGAGCTGGGTGTCGCCCGGGCCGTACACCGCCCTCGGGCGCAGCACCACAGCGCCCGCCTCCAGCGCCAGGGCCTCGCCCGCCGCCTTCGTACGGCCGTACGCGTTCAGGTGGTGCGCGCGGGGATGGTCCTCCGTGACACGGTGACGGTCCCGCCGCGGGTCGTAGACGCTCGCGCTGCTCACCCACACCACCGGCCGCCCGGCCGCCGCGCGCAGCAGCCGCGCGGTGCCCTCGACGTTGACGGCGCGCATGGCGGCCTCCGCCCGCGAGCCCGGCGCCGGATCCCCCACCGCCGCCGCGCAGTGCACCACCACGTCCACGCCCGACAGGTCCGGCACGGCGGACGCCGCGTCCCAGAACCGGTGCTCGCCCAGCGGACCCGGCCGGCGGCCCAGACAGACCACGGCGGCCCCGGCCGCGGCCGCCGCCCGGGCCACGTGCCCGCCGCAGAAGCCGCTCGCCCCCGTCACCCCGATCCTCATGAGCCCGCCCTCAGCCGCAGCACCCGCCACCCCGGCAGGGCCGCCCGCCGGTCCACCCGGGAACGCGTCACCACCGGCCGGTACGGTGCCAGCGCCGCCAGGACGTCGCCCAGCAGGACGGTCGCCAGCCGGGCCCCCGGGCACACGTGCGGCCCCGCCCCGAACACCAGCCGCGCCGTCCCCGCCCCCGCCGGATCCCGCCCGTCCGGGTCGCGCCGGTGCGCCCCCGCCGCGTGCCGGGCCACCAGCAGCAGCCGGTCCCCGCCCCGCACCGGACAGCCCCCGACCGTCCCCGCCCCGGCCGCGACCCGGGGCAGCACCGGCGAGGCCGCCGTGACCCGCAGCAGCTCCTCCGCCAGCCGGGGTCGCAGCTCCGCGTCCGCGGCCTGCCCCCACAGCCCGGCGTCCGCGCACCAGGCGACGGCCCGGGGCACCGCCGCCACGGTGGTGTTCACCGCGGCCACCGCCACCATCGCGTCCAGGGCGTCCCCGCCGCCCAGCAGCCCCCGCAGGCGCTCCGCCGCCCGGGCCGCCGCCGCCCCCGCGCCGGGCCTCGGCGGGCCCGGCAGGTGGCTGCGCACCGAGGCCGACGCGGCACGCGCGGCCGCCTCCGCGAGATCCCACGGCGCGGCCGGGCTGTCCAGCAGGGCCGCCGCCACCGTGCCGGCCAGCTCGCGCGCCAGCGCCACCACGTCCACCTCCGCACCCCGGCCCAGCGGCGCCGGACCCCGTGCCAGCAGCGGCCGCCACACCGCGCGCAGCTCCTCCACTCCGGCCGCGCCGAGGCCCTCCGCGAGCGAGCGCCGGCCGGCCCGGTGCCCGCCGCCCTCCTGGTCGAACAGCACCCCGCCGTCCCCGCGCAGCGCCTCCCGCGCGGCCCCGCCCGTGGTGCCCGCCGCCGTCCGGTCCAGCGGGATCCGGGTCAGCGCCTCCCGGTACGCGTCGGCGTCGTGCACCAGCACCGTGCCCCCGAGCCGGCGCACGGCCCGCCCGCGCGTGGCGGCGAGCAGCCCGAAGAGCAGCGGATGGCTGCGCAGGTAGACCCGGCGGTCGCGCCGACGCGCCCGTGCCTGGGCGGTGGTGGTCATCGGACGTGGACCCCTTCCGTGGCGGTGGTGGTCATCGGACGTGGACCTCTTCCGTGTCGGTGGGCCGGTAGCGCCGGTCCCAGTACCAGAGCAGGGTGCGCCGCGCACCCCAGGACCGCAGCCGCCGCAGGCTGTTCTCCACCACCAGGTGCTCGGCGCGCACGACCCGCGCGCTGTGCTGGCGGGCCCGGTTGAGCAGGGTGACGTCCTCCGAGCCCTCCTCCAGCCGCTCGCGCGGTGCCCCGCCGCAGCGCACGTACAGCTCGGCGGTGATGCCGAGGTTGTGGCCGTGACACAGCACGTACGGGGCCAGGTAGCGCGGCCGCGGTGCGCGGGGCGCACCCGCCCGTACAGCGCGGCCAGCCGCACCAGCGCCGGCAGCAGCCGGGACTCGGCGAAGTCCGGCCGCTCGTCCCGGCGCGGCACGCTCCGCCCGCACAGCACCTCCGCCCCCCGGCCGAACTCCGCCCGGGCGACGGCCGTCCAGTCCCGGGCGGGCAGACAGTCCGCGTCCGTACGCAGCAGCAGGCGCGCCCCGCCGCGTACGGCGTGCCGGAAGCCGGTGTCGGCGGCGGTCCCCGCCCCCGGCTCGGGCTCGTGGACCAGCTCGACGGGGAAGGGCGCCGACCGGGCGAACTCCCGGACGGTCCGGGCCGTCCCGTCGGTGGAGGCGTTGTCCACCACCACCAGGCGGAAACCGGTGTCGTGCTGCGCGGCCAGCGCCGCCAGGGTCGCCCCGATCGACCCTGCCTCGTTGTACGCGGGGACCACCACCCACAGGCTCACGGCCCCGTCCCCGCGGCCGTCACCAGCCGGGCCGCCAGCGCCGACACCGCCGCCCGGTCGGGTTTGCGCGAGCGCCCCGACAGCGGGATCCGCGCGAACAGCAGCGCGTCCGGCTGGGCGGTCCCCATCCGCCGCAGCGGTTCGGACAGCGCGGCGCGCAGGGCCGGTTCGGGGACGCCGGGCCGCGGCTGGACCACCGCCACCAGGCGCTCGTCCCCGTCGCCCGCCGGGACCCCGACGAGGACGCCCAGCTCCACTCCCGGCACGTGCAGGCCCGGCTCGTACAGGCCCGGGTAGATGTTCTCCGCCCTGCGCAGCACCATGTCCTTGCAGCGGCCCCCCAGTACGATCCGCCCGGCGCCGTCCAGGGCCGCCCGGTCCCCGGTGGCCACCCACGGATCGGGGGCCTCTCCCAGGTAGCGGTGCCGGGCCGCGGGCCCGGCCAGCAGCAGCTGGCCGTCCGCGTCCACGGCGGTCCGCACCCCGGGCAGCGGGGCGCCCACCAGGTCCCCGGCGCCCTCGAAGGCGGCCTTCTCCCGGGACTCCACCGCCGCGGCGGGGAACAGCTCGGTCAGCGCGTACACCCCCCACGCCTGCTCCGCGCCCGCCTCCCGGACCCGGCCCAGCAGCTCGGCGCTCGCCGGAGCCGAACCCGTCCACACCCGGCCCCCGAACCGGGCCCCCGCGCCGAGCGCGTCCCGCAGCTGGGGCGGGGTCAGATAGGTGTCCCGGGGCCGGAGCCGGTCCAGCTGCCGGGCCAGCGTCGCGGGGGAGCGGGCCGGCAGCGCGACCGGCGCCCCGTGCGCCAGCGACGGCACCAGCACGAAGAAGGTCCCGCCCAGCACGGGCTCCCCCCGGTCGCCCCCGGCGGCGAACAGCGCGGACACCGTCTCCATCCCGGCGGCCAGCCCCGCCCGGGTGTGCACCACGGCCCGGGGCCGCGAGGTGGTCCCGGAGGTGAACACGATCACCGCGTCCGCGTTTTCGTCGTATCCGCCGTCCCCGGCCGGCACCCCCGCCCGGGGCGCCCCCCGCTCGAGGGCGGGCGCGCATCCGGGCAGCCGCGGCCCCACCGTGGCCACCGGCCCCAGCGAGGCCAGCTCCGGCAGCTCCAGCGCCGCCCGCCGGGCCAGCGGCCGGGCCCAGCCGGCCACCGCCTGCGCGGGCGCGTCAGCCAGCACCAGCGCGGGCCGCGCCAGCCGGAGCCGGGCCCGCAGCACCTCCGCCCCGGCACCGGGGTCCAGCACCGCGCCGCGCAGCCCGAGCCGCCACAGCGCGAGCAGCACCGCCAGCGCGCGCGGCCCGGGCCGCACGGCGACGCCGACGGTGTCCCCGGCGCGCAGCCCGCGCGCGTGCAGCGCGGCGGCGAAGTCGTCGGCCAGTGCGGCGATCTCGCCCCGGGTGGCGCGGACGCGGGTGCCGCCGGAACGGGTCGCGGAGAGCACGGCGGGCTGCTCGGGGCGGGCCCGCAGCGCGTGTTCGAGTCGGTCCAGCATCAGCGGGGGTCGTCCGTTCCGTGCGTGCCGCTGCCCTGGCCGAGGTACCAGCGGGCGGTCCCGGCGAGGCCGTACGCGCGCAGCCGGCGCGTGGAGTTCTCCACGACCATGCCCCGGCAGCGGGAGATCCGGTCGGTGTGGCGGCGTACCGCGTTCAGGAAGAGCCGGTCCGTCGGCGAGGGGCGCCGCGGCATCCCTCCCACGGCCAGGTACAGCTCGGCGGTGATCGCCATGTTGTTCCCCGCGTGCATCCGGTACGGCGCCCGGAAGCCGTGCCGCCGGGCGTGCCCGGGCCGCAGCCGCCCGAACAGCGCCGCCAGCGCGACCAGGCCCGCGAAACCGGCCCTGCCCAGCGGGCCGTGCTCGTCGCGCCGGGCCGTGACCCGCCCGCACACCAGACCCGGCCGGGCCAGCAGCGCGGCCCGGGCCGCGCCCGTCCACCCCGGCCGGGGCAGGCAGTCCGCGTCCGTGCGCGCCAGCAGCGTGGCGCCGCGCCCGATCGCGTACCGGAAACCGGTGTCCACCGCCGAGCCGACCCCCTTCTCCGGCTCCTCGATCACCTCCACCGGGAAGGGCGCCCCCGCCGCGAACTCCCGGGCGATCCGGCCCGTGCCGTCCGCCGAGGCGTTGTCCACGACCAGCAGGGTGAAGTCCCGGTCCCGCTGCGCGGCCAGCGCCCGCAGGGTCTGGCCGAGCCGCGCCGCCTCCTCGTGCGCGGGCACCACCACCCACATGCGGGCGCTCACGACTTCTCCCAGACCATCGTCATGATGCTGATTCCGCCGCCCAGCCCGACGAACAGCACCCGCTCCCCGGCCGCCAGCCCCGGGAAGACCCGCTCCAGCTGCACCCCGATGCTCGCGCTCGCCACGTTTCCCAGCTCGGGCACCGTGACCACCAGCTTTCCCGCGGGCACCCCGGTCAGCTCCGCGAACCGCTCCAGGTACGGCACCGTCACCTGGTGCACCAGCACCTTCGCGAAGCCGTCCCAGTCCATGCCCGTGCGGTGCAGCGTCCGGTCGATGACCGCGGTCCCCACCTTCTCGAACACCCCGCGCAGCTCGTGCCCGTCCCCCTGGAAATAGGTGTACGCGTCCCCGCGCGGGTGCCGCGACCCACCGCCCGGGATGCCCCCGACCTCCCAGTGCTCCGAATGCGTCTCACTGTCCACGTCCAGGATCCCGCCGCGCCCCACCTCCTCCAGGAGGACGGCCGCGCCCGCGTCGCCGAAGGTGTAGCCCGCGAAGGCGCCGCGGAACTCGGCGAGGTCGGCGGGGTCCTTCCGCACCGCCCGGCTCGGGGTCTCCCCGGTGACCACCAGCGCCCGCCGGGCCCGCCCGGCGAGGATCGCGCTGCGGGCGAGGTCGATCCCGTTGACGAAGCTGTTGCAGGCGTTGGTCACGTCCACCGCGTGCGCCCTGGACCCCAGTTCGGCCTGCACGATGTGCGCGGTCGCCGGCTCGACCAGGTCCCGCGAGGCGGAGGCGAAGACCAGCAGGTCCACGTCGAGCGGCGAGAGCCCGGCCGAGTCCAGCACCCGGCGGGCCGCGCCCACCGCGAGCGTGGAGGCGTACACCCCCGGGGCCGCGACCCGGCGCGACACGATCCCGGTGGCCTGCGTCAGGAGCCGCGCGGGCAGCGCGAGACCGCTGCGCCGGGACACCTCGCGCTGGAGCTCGTCGGACGACACGACGTCCTCGGGCAGCAGGCTGGCGACGGCGGTTATGCCGACGCGCGGGCGCGGATCACAAGACTGTATGGGCATGCCTCCACGATGACGACCCGGCCGCGCCGGGACCTGAGTACGGATGCTCAGTTCCCCTGTGGGGGGCGCTGAGTAGGACCCCCGCCGTTCACCTCAGGGGCAGGCGCGGCGGCGGCCCAGCCGCTCGGGCGGCCCCGTCCCCGGCGCCCCGCGCCCGGGGCGGATCGGTGCGCGCGTGCCGCTGTGAGGTCAACTGGCGTGACACCAGGGTCTGTTGTGCGGGGTGCGAGGGGACGTACCGTACCGGCAGCGGAGCGCACGGCACGCCCCTTGACGTCCCCGCATCCGTCCGGCCCCCGTCGCAGTGCGCGCGGAGGCCGTCGCGGATGCCGGTGGCGTTCGGGAGCTGCCGTCCACGGGCCTTCCGTTCGTCCGCTGTACGGCCCGACGTCAGACGGGGATCTCCGTCCGGTACCCCGGGACCGCTGTCCTTGGGGCGCCCCTCGATCCCCCCTCACCCCCTAGAGGTCGTCACCCATGGCTGAACTCGACCGACGCAGGTTCCTCCAGATCGCCGGCGGCACCGCGGCCGCCGCGATGCTCAGCGAGAGCATCGCGCGCGCCGCCGCCATTTCCGCGCAGGGCGGCACCGGAACGATCCGGGACATCGAGCACATCGTCGTCCTCATGCAGGAGAACCGTTCCTTCGACCACTACTTCGGCGCCATGAAGGGGGTCCGGGGCTTCGGCGACCCGCGGCCGGTCCTCCAGGACAACGGCAAACCGGTCTTCCACCAGTCCGACGGCGCGAAGGACGTCCTGCCCTTCAACCCGCAGGTGGAAGACCTCGGGATGCAGTTCCTCACCGGCCTGGACCACGACTGGGCGGGCGGCCACCAGGCCTACAACAACGGCAAGTACGACAAGTGGGTCCCGGCGAAGACCGCCACCACCATGTCGTACATGACCCGGAAGGACATCCCCTTCCACTACGCCCTCGCCGACGCGTTCACCGTGTGCGACGCCTACCACTGCTCCTTCATCGGCGCCACCGACCCCAACCGCTATTACATGTGGACGGGCCATACGGGCAACGACGGCCTGGGCGGCGGCCCGGTCCTCGGCAACCAGGAGGCCGGGTACGGCTGGAAGACCTACCCCGAGCGCCTGGAGACCGCCGGGATCTCGTGGAAGGTCTACCAGGACATCGGCGACGGCCTGAACGCCGCCGGCCACTGGGGCTGGATCAACGACGCCTTCCGCGGCAACTACGGCGACAACTCGCTGCTGTACTTCAACACCTACCGCAACGCCCAGCCCGGCAGCGCCCTGTACGAGAAGGCCCGCACCGGCACGAACGTCAAGGCGGGCGACGGCTACTTCGACCGGCTGCGCGCGGACGTGCTGAACGGCAAACTGCCCCAGGTGTCCTGGATCGCCGCCCCCGAGGCGTTCAGCGAGCACTCGAACTGGCCGACGAACTTCGGCGCCTGGTACATCTCGCAGGTCCTCGACGCGCTGACGGCGAACCCGGCGGTGTGGGCGAAGACCGCCCTCTTCATCACCTACGACGAGAACGACGGCTTCTTCGACCACGTGGTCCCGCCGTACCCGCCGGCCTCCTCGGCCTGGGGCCTGTCCACGGCCGACGTCACCCGCGACCTCTACCCCGGTGGCGGCGGCTACGCGGCCGGCCCCTACGGACTCGGGCCGCGCGTCCCGATGATCGTGGTCTCCCCGTGGAGCAAGGGCGGCTACGTCTGCTCCGAGACCTTCGACCACACGTCGGTGATCCGCTTCATGGAGAAGCGCTTCGGGGTGCACGAGCCCAACATCTCCCCGTGGCGCCGCGCGGTCTGCGGCGACCTGACCTCCGCCTTCGACTTCACCCTGGCGGACGCGGCACCCGCGGCGCTGCCGTCGACGGCCGGGTACGTCCCGCCGGACAAGAACCGCCACCCGTCCTACTACCCGACGCCGCCGGCGTCGGGCACCCTGCCGAAGCAGGAGGCCGGCTCCAAGCCCGCCCGTGCGCTCGGCTACAGCCCGTACGTGGACGGCTCCCGCACCGTCTCCACCGGCAAGTTCACGCTCACCTTCTCCTCCGGTCCCAAGCTCGGCGCCCACTTCCACAGCACCTCGGGCAACCGCACGGACGGCCCCTGGCCCTACACGGTCGAGGCGGGCAAGACCCTTTCCGACACCTGGTCCACCAGCAGCTCCACCGGCAACAGGATCGACCTCACGGTCTGGGGCCCCAACGGCTTCCTGCGCACCTGGAAGGGTCCGGCGAAGAAGGCCGGCCCCGAGGTCACCGCCCGCCAGGTGGACGCCACCGGCAACCTGGCCCTGACCCTGGTCAACGGGGGCGCCGCCGCGGTGAACCTCACGGTGACCAACGCCTACGGCGGCGCCCCGCAGACCTTCAAGGTCAACCCGGGCGCCACCGTCTCCCACACCGTCGACCTGCGCGCCTCGGGCCGCTGGTACGACGTCTCCGTGGTCTCGGACGCCGACACCACCTTCCTGCGCCGCTTCGCGGGGCACGTGGAGACGGGGGCCCCGAGCGTCTCGGACCCGGCGATCAAGACCGTCTGACACGTGCCCCCTCCGGGCGGACCGGCCCGGTTCCGCGCTCGCGAAGTCAACGCCCGCGTCGACTTCGCGAGCGCGCCCCGGCCGGCCTGCCCCGGCCGCCGGCGGTGGTGTGACCGTGAGCCGGGTGGGCAGTACCTACGGCGTCGGTTTCCACCCCCCGCGTCACCGAGGGAGAACGCATGGCCATCGCCCATCGCCGGATCGGCACCGGACCCGTCCGTGTCATCGTGCTGCACGACTGGTTCGGTACCTCCGCCAACTGGGGCTCCGTGCTCGACTACCTGGACCCGCAGGGCTTCTCGTACGCCTTCCTCGACTACCGGGGCTACGGAGAGCGCCGGGACGTGTCCGGCCGCTACACCGTCCCCGAGATCGCCGACGACGTCCTCGCCCTCGCCGACCAGCTGGGCTGGGACACTTTCTCCCTGATCGGCCACTCCATGGGCGGCAAGGCCGCCCAGCAGGTCCTGGCCCGCGCCCCCGAGCGCGTCGAGAAGCTCATCGGGCTCACGCCGGTCCCCGCCGGGCCGTACGCGATGGACGACGCGACCCACGCCCTCTTCCACGGGGCCGCCGAGGACCCCGAAAAGCGCCGCACCATCCTGGACCTCGTCACCGGCCACCGGGCGAGCCGCCACTGGCTGGAGCGCATGGTCGCCCACTCCCTCGCCGTCTCCCGCCCCGAGGCCTTCGCCGGCTACTTCGCCGACTGGCAGCCGCGCGACCTGTCCGCCGCGGTCAAGGGCAGCACCGTGCCGGTGCTCGTCCTGGTGGGGGAGTACGACCTGGCCCTGACCGCCGAGGTCATGCGGGGAACCTTCCAGGCCTCGTACCCGAACTGCAGGGTCGTGACGATCCCAGGCGCCGGCCATTACCCGCCGCAGGAGACCCCTGTGGCCTTCGTCACGGAGGTGGAGGCCTTCCTGTGCGGCTGACCCCGGGTCCGTCCGGCGGAAAAGCCCGTAGGGGGTACGAGGCGAACCTCGTACCCCCTACGGGACCAACAGGGTGAGTGACGGGACTTGAACCCGCGGCCACCTGGACCACAACCAGGTGCTCTACCAACTGAGCTACACCCACCACGAAGGGCGGTGACCACCCGTTCGTCGTGCACGCACAGCATAGCCGATCCCACGGGTGGTCCCGCGACCGGTCATCCGGCAGCCCGGCCGCCGGCGGGCGTCCCGGCCGTCCGCCGCGCGGCGCGGGCGACCGCCGCGACGGCCAGGGCGCGGATCACCGGGTGCGGACGCGACCCGTCCCCGGCGAGCTCCGGCTGGAAGAGGGCGGCGAGGAAGAAGGGGTGCCCGGGCAGCTCCGCCATCCGCACCCGCCCCTCCCCGTCGTGCCCGGACATGCGCAGCCCGTGCGCGGCGAGCACCGGCAGGTGGCGGGCCGAGGGCCCGTAATGGCAGTGGTAGCGCTCCGTCGACCGCTCCGCCCCGAGTGCCGACTCGGCCAGGGAGCCGGGCTCGGCATGGACGAGCTCCTCGTGCCCGGCCAGCGAACAGGTCAGCGGGGCGATCAACGGGTCGTCCGCCCCGGGGTCGTTCTCGGCGTGCGCGGCCCCCTCCAGCCCGCAGACGTCGCGGGCGTACTCCAGCAGCGCGTGCTGGAAGCCGCCGCACGTCCCGAGGAAGGGGATGCCCTCCTCCCGGGCGACCCGGATCGCCGCCAGCGCCCCGGCCTCGCTCGCGTAGGGGCTGCCCGGCAGCACCCACACGGCGTCGAACCCGGACAGGGTCCCCGCCGCGGCCTCCGCCGCGGCCACCGAGGTCGGGATCCAGTAGGCGTCCAGCACCAGCCCCTCGCGGGAGGCCAGCGCGTCGAGCAGGAGCGGGAGCCGGGTGTGGGACTCCACGTGCGGGGAGCGGTCGCCGACGAGGGCGATCCGGGCGACGGACGGGCCGTACGCGGTCTGCGCGGTGGTCATGCGGATCATCCTGCGACCCCGTACCGCTCCGGCGCCAACGAGCGTTCCTGCACGGCCGATAAGCGGTGCTGATGAGCGGTGCTGGGGGCGGCGGCGCTGATGGGCGGCGCTGATGTGAGGCTGATCTGAGGCTGATGGGCGGCTGAGGGGCGGTGCCATCCTGCGGGCATGGACCCGCACCTGCTCCGCACCTTCACCGCCGTCGCCCGCCTCGCCTCCTTCTCCGCCGCCGCGCGCGAACTCGGCTACACCCAGTCCGCCGTCTCCCAGCACATCGCCGCGCTGGAGGGCGACCTGCGCACCGAACTGCTCACCCGGCGGCCCGTCGCTCCCACCCCGGCCGGGGCGCGGCTGCTGGAGCACGCCCGGCCGCTGCTCCTGCGGCTCGACGCGGCCCGCGCCGACGTACTGCGGCTGGCCGCCGCCCCGCCGGGCCGGATCACCCTCGCCGCCTCCCCGCTCGCCGCCGCCGGCCCCCGGCTGCTCGCCGCCCTGCCCGCCACGGGCGTCACCTTGCGCGTCCTGCCCCCGGCCCGGGTGCCCGCCGCCGTCGCCGCCGGGGACTGCGACCTCGGGCTCGTCGACGGCCTCGCCGCCCCGAGCGACCCGCTGCGGCTGCCCGACGTGGCCCCGCTGCGGGTCACCGGCGTCGGCGAGGAGGAGCTCGCGGTCCTCTTCCCCGCCGGGCACCCCTTCGCCGTGCGGCACTCCGTCCGGCTCGACGACCTCGCCGACGCGCGCTGGCTCGACGCGCCGGACGTGGGGCTGCCGCTCACCGCCGGACGCGGCGGCCTGCGCTACGACGGCACCGACCTGCACGCCCTGTGCGCTCTCGCCGCCGCCGGGCACGGCCTCGTACTGCTGCCGCGTCCGCTCGCCGAATCCGCCCGCGCGGGGGTCGCCGTACCGCTCGCCGCACCGCGCCTCGCGCACCGTACGGAGCTGCTGGCGCCCGCCGGCCTGTCCGGGGCGGCCGCCGCGCTCGCCGCACACCTGACGGCGGGATCCCCGGTCTGACCGCCGCACCGGCTCCCGACCCGGCCCGTGACGGGGGTCAGGGGCGCTTGTGGCGGGCGTAATAGCGGGCCACTCGCGCGCGGTTGCCGCAGGCGGACGCCACGCACCAGCGGCGTCGCGGATGAGCCGGCAGGAAGAGCAGGACGCAGCCCTCCGCCTCGCAGGCGCGGACCGACGTCACGCGGGGATCGGTCAGGAGCTCCGCGACCGCCTCGGCAAGTTCCGCCGCCAGCCGCCGCGCGGGGCCGGCCGGCCGCTGCGGGGTGGCCGTAATGCCGACTTCCTCGGTCCAGGTCAGCTCCTGGTGGGAGGGAGCCGCGGACAGGGCGCCGTTCAGCGTGCGCAGCGCATCGGCCGGGGGCCGCCCACCGCGCAGGGCGGCGTCGAGGGCCGCCCGCGCGGCCTCCCGTACGGCCAGTACGGCGGCCACCTCGGCCGCGCCGGTCTCCCGGACCGGCGTCAGCCTCCCGGCCTGCTCGGCCAGCCACGCGCCGAGGCCCGCGGGACCGGCGACGAGGTCGCCCTCGGCGGTGCGGGTGTTGAGGAGGTCCAGGGCCAGGGGCTCGCCGGTAAGCGGAAAGGTCACTTTCACATGGCTAATGGTAACTGAATCGCTTGACCCATTAGCTTGTGGTCGGCAAAGCTAATGTCATCACGCACCCAGGAGGCATGTGATGACCGCTCGCCGCACCATCCCGTCCGTTCGGCACCGCACCGTCGAGGTGGAGGGCGTGCGTGTCGCCTACCGCGAGAGCGGCCCCGCCGACGGCCCCGTGCTCCTCCTGCTGCACGGCTTCCCGACCGCCTCGCACCAGTTCGCCCGCCTGATGGACGCCCTCGGCGACATCCCGTACCGCCTGATCGCCCCGGACTACCCCGGCTTCGGCCGGACCGAGGCGCCGGAGGGGTTCACGTACAGCTTCGACCGGCTCGCCGACATCGTGGAGGGCTTCACCGACGCCCTGCGCCTCGACCGCTTCGCCCTGTACGTCTTCGACTTCGGCGCCCCGGTCGGACTACGGCTCGCCACGAGACGCCCCGAACGGGTCACCGGGCTGATCGTGCAGAACGGCAACGCGTACGAGGAGGGCCTGTCGGACGCCGCCCGCGAGTTCACCGCTCTCCGGCGGGAGGTCCCGGCCGACGAAGAGCGGGTACGGGCGCTGTTCACCCTGGAGGGCACCCGCTTCCAGTACGAGACCGGCGTTGCCGACACCGGCCTGCTCTCCCCGGACAGCTGGACTCTGGACGTGCACTACCTGAACCTGCCGGGGCGGACCGACGCCCAGGCCGACCTCGCCTTCGACTACGCCTCCAACTTCGCGCACTACCCGGCCTGGCAGGCCTGGCTGCGGTCGGCGCGGGTGCCGGTGCTGGTCGTCTGGGGTGCTGGGGACCCCTTCTTCACCCCGGCCGGGGCGAAGGCGTACCTGCGGGACGCCCCGGACGCGGACGTCCACGTCTTCGAGGGCGCGGGCCACTTCGCCCTGGAAACCCACCTCCCGGAAATCGCCCCCCTGATCTCCAGGTTCCTCACCCGTCTCCCGTAGCCGACCGGACCGCGCCCGTCGAGCACCGGGCGGCGGCCCCTGAGCTCCCCGGCGGCGTCACGGCCCCAGCACCACCGCCGACTCGCCCGGTACGTGGATCCGCCCGTCAGGACCCGGATGCTCCACCGGCTCCCAGGAGGCCAGCACCCGTACCCCGTTGCGGCCCAGCGCCACCGTCACCGACTCCGTCGACAGGTTCACCACCACCCGTACCTCGCCGCGCCGGAAGGTCAGCCAGCGGCGCTCCTCGTCGTACGCCACCCGGACCGCCGCGAGGTCCGGGTCGCGCAGGTCCGGGTGGGTGCGGCGCAGCCGGATCAGGGTCCGGTACCACTCCAGCAGCCAGGCGTGCGACTCCCGCTCCGGTTCGGCCCAGTCCAGGCAGGACCGGTCACGGGTCGCCGGGTCCTGCGGGTCCGGGATCTCCTCCGCCTTCCAGCCGTGCGACGCGAACTCCCGCCGCCGGCCGCTGCGCACCGCCTCGGCGAGCTCCGGGTCGGGATGGTCGGTGAAGTACTGCCACGGGGTGCCGGCCCCCCACTCCTCGCCCATGAACAGCATCGGTACGAAGGGCCCGGTCAGCGCCAGCGCCGCCGCGCACGCCAGCAGCCCGGGGGAGCAGGAGGCGGACAGCCGGTCGCCCAGCGCCCGGTTGCCGACCTGGTCGTGGGTCTGGGTGTAGCCGACGAAGCGGTGCGCGGGGGTGCGGCGGCGGTCCACGGGCCGGCCGTGGGTGCGGCCGCGGAAGGAGGACCAGGTGCCGTCGTGGAAGAACGCCCGCGTCAGGGTCTTGGCGAGGGCGCCGAGCGGGGCCTCGGCGAAGTCGGCGTAGTAGCCCTGCGATTCGCCGGTCAGGGCACAGTGCAGCGCGTGGTGGAAGTCGTCGTTCCACTGCGCGTGCATGCCCAGGCCCCCGGCGGAAGGCGGCATCGTCAGCCGGGGGTCGCACTGGTCGGACTCGGCGATCAGGAACAGAGGGCGCGTGGTCTCCGCCGCCAGCCGGTCCACGGCCGCCGCCAGCTCCTCCAGGAAGTGCAGCGCCCGCCCGTCGGCCAGCGCGTGCACCGCGTCCAGCCTCAGGCCGTCGATCCGGTAGTCCCGCAGCCAGGCCAGCGCGCTCCCGATCAGGTACGAGCGGACCTCGTCGGAGCCGGGCGCGTCCAGGTTCACCGCCGCGCCCCAGGGTGTGTGGTGCGTGTCGGTGAAGTACGGGCCGAAGGCGGGGAGATGGTTCCCGGAGGGGCCCAGGTGGTTCAGGACCACGTCCAGCACCACCCCCAGCCCGGCGGCGTGCGCGGCCTCCACGAAGGCCGCCAGTCCCGCCGGGCCCCCGTACGGCTCGTGCACCGCCCACGGCGCGACCCCGTCGTACCCCCAGCCGTGCCGGCCCGGGAAGGGGCACACCGGCATCAGCTCCACGTGCGTGACGCCCAGCCCGGCCAGGTACCCCAGGCGGGTGGCCGCCGCCTCGAAGGTGCCCTCGGGGGTGAAGGTGCCGATGTGCAGCTCGTACAGGACCGCGTCCTGGAGCGGGACGCGCGGCGGCGGCACCCGGGGCGCGAGGGCCGTCAGGTCGACCACCGCCGACAGGCCCTCCGTACCGTCGGGCAGCCGGCGCCCGCGCGGATCGGGCCGGACCACCGGATCGTCGCCGAGGCGGAACCCGTACCGGTCGCCGTCGGCCGCCGGGGCCTCGGCGACCCACCAGCCGGAGCGGCCGGGGGCCGGGTCGGGGCCCATCTCGTAGGTGGTGTCGTTCAGTCGCATGGCGACCCGACCTGTCAGCGGTGCCCACACCTCGAACTGCACGGACGGTCCCCTCGTCTCCGGCGGTGTCCAGCATGCGTATCCTGCCCGTATCGTGCCCATCATCCCGGGCCCGGCGGGGGAGTTCTGGACACCCCGCACCCGACGGGCCGACAATCACCCTGTGACGTCGAGTTTCGAGTTCCCCGCCTATCCGGCCCCCCGGCTCTCCGATGCGGAGCGCGACCGGGCGCTGGGCCAGCTCAGGGAGGGTGCGGCCCTCGGCAGGCTGTCGCACGACACCTTCCTGCGCCGTATGGAACTCGCGCTGGCCGCCCGTCGCTCCGAGGACCTCGCCGTCCTCCTCGCCGACCTCCAGACGCGGGAGGGGGCGCGCGGCGCCGCGAGCCCGTGGACCAGCCGGCTGTTCGGCTGGGTGGGCCGGGCCTCGGCCGTGTCCGCCGGGGTGCGGCGGGCCTGGCAGGTGGAGCGCCTGCCCGCGCTGCTGTTCCCCCACCCGGCCGCCGGCCCGCTGCGGATAGGCCGCGACCCGGGCAACGGGCTGCGGCTCAGCCACGACACGGTCTCGCGGGCGCACGCGGAGCTGAGCATGCGGCGGGACGGGACGTGGCTGCTGCGGGACCTCGGCTCGACCAACGGCACCACCGTCAACGGGCGCCGGGTGACGGGGGCGGCCGTGGTGCGGCCGGGGGACCAGGTGGGATTCGGACGGATGAGCTTCCGGCTCTCGGAGAACTGAGAGCCGGGCGGGGCCGGGCCGGGGCCCGGGCCGGGGCGCGGGGACGCAACCGGTGCGGCCCGGAGGCGGTGCCGTCGCCGTCCCTTCGCCGGCCCGCCCTTTGCCGGGGCGCCAGGGCCCGGCAGTATCCCCTCCATGGACCACACCGGCCTCGTGCGCCCCGCCCGCCCCGAAGACCTTCCGCGTCTCACCGAGCTCATCCACGAGCACGTCGCGTACGAGAAGTCCGCACCCCGGCCCGCGGACCTCGGCGAGCGCCTCGGTCCCCGGCTGTTCGCCGAGGACGCCCGGCTGTGGGTGCTGCTCGCCGAGACCCCCGGGGGCACGGTGGCCGGATACGCCGCCTGCTCGGAGGAGTTCGCGTTCTGGGACGCCCGCCACTACCTCCACATGGACTGCCTCTACCTCGCCGAGGAGGCCAGGGGCCACGGCCTCGGGGCGGCCCTGATGGCGGGCGTGGCCGGTCTCGCCCGACGCCTCGGCCTCGAACACGTCGAGTGGCAGACCCCCGACTGGAACGAGGGCGCGATCCGCTTCTACGACCGCCTCGGCGCCACGGGCCGCCCCAAGCGGCGCTACGCCTGGCCGGTCTGAAGACACCCGTACGCGGCCAGGACCGTCCGCGACTGGTGCTCCACCTGCGTGGCCACCGGCACCCAACGGGCCTGGAAGCGGGCGGAGAACTCCTCGCACCACCCCGTCACCAGGCGGTCCAGGGCGGGCGCCGACGGATGGGCCTGGGACCGCAGGACGCGCAGCAGCATCGCGGCGGTGCGCAGCGAGAGCCGCCGCCCGAAGGCGTCGATGCTGCCGAGGGAGGCCGTGGTGGCCTCGGCGGGTGCCCCGGGAGCCGTCCATTCGGCGGTGACCTGCGGGATCAGCCCGAGCGTCCAGTCCACCGCCCGCAGCAGGGCGGCGGCGCCCGGCCCGGCGGCCGCGACTCCCTCCCGCAGCCCGGCCACCCGCGCGGTCTCACCGGTCAGCCGCTCCGCCAGCATGCGCAGGGCGGCCCGGGGGTCCGGGTGGGGGGCCGGGTCGTCCACGATGTGGGAGGCCCACATGGGGACTTCGACGATCGCCGTGGTCCCGTGGTGGCACCAGGTGCTGAGCCGGGTGTCCTCGCTCCCGGACCGCGGCATCACGAAGATCCCGGGACCGGGCGTGCCCCAGCCGTTCGCGTCGGAGGCCCGGGTCTCCACCGGGATGCGCAGCTCGGCCGCCGACTTCCCGAAGGGCTCGGCGAGCCCCGGTACGTCACGCGTCAGCTGGACCCAGGACCCGCCGAGATCGGTACCGTGCAGGGAGACCTGCAGGACCGGCCGCAGCCGGTCCAGGAGCGCGGTCAGGGTGCGCGTCTCGGGCGGGAGCCGGTCCGGGGGGAGTAAGGACGGGGCCCACTCGGGCTGTTCCGGGCCGGGCGGCCGGTAGAAGTTGCGGTGGTAGTCCAGCAGCGAGTCCGGGCGGGGCGTGCGGTGCAGGTCGGCGCCGTCGGGGTCGGCGCAGAGCAGGAAGTGCCAGCCGGCCCCGCCGCCCCCGGCCCGGATCACCCGCCGGGCGAGGTCCAGCGCGGTCGCACCGCCGACGGGTTCGTTGGCATGGGCACCGGCGACGACGAGCACCTCCCGGGGCCCGCCGCTCTGCCCGTCGACGGAGAGCAGCCACAGCGGTCTGCCGCCCCGGGAGACACCGGCCTGCCGCATCCGCACCCGGCCGGGGTGCTCGTCCGCCAGTGCCCGGCCGGCCAGGGCGAGTTCGTGCGGGGTGGGGTAGCGCATGTCACGGAGGAGGGTCACATGTGATGCCATGCCCGCCACACCGGCCGGCTACTGCTCCGCGGGGACCGAACGTACGTGTGCCCGGCAGGGCCCCGTGGCCGGGGCCGTGAGAACCCGGTCCGTTTCCGGCGGACCCGGGGTCAGCCCCACTTCTGACGCTCCGACCGGTCGCAGGGCAGGGCGCGCAGCCCCGCGGGGCTGTCGTCCAGACACTGGCCGGTGGTCCGGCTCTTGACCTCGACCGACGCGTCGGGCCATGTCGTGACGGTCCACCGCTGCGACGGGGCCTTGTCGCAGGAGCGGGCGTCGAGTCCGCCGTCGCCGCTGTCCAGGCAGGCGCCCGTGGCGTGGTTCCTCAGGGTGCTGGTGCCGTCGGGCAGCGGGCGGACGGTCCAGCGCTGGTAGCTCATGCCGTTGGGCGGGAAGGAGCGCAGGCCCTGGTCGAGGCTGTGGTCCAGGCAGCTGCCCGTAGAGCGGTTGACGAAGATCCGCGTCATGTCGTTCCTCGGCGGCGCGGGCGCCCCGCCCGCCGCACGCGGCTGCGAGGGCGGCGCCCCGGGCGCCAGGAGGAGCAGGCAGAGCGCGGTGCCGAGCACCAGACCGGCCAGGGCGCCGACGGCCGCCCACGCCCAGCGGCCGCGCCACCACGGGGAGGAGGCCGGGGGCGGCGGCGGAGGCGCCGGCTGGCTGCGGTCCGCCGCCTCCCACAGGGCCCGGTACTCCGCCGGGTCGGCGCCCAGGGCCCGGCACAGGTCCCGGACGGTGCTCCACGGCGGGATGGTGCTGCCGCGTAAGTAGCGGGACAGCGAGGAGTCGCTGATCCTCACCTCCGACTCCAGGGAGCGCAGCGTCCGTCCGGAGCGTTGCTGCAGCGCCCTCAGTGCCCCGCCCAGTTGTTGCGCCGGGCTGCGCCCGCCGACGTCCACCATGCTCGCCCCTGTCCCGGGATGGTCATGTCCCAGCAGGTCAGAAGGGTAGGGATCCCGACTTGCCCGAAGCAAACGGGACAGCGTTGCGAGACCTCGCCGGACCGCCGCAGACTCTGCATCAGCCGGCTCCCAGTCGAGTGAGCGGCGATCCCACCACCTGCGCCGTACCGGCGTATTTCCCCTGCCAGAAATCGGAGGACGGGCATGTCCGTCAATCTCACCCGCCGCGTGGCCATGGCCGCGTTGACCACCCTCCTGTCCCTGGGCTCCCTCGCCCTGACCGCGCCGCCGGCCCCGGCGGCCGGCTCCTCGGCCGAGACCGTCCAGTCGGCTCCCCGCATCACCCGCTCGGAGGTCCTCGCCCGGGCCAGGACGTGGCTGACCGCCAACAACGGCCGCCCGGTCCCCTACAGCCAGACCAAGTACTGGAAGGGCGGCTACCGGCAGGACTGCTCCGGCTACGTCTCCATGGCCCTCGGTCTGCGCAAGCCCGGCCCCAACACCGTCTCCCTCAAGAACGACGGCTTCACCCGCCGCATCGCCATGAAGGACCTCGCCCCAGGCGACCTGGTCATCAAGGCCAACAGCAACAGCGCCGACAACCGCCACGTCGTCATCTTCGGCGGCTGGGCCAACAGCGCGCACACCGTCTACAAGTCCTACGAGCAGGCCGGCGGCGTCGGAACGCGCTGGAAGAAGCACTCCTACGGCGTGAACGGCCGCGACGGCTACCACGCCTACCGCCCCGTCAACATCGTCGGCTGACCCCACCCAGGAGCGGCATGAACACCCGTACGACCATCCTGGCGGGCATCCTGCTCGCCACCGCCCTGGCGACCGCCACCGCCGAGGCCGGCACGCTCGACACCGTCCAGACCTTCCGCAACGCGGCGACGTCGGCCTGCCTCGACGACAGCGACGCCGGTGTCCGCACCTACACGTGCCTGGGCAACGACCACCAGAAGTGGAACGTCCACCAGTGGGCGGACGGCACCCGCGAGCTCCGGAACCGCAAGACCGGTCTCTGCCTCACCGACCACCCGCGCGGTACCGCCTCGGCGCAGCCGTGCGACAAGGCCAAGGACGAGAGCTGGTTCGTCCACCGCTACCCGGACGGCGCCGTCGAGTTCAAGAACCAGGCGACCGGCCTGTGCCTGGACGACAGTCACCAGTTCCACCTGCGCACCTTCCCGTGCGGCACCCACGCCCAGAGGAGCCCCTACCAGACCTGGCACTGATGGTCCCCGGGCCCGGCCTCACCCGGGGGCCGGGCCCGCATCGGCAGGACTCCGGTCCCGGCTTCCCCCGGCGGAAAGGCGGGGGACGCCGGGGGAAGCCGGGGGAAAGCCCCACCCCGCGGCCTCCGGCCAGCAGGATCGCCCGTACCGCCGCATACGGAAATGCTGGGCACACCACCGATTCCCCGCATTTCCGTAGGAGTTCCCCCATGCCCAGGCAGACCCGGCGCAGGACCCTCGTACGAGCCGCGGCCGCGGCCGTCATGGCCATCGGCGCCCTGGCCCCGGCCGCGGCCGCCACCGCCCGCCCGGACCCCGTCCAGCAGGGGCTGAACGCCCTGGTGGTTGACGACGGCGTGCCCGCGGCCCTGGCGAGCGTCAAGGACCGCGACGGGCGCGCCCGTACGTACACCGCGGGCGCCAGGGACGGCCAGGTGCGCATCGGCAGCAACACCAAGACGTTCACCGCCGTGGTCGTGCTGCAACTGGTCGGCGAGGGCCGGATCGGCTTGGACGACAAGGTCGAGACCCACCTCCCGGACCTCGTGCGCGGCGAAGGGATCGACGGGCGCCGCATCACGGTCCGCGAGCTCCTCCAGCACACCAGCGGACTGCCCGACTACGAGGCCGACGTCACCGACGACATCCTCGGCCGCCGCTACCTCGAACCCCGCGACATCCTCGACATCGCCTTCCGGCACAAGGCCGTCTTCGAGCCGGGAACCAGCTGGGCGTACAGCAACACGAACTACGTCCTGGCCGGCCTCATCGCCCAGAAGATCACCGGCCGCCCCCTCGGCGAGGAGATCGACAAGCGGATCGTCCGGCCCCTCGGCCTGCGCCACACCTATTTCCCCACCGCCGGCGACATGACCATCCGGGAACCCCACCCCAAGGGCTACCACCAGGACGCGCCGGGCGCGCCCCTGCGCGACGTCACGGAGATCGATCCCTCCGCGTCCTGGGCCGCCGGCCAGATGATCTCCACCAACGCCGATCTCAACCAGTTCCTCACCGCGCTCCTGGACGGCCGCCTCCTGCGGCCCGCCCAGCTCGCCCAGATGCGCACCACCGTCCCCCTCGGTGACACGGGCGCCGGCTACGGGCTGGGCCTGATGAGTAGGCCGCTGTCGTGCGGCGGCGTCTACTGGGGCCACGGCGGCGACATCGCCGGCTACGAGACCCGTGGGGGAGTCACCGACGACGGCCGCGCCGCCGCTGTCGCGGTGACCACCGACCCGGTGGACGGAGCGGTCGCCAAGCACGTCGAGAAGCTCGTGGACACGGCCCTCTGCCGGAGCGCCTGAGGGCCGTCCCGTCATCCCCGGCGGGCGGCCCCCGGCTCCCCCCCGGTACGCCTACTCGCGCACCAGCACCGCCACCGGCACCCCCTCCAGCAGCTCCGCCAGCGCCACCCGCCCCCCGTACTCGGCGCCGGCCGGCCCGCCCGGCCGTCCGCCGACCCGCGCCCACCGCCCCTCGGGCAGCTCCAGGGTGGTTCCGCGCCAGCCGCCCGCGGCCGCCAGGCGGTGGGAGAGGCGGGTGGCCACCGCGACGAGCCCGGCCGGACGGGCGAAGGCCACGCAGTGCTCGGCGGCCGGACCCCGGGCCGGCAGGGGGGCGTAGCCGGTGAACAGCCCGGGCCGGTCGCGGCGCAGCCGCAGCAGCGCCGCCGTCAGCGCGAGCTTCTCCCGGGCGAGGTCCGGCGGGGCGGCGCCGGAGTCCAGGGCGGCCAGCGCCTTCCGGGGGAACTCGACGGGGCGGCGGTTGTCCGGGTCGACCAACGCCCTGTACTCGTACTCGCAGCCCTGGTACACCTCCGGCACCCCCGGCATCGCCAGGTGCAGCAGGGTCATCCCCAGCAGGTTGGCCCGGGCTGCCTCGGCCAGTTCCGGCGGCAGCTCCACCGCCTCCCGGGGCACCAGATCCGCGATGCCCGCCTCGTACTCCTCGTCGGGGTCGGTCCAGGAGGTGTGCACCCCCGCCTCCCGCGCGGCCTTCAGCAGGGCGGCCGCCAGCCGGGACTCCCGTTCGGGCGCCTCCCCCAGCCCGAGCGCGCTCTGCCGGGCCACCCACGCCAGCTGCGGGTCCGCCCCGGGCGGCCCGCCCGGCGCCCCCATCGCCTCCGGGGCCTGCGACAGCACCGAGATCCGCGCCCGTACGTCCGCGCTGCGCTTCGTGTCGTGCGTGGACAGCACCGTCCCGGAGGCGGGCCAGTCCCGTTCGAGCTCCGCGCAGTACGCGTGGAACCCGGCGACGGACACCGCCGGGTCCCCCGGCTCCCCGCCGACCTCGGTGGCCGACAGCAGCGGCGCCCACCGGTAGAAGGCCCGGTCCTCCAGGGACTTGGCCCGCAGGGCCGCCGAGGTCTGGGCGAAGCGCGCCGCGAAGGCGGGATCCCGCAGCAGCAGCTCCCGTACGCCCTCCACCACCGCGGCCCCCGCCCGCGCTGCGGCCCGCTCCAGGGTCGCCGCCGACGGCCCCGGCCCGCCCGGGTACGTCCGGTACACCGGAGAGGCCAGCAGCAACTCGCCCACAGCGGCGGCCAGTTCCGGGCCCGCCCACCGCTCCAGCGTCGCCAGCTCGGCGGCCAGGTCGACGGTCAGCACCTCCCGCGCGGCCTCCGAGGCGGTCTCCTCCCACGAGGCCGGTTGCCCGGCGGCCTCCCCGTACGAGCGCGCCAGCCGGCGCACCCCCACCGGGTCGGTGAACACCCCGTCCACCCGGTGCAGCGCGTCGTACCCGGTGGTCCCGGCCACCGGCCAGGACGCGGGCAGCCGTTCCGCGCGGGCCAGGATCTTCTCCACGACGATCCAGCAGCCGTCCCCGACCGCGGCCCGCAGCCGCCGCAGGTACTGCTCCGGGTCCGCCAGCCCGTCCACGTGGTCGATCCGCAGGCCGGCCACCACCCCCTCGCGCACCAGCTGCAGCACCTTTCCGTGGCCGGCGGCGAACACCGCGGGGTCCTCCACCCGCACCCCGATCAGGTCGGAGATCGTGAAGAACCGCCGGTAGTTCAGGGCCGTCCGCGCCTCGCGCCACCAGGCGGCCCGGTACCACTGCGCGTCCAGCAGCTCCCGGAGCGGCAGCCCGGCTGTCCCCGCCCGCAGGGGCAGCTCCAGCCCGCCCCCGTACCGCAGCAGCTCCTCCCCGCCTTCCCCGGCCACCACCTCGCAGCCCTCGTCGGGCCCGCCCAGCACCGGCAGCAGGACCTGCCCCCCGCCGCCCTCCCAGTCGATGTCGAACCACCGCGCGTACGGTGACCCCGGCCCCTCCCGCAACACCTCCCACAGGGGCCGGTTGAGCCGCAACGGCACGGGCACCGCCATGTGGTTCGGCACGATGTCCAGCACCAGCCCCAGTCCGTGGGCCCGCGCCGCCGCCGCGAGCGCGCGCAGCCCCCGCTCGCCGCCCAGCTCGGCCCGGACCCGCGCGTGGTCGACGACGTCGTACCCGTGCTGCGAGCCCGGCACCGCCTCCAGCACGGGGGACAGGTGCAGGTGCGACACGCCGAGCGAGGCGAGGTACGGCACGGCCGCCTCGGCCGCCGCGAACGTGAAGCGCGGGCCCAGCTGGAGACGGTAGGTCGACGCCGGAACGACCGGTGTCTGAACGTCGGATTCCGATCGGCTGCTTGAATACCCCAGGGTCATGAGAACGTACGTACCCAGCCCGGGCGATTCCGTGCCATGACCCAATGCATCCGGGTGACTCCAGCGCGTTAGTGTCGATCAAGTGGTTGGAACCGTCAGCACCTATCGACACGTCATCGCCCTGACCGGGCCCCTGCTCCCGCTCGTCTCCTTCTTCGCCCGACTGCCCGTCGCGATGTCCCAGTTCGGGAGCGTCCTGCTGGTCGCCGGGACCAGCGGCTCGCTCACCACCGCCGGAATCGTCGGCGGCATCCTCTCGGCCGGCCAGGTGGTCTGCGGGCCCGTCCTCGGCCGGCTCGCCGACCGCCACGGGCAGCGGCGCGTCGTCCTCACCGCCGCCGCCGTCAACGCCCTCGCCACCGCCGCGCTCGTCGCCGGCGCCCTCGGCGGGCTCGCGACCGCCCCCCTCGCCGCGATCGGCGCCGTCACCGGGGCCTCCGTACCGCTGGTCGGGCCGCTCGCCCGCACCCGCTCCGTCGCGCTCGCGCACCGCGCCCGCGCCGACGAGAAGGTGGTCGGTGCCGTGCACTCGCTGGAGGGCACCCTCGACGAGGTCTCCTTCGTGCTCGGCCCGGCCCTCGTGGGCCTCGCCGCGCTCGTCGCGCACCCGGCCGTCGCCCTCGGCGGCGCCGCCGCGCTCGTGGCCGTCTTCGGCACCGCGTACGCCCTGCACCCGACCGCCGCCGTCACGGCGGGCACCCCCGCCCGGCGGCGCACCGGCGGCGCCCGGCCGACCCGTCAGCCCCGCGTGGTGCACGCCGTACGCGGCTCCCTCGCCCTCCAGGGCGCCATGTTCGGCGCCTGCCAGGCGGGCATCGCCTCGCTCACCGCCGCGCTGGGCGTCCCGGGCCAGGCCGGGCTGGTGTACGCCGCCATGGGTGTCGTCAGCGCCGCCGTCGGTCTCGCGCTCGGTGCGCTGCCCGCCCGCTTCGGGCTGAGGCTGCGCTGGCGGGTGGCCACCGGCGCCGCGCTGCTCCTCTCGGTGCCACTGCTGTTCACCGAGACCCTCTGGCCGCTGTACGCGGTCGTCACCGTCCTCGGGGCCGCCTACGCCCCGCACCTGATCACCGCGTTCGCGCTCACCGAGCGCGTCGTGGAGCCGGCCCGGCTCGCCGAGTCGATGGCCTTCGCCGCCAGCTCCCTGGTGGCCGGGCAGGCCGCCGCGCTCGCCGTCTCCGGGCGGCTCGCCGAGTCGTACGGGCCCGCCGGGGCCTTCGCCGTGGCGGTGGGCGCGGCCGCGCTCTGCCTGGTCATCGCCCTCGTGACCCGGGTGCCGTCCACCCGGCCCCCCGCGGCGGTCCTCGCCGCGGCCCGGCGCACCGCCTCGCCCGGAGGCACCGCCGCCGGCTACGCCGGCCGCTGAAGCACCACCAGGCACCGCCCCGTCAGGGCCACCCGGTCCCCGGCCGCGTACTGCGGCCCGGTGCCGGGTGGCAGCACCTCCGCCCGCGCCGTGTCCACGACCAGCCGCCAGTGCGCGCCGTGCCCGGCCGGAACGGTGAAGTCCTGCGGTTCGGCGCCCGCGTTGAACATCAGCAGGAACGAGTCGTCGGTGATCCGCTCCCCCCGCGTGCCGGGCTCGGAGATCGCCTCCCCGTTCAGGAACACGGTCAACGCCCGCGCGTGCTGCGCCTGCCAGTCCCGCGCCCGCATCTCCTCGCCGTGCGGGGTGAACCAGGCGATGTCGGAGAGTTCGTCGTGCGTGCCCTCCACCGGCCGGCCGTGGAAGAACCGGCGCCGCCGGAACACCGGGTGGTCGCGCCGCAGCCAGACCATGCGGCGGGTGAACTCCAGCAGGGCGGGCGGTGGTTTGCCGGGCTCGGGCCAGGTCACCCAGGACAGCTCGTTGTCCTGGCAGTAGGCGTTGTTGTTGCCTTCCTGGGAGCGCCCGAACTCGTCTCCGTGGCTGAGCATCGGCACGCCCTGCGACAGCATCAGGGTGGCGGTGAAGTTGCGCATCTGCCGCTCGCGCAGCTCCTGGACCTCCTTGTCCTCGGTGGGCCCCTCGACCCCGCAGTTCCACGACCGGTTGTGCGTCTCGCCGTCCCGGTTGCCCTCCCGGTTGGCCTCGTTGTGCTTCTCGTTGTACGAGACCAGGTCGCGCAGGGTGAAACCGTCGTGGCAGGTGGTGAAGTTGATGGAGGCCAGCGGCCGGCGCCCGTCGTCCTGGTAGAGGTCGGAGGAGCCCGTCAGCCGCCCCGCGAACTCCGCGAGCGTACGCGGCTGCCCGCGCCACAAGTCCCGCACGGTGTCCCGGTACTTGCCGTTCCACTCGGTCCACAGGGGCGGGAAGTTCCCCACCTGGTAGCCGCCCTCGCCCAGGTCCCAGGGCTCCGCGATCAGCTTCACCTGGCTGACCACCGGGTCCTGCTGCACCAGGTCGAAGAACGAGGACAGCCGGTCCACCTCGTGGAACTGCCGGGCCAGCGTGGCCGCGAGGTCGAAGCGGAAGCCGTCCACGTGCATCTCGGTCACCCAGTACCGCAGCGAGTCCATGATCAGCTGGAGCACGTGCGGGGAGCGCATCAGCAGCGAGTTCCCGGTCCCCGTGGTGTCCGTGTAGTGCCGGGGATCGTCCGCGAGCCGGTAGTACGAGGCGTTGTCCAGGCCGCGGAAGGACAGCGTCGGACCCAGGTGGTTGCCCTCGGCCGTGTGGTTGTAGACCACGTCCAGGATCACCTCGATCCCGGCCTCGTGCAGCGCCCGCACCGCCGACTTGAACTCCAGCACCTGCTGGCCCCGGTCCCCGGAGGCGTAGCCGTTGTGCGGGGCGAAGAAGCCGATGGTGTTGTAGCCCCAGTAGTTGCTCAGCCCGTCGTTCACCAGGCGGTGGTCGTTGACGAACTGGTGCACGGGCATCAGCTCCAGCGCCGTCACCCCCAGCTTCGCCAGGTGCCCGATCACCGCCGGGTGCGCCAGCGCCCCGTACGTGCCCCGCAGCTCCTCGGGCAGATCCGGGTGACGCATGGTCAGGCCCTTCACATGGGCCTCGTACAGCACGGTGTGGTGGTACTCGTGGCGCGGCGGCCGGTCGTTGGCCCAGTCGAAGTACGGGTTCACCACCACCGAACTCATCGTGTGCGGCGCCGAGTCCATGTCGTTGCGGGAGTCGGGCCGGCCGAAGTGGTAGCCGTAGACCTCCTCGCCCCAGGACACCTGCCCGCTGATGGCCCGCGCGTACGGGTCCAGCAGCAGCTTCGCCGCGTTGCAGCGGTTCCCGCGCTCGGGCTCGTACGGCCCGTGCACGCGGAACCCGTACCGCTGGCCGGGCATGATCCCCGGCAGGTAGGCGTGACGGACGAAGGCGTCCGTCTCGCGCAGCTCGACCGCGGTCTCCGAGCCGTCGTCGTGCAGCAGGCACAGCTCGATGCGGCGGGCGACCTCCGAGTACACCGCGAAGTTGGTGCCCGCGCCGTCGTACGTGGCGCCCAGCGGATACGCCTGTCCCGGCCAGACTTGCATGGCTAACGACTCTTCCCGTCCTGGTCCGGCTCGATCCGGCGTGCATCACGTCTCTGCCAGATCTTCCCCGAAAGAGGCTCTCCACGCGTGGACTTGGAATGCTGCCGATGGGTGAACCGGAGAGCTGATAGGCGGGTCAACCGACTGTCCGGGCATCACATAATGGGTCAACGGACGGCCGGACCAGGGGACCTGAGGTCCCGGGGGACGGCTTCGGGCTGCGTCGGGCCGCGTGCGCGGAGTACCCTTCCGTGATCACTGGAGACGGGCGTCCAGACGCAGAAGGCGGTGCACGGGTGAGCTCGGGAGGTCTGGAGCTGCCCCCTGGTGACAGCGGTCACGAGGGTGGCCCGGCGGACGCGGCGGGCGGTACGTCCGCCGGTGTGCCGGGTGCGGCGGCGGCCGGGGCGGCGGTGTCGCTGGCCCCGCAGGAGGCCGGGGACGCGCGGGCCGGGGCCGAGCTCGACTGGGGCGCGGACGCGTGGAGCGAGGTCCGTACGCGGGCCCAGCGCGCGGGCCGCGCGTACATCTGGCTGAACCTCATCGAGCAGCGGCTGCGCTCGGTGGTCGGTGCCGTGCTGCGGCCCGTCTACGAGCCGGTGCACGGCGGCGACGACTGGGTGGTCGCCGCCGCGGGACCCGCCGGGCAGGAATGGGTGCAGCGGGCCGTGGCCGTGCGCGAGGTCAGCAGGCGCAAGGGCTACCTGCTGGACCCGGCCGACGACAACGTGCTGAGCTTCCTGACGCTGCCGCAGCTGCGCGAGCTGATGGTCCAGCACTGGCCCTGCTTCGAGCCGTACTTCGACGACCGGCGCGAGATCGAGCTGGCCCTCGACGAGCTGGAGGTCACCCGCAACGTGGTCTCCCGCAACCGGGCGCTGTCGCGGGCGGTGCTGGAGCAGGCGGAACGCGCCTCGGCGCGGCTGCTGGAAGTGCTCGGCGCCGGCTCGGGCAGCCCCTCGGCGGACCGGCTGCCGATCGATGCCGTCGAGGACCTGGTCGGCGACCGGTACGCGGACGTCATCTCGGTCCACCCCGACCGGGTGCGGCTCCAGCGGCAGCTCCCGGCGGAGGACCTCTTCGGGGGCGCTCGGCGGCTCGACGCCATCGGCATAGGCCTCAACCTGCTGGTGCAGAACTTCTCGGGCCGCCGGCTGGTGCGGCTCTCGGAGGCCGGCTGCCGGGTGCGGCTGCTGTTCCTCAACCCGGCGAGCAGCGCGGTCAAGCGGCGCGAGCGCGAGCTGGGGCTGCGCAAGGGCGAGCTGAGCCGGTCGGTGGAGATGAACATCCTGCACGTGCGCAGGGTGCGGGCGGGGCTGAAGGACCCGTCGCGCTTCGACATCCACGTATTCGACGAGACCCCGCGCTTCACGGCCTACCTGGTGGAGGGCCAGTCCTCGGGGATCGCGGTGGTCCAGTCGTACCTGCGGCGGGCCCGGGGGATGGAGGCGCCGGTGCTGGTGCTGCGCGGGGGCGGCAGGGGGGTGCCGAAGGACGCCGACCACGGGCTGTTCCAGACGTACCGGGAGGAGTTCGAGTCGGTGTGGGAGGACTCGCGGCCGGTGTCCTGACCCGGGCGGGCCCGCCGGCCGCTCTCCCCGTTCCCGTCCGGCTCCCGGCGGCCTTCCGGGCCGGCTCCCGGGGCCGGCCGTACCAGGCCCGGTGCGGGGCGGTCCCGGGGGGTGGCCCGGCCCGGTGTCAGTGCCGCGTGGCAGGCTGAAACGCGTTGACCTGAAACACGGGGGAGGGGCGCGTCATGGAGGCGTGGCACGGGGGAGCGCTGGTCGGGTTCGACCTGGAGACGACCGGTACGGAGCCGGGGGAGTCCCGGATCGTGACGGCCGCGGTGGTCGAGGTGCGGGGCGGTGAGGTGCACGCCAGGCGCGGCTGGCTCGCGGATCCGGGGATACCGATCCCGGAGCAGGCCGCGGCCATCCACGGGATCAGTACGGAGCGGGCCGTCGCCGAGGGCCGCCCGGTGCGGGAGGTCGCCGAGGAGGTGGCGGCTGCCCTGGTGGAGCACTGGCGCGGCGGAGCGGTGGTCGTCGCGTACAACGCGGCCTTCGACCTGACCCTGCTCTCGGCGGAGCTGGCCCGGCACGGGCTTCCCTCGCTCGCCGACCGGCTGGGCGGGGCCGAGACCGGCCCGGTGGTGGACCCGCTGACGATAGACCGGGCCGTGGACCGCTTCCGGCGCGGCAAGCGGACGCTGGAGGCGGTGTGCGGGGTGTACGGGGTCACCCTCGACGCCGCGCACGACGCGGGAGCCGACGCGCTGGCGGCGGTACAGGTGGCCCGCGCGATAGCCGCCCGCCACCCGCAGGTGGCCGCGCTCAGCCCGGCCGAGCTGCACGACCGGCAGGGCGGCTGGCACGCCCGCTGGGCCCGCGACTTCCAGTCCTACCTGCGCCGCCAGGGCAGCCCGGACGCGGTGATCGACACGGCATGGCCGCTGCGGGGGCCGGTCCCGGCCCCGGCCTGAGCCTCACCGGGGCGGGCCGTCGCGGTACTCGACGTGGATGTCCCGGAAGCGGGGGTCGCAGTGCACGCTGCGGCAGTAGTGCCCGTGGCGGTAGCCGGGGGGGAAGGCGGTGGTGTGTCCGGGGCCGAGGCGGGCCACCTCGTGGAAGACGTCGGCCGCCTGACGGAACACCGTGGCGCTGCCCGTCATGAAGAGCGTCTCGGCGTGGACGCTCTGGTGGAAGCGATCGCGGTTGTCCGCGCGGTGCGCGGCGGCGTGGTCCACGTCGCCCGGCTCCGGAAGCAGCACCTCCACGGTCTGCGGGCGGCCGGGACCCAGACGGCCCCGCAGCTCCTTCCAGCGCGAGGGCGCCAGTTGGAGCGAGTGGTGTGACAGGACCAGGTCCAGCCGCCGCGAGCCCGCCGGGGCGGGCCCGCCGCGCAGGGGCAGGTGGACCAGCGAACGCGGTGAGGAGGCGGCGAGGGTCCACAGCCCCGCCATGAGCACGGCGGCGTCCTGGTCGACGTACGCGTTCAGGTACCAGCTGTCGTCGAGGAGTTCGGCGCACGCCGGCGATCGGGCGGGGCGGACCACCCTGACGGTTCCCGTCCCATGGCGGACGTGGTGGACGGTGAGGCGTAGCTTCGTTCGATCGGGCACGCGTGTCATTGTCCCGGGTGGGGGCGGTACGCATCGGGGGATTTTCTCCGGGCGGCGTCGGGCGGCGTCGTTCCGGGCCGGTCAGGGAGCCTCGGCGGTCTTCACCCGGGTACAGGTGACCACCCGGGTCCGGCCTTCCTCCGCATAGTCGTCGAGGGACCAGGTGCCCTCCCTCGGCCACGGGTCCGCTCCGCCTCCCCTCATCAGCCAGTCGCCTTCCCTGGACACCGCGATCCGAGCCCCGGAGCCGTTCTCGGCCCGGAACTCCCAGCTGCCTTCGAGGAACGTCCCAAGAGTCCGGAACTTGACGCTGGTGGAGCCGCCGTTACCCGAACAGGCCGCCATGGTGGCGGCCGAATCCCGCCGGCGCGTACCGCAGCGCCGTCCGGCGTCCCACCAGTCGTACGGCGTCCCTGGCGTCCACCGGCTCTTGCCTCCCGTCGCCGTCGCCGTCGCCGTCGCCGCGCCAAGGGCAACGGGCATCCGCCACGCGATCGCGCAGTAACCGCACGGGGCCATAGAGACGCTTCATGATGGCCGAATGACACCGACTCCCCCTGGTGCGATGCCGCCGGCAGGGCCTGGTGCCCGCCGGGGGTGATGATCCCCGGGCTAGAAGGAGTGCCAGCGGGCTTCCGTGTCGCCGTCGCGCAGGGAGGCCACGCGGCGGCGGAACTCGGCCACGGCCTTGGGGTTGGACGGCGCGTGCTGGGCGACCCAGGCGCAGCTCGCCGTCTCGCGGGCGCCGCGAAGGACGGCGCAGCCCTCCCACTCCCGTACGTCCCATCCGTACGCGGCCGTGAAGGCCTCGTAGGAGGCGGCGGGCAGCCCGTAGCGGTCGCGGGACAGGGCCATCACCACCAGGTCGTGTTCCCGCAGGTCCGCCGAGACGGTCTCCAGGTCCACCAGGACCGGCCCGTCCGGGCCCACGTGGACGTTGCGGGGCAGGGCGTCGCCGTGGATGGGGCCGGGCGGCAGGTGCGGGGCGAGTGCTGCGACCTCGCCCGCGTAGGCGTCGCGCCGGGCGCGCAGGTAGGCCGCGTCCTCGGGGTCGACGGCCGCGCCGGCCAGCCGGAGCCACCGCTCGACCCCGCCCAGCAGGTCCCGCGCGGGCAGGGCGAAGGAGGGCGCGGGCAGCGCGTGCAGCGGCCGCAGCAGGGCCGCGAGGTCCTCGGGGCCCGCCGGGCGGACCGGTTCCGGGAGCCGGTGCCACAGGGTCAGCGGGTGCCCGCCCACCAGCCGGGGCTTCGGTTCCGCTGCCCGGACCGCCGGGATCCCGGCGTCGGCGAGCCAGCCCGCGACGGCCAGTTCCCGCTCGGCCCGTTCCAGCAGTCCCGCCTCGCGGCCCACCTTGACCACGAGGCCGCCGGCCGCGAAGACGGCGTTCTCGCCGAAGGCGAGCAGCTCCGGGCGGTCCGCCCCCGCGCCCGTCAGTCCCGCCTCCGCCAGTACGTCCCTGGCCCGCGCCTCGTCCATGCGTTCGTCTCGTCCTTCGCGGGGTCGTCGTGATCACCGTGGGTCGCCCCAGTCTCGCATTCCGCGCCCTGGAGCCCCCGGTGGGAGACGGAACGAGCCATCAGATCGTTTCGGCCAGGAGGATCCGGGTGGCCGCCATCTGATTGCACGAGACGTCTCGTCTCGTTAAGCTCGCTGCATGACCTCAGCCAAGCCCGCACACATCGCCATGTTCTCCATCGCCGCCGCCGGGCACGTGAACCCCAGCATCGAAGTCATCCGGGAACTCGTCGCCAGGGGCCACCGCGTCAGCTACGCCATCCCCGCCTCCTTCGCCGCCAAGGTCGCGGAGACCGGCGCCACCCCGGTGGTCTGGAAGTCCACCCTGCCCACGGAGGACGAGCCCGAAGCCTGGGGCACCGAACTCATCGACAACATCGAGCCCTTCCTGAACGACGCCGTCCAGGCGCTCCCGCAGCTCGCGGACGCCTTCGAGGGCGACGAACCCGACCTCGTCCTCCACGACATCACCGCCTACCCGGCACCCGTCCTCGCCCACCGCTGGGGCGTCCCCGCGATCTCCCTCTCCCCGAACCTGGTCGCCTGGACCGGCTACGAGGAGGAGGTCGCCGCCCCCATGACCGCCGGACTGCGCGCCTCCGAGCGCGGGCGGGCGTACTACGCCCGATTCCGGGCGTGGCTCGACGAGAACGGCATCGGCGCGGACCCGGACCACTTCGTCGGCCGCCCGTCCCGCAGCATCGTCCTGATCCCCCGCGCCCTCCAGCCGCACGCCGACCGGGTCGACGAGACCGTCCACACCTTCGTCGGCGCCTGCCAGGGCGACCGCGGCGCAACCCAGGGCACGTGGGAACGGCCCGCCTCCGCCGAGGGCAAGAAGGTGCTCCTGGTCTCCCTCGGCTCCACCTTCACGAAGCAGCCCGCCTTCTACCGCGCCTGCGTCGAGGGCTTCGCAGACCTCCCCGACTGGCACGTCGTCCTCCAGATCGGAAAGTTCACCGACGAGGCCGAACTGGGGGAGATCCCCGCCAACGTCGAGGTTTACCGCTGGGTTCCGCAGCTGGACATCCTGCGCCAGGCCGACGCCTTCATCACCCACGCCGGTGCCGGCGGCAGCCAGGAAGGCCTCGCCACCGCGACCCCGATGGTGGCCGTGCCCCAGGCCGTCGACCAGTTCGGCAACGCCGACATGCTGGCCGCCCTCGGCGTGGCCCGGCACCTCCCCATGGAGGAGGCGAACGCCACCACCCTGCGCGAGGCCGTCCTCGGCCTGCTCGCCGACCCCGAAGTCGCCGTCCGCGCGGAGGCCCTCCGCGCCGGCATGGCCTCCGAGGGCGGCACCCGGCAGGCCGCCGACCTCATCGAGGCGGCGCTGTCACAGGCACGCCCTAGTGTTCGGCCATGACGAAGAAGGCGAGTCCGAAGAGCACGAAGAAGTACGCCGCCCTCCTGCGCGGCATCAACGTCGGCGGGAACAAGAAGGTCCCGATGGCGGAGCTGCGCTCCCTGCTGGAGGGCCTCGGCCACGACGACGTGCGCACGTACCTGCAGAGCGGCAACGCCGTCTTCAACGGCGCGCCGACCGATCCCGCCGTCCTCGCCCGGGACCTGGAAGCGGCCATCCAGGCCCACTTCGGGTTCCGGGTGCCCTGCCTGGTCGTCGACGGCGACCACCTGGCGGCCGTCGCCGCGGCCTGCCCCTTCCCGGCCGCCGAACTGGAGGGCAGACAGCTCCACGCCACCTTCTTCTCCGAGCAGCCCGGCCCGGAGCGCTTCGCCGCGCTCGACGACGCCGCGTACCTCCCCGAGGAGTACCGGCTGGGGGACCGTGTCCTCTACCTCTACGCGCCCGAGGGCCTCGGCCGCTCCCGACTGGCCGAGGCCCTCAGCCGGCCCGCCGTGGTCAAGGGCCTGGACGTCACCACCCGCAACTGGAACACCGTCGTCAAGCTCGTGGAGCTGACCCGCCCCTGAAGCCCCGCGCTCCGAAGCCCTCGGGGACCAGCCGCCGGGGGACCCAGCACGGCCCGACCGCGGCCGTGCGCGACCGGTGTGCCAGGCTCTGGGCATGCGTTACATCATCATCGGCGCCGGCGCGGTCGGCGCGACCATCGGCGGACGCCTCGCGGAATCGGGCCGGGCGGTCGTCCTCGTCGCCCGCGGCGCGCACGCCGAGGCGCTGAAGAAGGACGGGCTGCGGCTCACCACCGCCGACGGCACGCGCCTCCACCGGCTGCCCGTGGCCACCGGCCCGGCGGAACTGGGCGAACTGCGCCCGGACGACGTACTGCTGCTGACGGTGAAGACCCAGGACGCCATCGCCGCCCTCGACGCGTGGGGCGACGCGGAGGTCGCCGGCGGCGGCACGGCGGCGCAGCGGCTCCCGCTGCTGTGCGCACAGAACGGCGTCGAGAGCGAACGGCTCGCTCTGCGCAGGTTCTCCCGGGTCTACGGGGTCTGCGTCTGGCTGCCCGCGACCTTCCTGGAGCCCGGCGTCGTCTCGGCCCTCTGCGCCCCCTTCACCGGCATCCTGCACCTCGGGAAGGCGGCCGACGGATCGGACGCGCGGATCAGGGCCGTCGCCGCCGACCTCGCCGGGGCGGGCTTCGAGGCGCCGGTCGTCGAGGACGTGATGCGGTGGAAGTACGCGAAGCTGCTCGGGAACCTGGGCAACGCGATCCAGGCGACCACCGGCCCCGAGCCGGACCCGGCCAAGGCGGCCCTGCTGCTGCGGGCGATCCGCGAGGGCAAGGCCGCCTTCGACGCGGCGGGCATCGGCTACGCCACCGAAGCCGAACAGTCGGCCGCCCGCGACGGCAAGGCCGACCCGCCGGCGGGCGTGCGCGGCGGCTCCTCCTGGCAGAGCCTGGCCCGGGGCACCGGCTCGGTGGAGGCCGACTACCTCAACGGCGAGATCTCCCTGCTGGGCCGCCTCCACGGGGTGCCCACCCCGGTCAACGACGTCCTGCGCCACGCGGCGAACATCTTCGCCCGCGAGGGCCTTCCCCCGGGCGCGATGTCCATCGCCGACCTGACCTCCCTGGCCGACGAGGCCGCCGCCCGCGGCTGAATGGCCCGCCGCCAACGCCCGCTCGAAGCGGACCGGAAAGCCGGCCGGCGTCTCGGAGGCCATCCCCTCCGGCTCCGATCCACCCAGAGGTGGTCGGGGCCGGGCCCGCCCACGGGCTCGCCCAGGGCGCCCCGGCGCGCGATCCGGCGATCCTGGGGCCGCGGACGTCGTGGCAGCCGTAGTGATACACCGTCAAGCCGTGCCAGTGGCGTCGATTCTGCCCCGGTGCACCTGGTCGTGGCCGCTGTGGCTCCGTCCGTGATCGTCGGCACACCGCCAGTCAGCGGTCGCCCGTGTGCGGGCGGACGGGAGGCGGCAGTGGCCGGCGCCAGTCGCCCAGTCTCGTGAGGAGGAACTGGCGGGCGAGGCAACGGATGTCGTCCCACACGGGATCTGCGGACAGGGACTTGTCCCAGGGGCCGACGCGACCGCCGGCATCGATCTCGCCGAGGCGACGCCCGATGGCCCGAAGGCTGTGCAGATCCTCGGGCTCGAGGACTCCGCGCTCCGTGAGTCCTTCCGAGACGCGGCACAGCAGCTCCACCTCTTCAACGACGCCCTTCGTGTCCTCCTCACGCTCGCCCAGCCAGGCGAGTTGATCCTGGGTATCGGCTGCCAGGAGGGTCATGAAGCGGATCGTCCAGCTGCGCAGGCGTTCGTCGCCGAGATCGTTCACACGCGCAGGATCTCACCCGGCTTCCGCGACCGTGCTCGATGCCACGGAGGGGGGCAGTGGCCGGGGCGGCGCCCCGTGGAGGCACTACTAGGCGGTGAGCGCCGCGAGGGGGGCTCGGCGGCCGGCCGCCGTGTCGTAGCGGTGCAGCAGGAGGCGGGCCAGTTCCGGGGTGGCGCCCAGGACGCCGGCGACCACGTCCGCGCCCGCCGCCCCGGCGCCCGCCGTGATGCGGTCCGGGAGGAAACCCGGGGCGATGACGTACGGGGCGACCGCCACGCGGCGCACGCCCTCCGCGCGCAGGGCGCGTACGGCGTCCTCGGTGCGGGGAAGGGCAGCGGAGGCGAACGCAGGCCGCACGGCGCACCAACCGGTGTGCCGCCACTCCCGCGCGATTTCAGCGATCACTGCGATCGCCTCCGGGTCCGTGGATCCGGCGGACGCGAGGACGACGCCGGTCGCCGCGCGGTCCGCCGGGGTGAGGCCGAGGCCGGCCTCGGCCAGGCGGCGCTCGAGGGAGGCCACCAGGAGGGGGTGCGGGCCCAGGACGTCCGCGAACCGGACCGAGAGGCCGGGCAGGCGCGTGGCGGACTCCGCCAGGACCGCCGGGACGTCGGCCTTCGCGTGGAAGGCGCGGGTCAGCAGCAGCGGCAGGGCCACGACCTCGCGTACCCCCGACAGGTACAAGGAGGCCAGGGAGCGGGAGACGGTCGGCCCATTGAAGTCGAGGAAGGCCGTCTCCACCCGGAGCCCCGGCCGCAGCGGCCGGACCCGCCCGACGAGGGCGTGCACGGTCGCCGCGTGCCGCGGATCGCGGCTGCCGTGGGCTATCACCAGAAGTGCGCGGGACATGGGACCGGGGCTCAGCTCTTGACCAGCAGGCCGCGGCTGCGCAGCACCCACCGCTCGACCGGGCTGAAGATCAGCAGGTCGATGGCGATGCCGACGACGAGGATCAGGATGATCGCGAGGAACACGCCCGGCAGGTCGATGTTGTTGCGGCCGTTCTCCAGGAGCTGGCCGAGGCCCAGGCCGAGGTCGGGGGAGCTGGCGATGATCTCGGCGGCCATCAGGGAGCGCCAGGAGAAGGCCCAGCCCTGCTTGAGGCCGGCGACGTAGCCCGGCAGGGCCGCCGGCATGACCACGTGCCAGGCGCCGCGCAGGCCGGTGGCGCCCAGGGTGCGGCCGGCCCGCAGGAACAGCGGGGGGACCTGGTCGATGCCGGAGACCAGGCCGTTGGCGATCGACGGCACCGCGCCGAGCAGGATCACCGTGTACATCATGGCGTCGTTCAGCCCGAACCAGAGCACCGCCGGGGGCACCCACGCCACCGACGGCAGGGACTGCAGGCCCTGGAGGATCGGGCCGATCGCGGCGCGGACGAACTTCACCCGGGCGACCAGCAGACCGAGCGGGGTGCCGATGGCCAGCGCGAGGAGGAAGCCGAGCAGGCCGCGGGAGACGGAGGTCCAGATGACGTCGAGGAGCGTGCCCTTGAGCCACATGTCGGACAGGCTGTCCCAGACGGCGGACAGGGCGGGGAGTTTGGTCTCCTCGGTGACCTTCGCCGCGACGAGGACCTGCCAGACCAGCAGCACCAGGGCGACGGCGACGACCGGCGGCAGGACCTTCTTGGTGAGGATCTCGCGCAGCGGGGTGCGGTGGGTCTGGACCGCGTCGAGGGCGTCGAGTCCGGCCTCCAGGCCGGCCAGGTCGTCGCGGGTGCCCCGGACGGCCCCGGCCTTCGGAGTGGTGTCAGTGCTGGCCATGGCGGCGGATCTCCCCACGCAGGTGTTCGGTGATCTCGAGGGACAGTTCCGCGACGTCCGCGTCCTCGATGCGGCGCGGCTGCGGGATGTCGACGGTCCACTCCTTCGCGACCCGGCCGGGGCGGGAGGAGAGGAGGACGACGCGCTGGGCGAGGCGGACGGCCTCGCGGACGTTGTGGGTGACGAAGAGGACCGACAGGCCGGTCTCCTCCCAGATGCGGGTGAGTTCGCCGTGCAGGACGTCGCGGGTGATGGCGTCGAGGGCCGCGAAGGGCTCGTCCATCAGCAGCAGCCGGCTGTCCTGGGCGAGGGCGCGGGCCAGGGCGACGCGCTGGCGCATGCCGCCGGAGAGCTCGTGGACGCGCTTGCCGTACGCGCCGCCGAGGCGGACCAGCTCCAGCAGCCGCTCGGCCTCGGGCTTGCGGTCGGCCTTGGCCACCCCCCGCAGCCGCAGGGCCAGTTCGATGTTCTTGCCGGCGGTGAGCCAGGGGAAGAGGGCGTGCTCCTGGAACATCAGGGCGGGGCGTCCGAGGGTCTCGATGGACCCCGCGGACGGCTTGTCCAGACCCGCGACCAGGTTCAGCAGGGTGGACTTTCCGCACCCCGAGGCCCCCAGGAGGGTGACGAACTCTCCGGGAGCGACATCGAGACTGATGTCGTCCAGGACGAGCTGCGATCCGGCCGGGCCGGAGAAGGACTTCGAGACGTGCTCGATGCGGGTGGCGTGCGTCTGCTCCGCTACCGCGCCCTCGGCAGCCTTGGCGAGAGTGGTGGCCATGGTCGTCACCTCCTGGGGTTGCTGGACTACGGATTTACTTGGCGCCGAGACCGGCGTCGGGGACCTCGGGCTTGCCGGCGGCCTTCAGGACCTTGTTCAGGAGCGTCAGGTCGTAGATGCCGGCCAGGTCGGGCTTTTCGAGGAGCTTGGCCTTGACCGCCCAGTCCGACTCCGTCTTCAGCGTGTTCGCCAGCGGGTCGTCGGTGACGAGGATGCTCTGCCACGCCGGGTCGAGGACCTTCGCCTCGAGCTCCTTGCCGCTGTCCGCCTTCAGCCGGGCGTTGGCGGAGGCCTTCGCCTTCTCCGGGTTGGCGTTGATCCACTCGTTGGTCTTCACCGTGCCCCTGAGCACGGCCTCGACCACGTCCGGGTGTTCCTTGAGGAACTTCTGCGACACGATCACGTTCGTGATCACGAACTTCTTGTCGGGCCACAGGGAGGTCTCCTCGAGGAGGACGGAACCCCCGTCGGAGACGAGCTTGGAAGCCGTCGGCTCCGGCACCCAGGCGCCGTCGATGGAGCCCTGCTTGAAGGCGTCCGGGGTGACCTTGTTGTCCGTGCGGACGACGGAGACGTCACCCTTGCCGGACTCGGGGTCGACCGACCAGCCCTTCTCCGCGATCCAGTTGAGGAACGCGACGTCCTGCGTGTTCCCCTTCTGAGGGGTGGCGATCCGCTTGCCCTTGAGGTCGTCCAGGGTCTTGATCCTGTCCGGGTTCACGACCAGCTTCACGCCGCCCGAGGTGGAGCCGGAGATGATCCGCAGGTTCTGCCCCTTGGACTTCACGTAGCCGTTGATGGCCGGCGAGGGGCCGATGAAACCGATGTCGAGAGAGCCGCCGTTGAGGGCTTCGATCTCGGACGGACCGGCGTTGAAGGACTGCGGCTTGACCTTGGTGCCGTTCAGTTCCTTCTCGATCAGGCCTTCCTGGAGGCCGACCAGGGCGGTCGAGTGGGTCAGGTTCGGGAAGTACCCGATGCGGACTTCGGAGGCGGAGAGCTTCGGGCCGCCGCCACCGGCGGCGCCGGACGCCTTCGGGCCCGTGGTCTCGGCCTGCGAACCGTAGCCGCAGGAGGCGAGCGCGCCGATCAGGAGAGGCAGGGCCGCCGCGGCGACGACGCCGCGGCGCAGGGTCTTACGGGTGGAACCGGTGGCAGGCACGGGAGGACGTCCTCTCGATGCGCCGTCTCTGGGCTACGGCGCATGTCTTCGTCTGTGAGGGAAGGGAAGGCAGGGATCGTGCGGAGTGAGGGCGCGACGGCGGGACGCCGACGGCGGTGCGGTCATCGCACACATCGCGCCACTCCTCCCTGGCCGCTGCCGAGGACGCCGCTGCCCACGCGGCCGCCCTCCTTCGCGAAGGTGGAGTAGATGTCGCCGAACATGATCTAGAAGTCCCACCCTTCCTCGTCCGCCTGCACGGTCTCGGCCTTGGCGGCGAAGGCCTCGCCCGCCATGCCCGCCGCCAGGGTCGTTCCGTCGGCCGGGTCGATCAGCAGGAAGGACCCGGTGCGGCGCGAGTCGGCGTACGCGTCGAGCGCGAGCGGCTCGGCGGTACGGACGACGACCCGGCCGATGTCGTTGGCCACGAGCTGCCCCGGGTCCGGGTGCTGGGACAGGTCGTCGAGGGTCAGCCGGGAGGGGATCTCCTTGACGATCGCCTTGACCGTGCGCGTCGTGTGCTTGAGCAGCACCCGGGCGCCCACGGCCAGCGGCTGGTCGGCCACGTGGCAGACCGTCGCGACCACGTCCTGGGTGGTGGCGGGGGCGCTCGCGGACGGTGCGATCAGGTCACCGCGCGAGATGTCGATGTCGTCCTTGAGGCGCAGGGTCACCGACTGCGGGGACCAGGCGATGTCCACGGACTCGCCGAGGGCGTCGATGCCTTCGATGACCGAGGTGCGGCCGGAGGGCAGCACGGTGACGGCCTCGCCGACGCGCAGGACGCCGGAGGCGATCTGGCCCGCGTAGCCGCGGTAGTCGGGGTGCTCGGCGGTCTGCGGCCGGATCACGTACTGCACCGGGAAACGCGCCGGGCAGGCCGTGAGGTCGTGGCTGACGGGGACGGTCTCCAGGTGCTCCAGCACCGTCGGGCCGCCGTACCAGTCCATGTTCGCCGAGGGTTCCACCACGTTGTCGCCGGCCAGGGCCGAGATCGGGATGGCGGTGATCTCCGGGACGCCCAGCTCCGAGGCGTACGCGGTGAACTCCTCGGCGATCTTCGCGAAGACCGTCTCCTGGTATTCGACGAGGTCCATCTTGTTGACGGCGAGGACGACGTGGGGGACGCGCAGGAGGGCGGCGACGGCGGCGTGGCGGCGGGTCTGCTCGATGACGCCGTTGCGGGCGTCGACGAGGACCACGGCGAGGTCGGCGGTGGAGGCGCCGGTCACCATGTTCCGGGTGTACTGCACGTGTCCGGGGGTGTCGGCGAGGATGAACCGGCGGCGGGCGGTGGCGAAGTAGCGGTAGGCCACGTCGATGGTGATGCCCTGTTCCCGCTCGGCCCGCAGGCCGTCGGTGAGCAGCGCCAGGTCGGGGGCGTCCTGGCCGCGGTCGGCGGAGACCCGCTCCACGGCCTCCAGCTGGTCCTCCAGGACCGACTTGGAGTCGTGCAGCAGGCGGCCCACCAGGGTGGACTTGCCGTCGTCGACGGAACCCGCGGTGGCGAAGCGCAGCAGCGTCGTGGCGCTGAGCTGCTCGGTGGTGGTCGTCATGGTTAGAAGTACCCTTCGCGCTTGCGGTCTTCCATCGCGGCCTCGGACAGCTTGTCGTCGGCGCGGGTCGCGCCCCGCTCGGTGAGCCGGGACACGGCGATCTCGGCGATGACGGCGTCGAGCGTGGTCGCGTCGGAGTCGACGGCGCCGGTGCAGGACATGTCGCCGACGGTGCGGTAGCGCACCAGGCGCTTCTCCACGGGTTC